>JANQSY010000012.1 GCA_028279065.1 Cytophagales bacterium
TTGCACACCGTGACGAGGAGGAGGCCGACCCGTGTGTTGCGCCTGGAACGCCCGGCCCTCCGGGTCTGCTACCGCAAAAAAGATAAAGAGATAGACAAAAATTACTTGAAGGATAGAAAAGAGGGCATGAGTTCCATCGGTCCGTTCAAGGGATTTAAATAGGTTGTTGGTTTGGTTCCAAGAGATAATAGTCAAACCAACACCAATAAAAATCCGGAGAAGAATCAAGGGGTCCTCGACAAAATAACTAAGAAGCCCGAGTGGCTTTTCCACCCAATCCATTGTTTCAGCATTGGGCAAGAAATCCAATACCTTAATAATCAGGACTGCATAAAGAATATCTAATAAGGTCTTCAATCTGCCTAGTTGCCTTTTTCCTTGTCTCTTTTTGAATTCATCTGTCATGAGCGAAAAATAGCAGAAAATTTCAAGTCTTGCTCAATCCATGATCCCTTTCAAACACTCTTCCCAATGAGGCAATCTTAAGTTGGATTCTTTAATGAAAGGAGAAAATTGTGGGATCAGAATTGATATCTGAAACCCAGAAAAGTTAAAACCTCCTTAAAAACATGTTTGTTTTAGCAAATCCGCAATCAATTTTCTCCCAGAGAAGCAGACAATTTGTTAGATTTGGTGTAGAAGGCAAGAAAGTTCCTTCTCTTGACCAATGAATTTTGTGTTGGTAGAAAGTTGGGGCTGATGAAAGGAGAGTTTGAAGCACATGATCATCTCTCACAAAGTGGGATTTGGACATGATAATTAGTGAGCTTGGATTTGTCACTTGAGTTTTCGTTACGTTTAGTATGATTTTCAACCAAACCTTAAACATACATGGGATCAAAAAAGAGGAAAAAGCTCCTTAAACAGGCGGCCCAAAAAACTCAAAATAAATCATCCGCGGCTAATATAATGATGAGGCAGATCCTTATTGGACTGGGTTCGCTTATCCTTGTTTACTTTTTTTTCAGTATTCCGTTTTACCGGAATTGGTTCCTTAAAACTCCGAAAAAGTACTATGAGTATATAAAGCCTTGGTCCAAAGATATGGACCTGGAATCAAGGAAAAAGAGGAGATACCAGGGGAATTATCTGGTATATGATTATATCAAACGGGTTACAGACTCAAATTCTGTATTTCTTATTCCACCTGTCCCATATCTGGTTGAAAATTCATTTTCAAAGGAAAATCAACAGACTCACTTATGGGCATACCCTAGTTTGCTTTATTATCATATTGATTATATTAAAACGGTTGATTTGGGATCCACGGACGAAGAACTTCAAAAGGCTACCCATACCTTGACAGCTGCCAACAAACAATTTTACCTATACCCATTTCCGAATGAAGTTTTTAAGGACAGTATAATTAATATGTATCGGCAATACGAACTAAAAACATTCTACCATCCACATCAGGTTTCGGCCTACCTCAAAGACTTGAAATAAATATGAGTCCCTTAATATTAACCCTGCTTCTGACACTATTCCAGTTTATTGCTGGATGGGGTGTATTGCGACATTTCTTTGATGAGAAAAAGCCCTTTCAGGTTCTTTCCTTATGCATGATTTTAGGTCTGGGCTTGGGCTCCTTATCAGTTTTCATATTAGAACTAATTGGAATCCCACTGACCAAAACAAGTGTGTTTATAGCATTGTTTTCTGTAGCACTTTTGTTGAATGTCATCCCATTTTCAAAAGGAGGAATGAAGTCATTATTTGAGATTCTGAAAAACCTCAGGGTCGACTTTCAATTATATTGTCTGGTTCCAAACGGGTTGGCGATCTTCTTTTTTTTTGTAGCTGCTTTTCGTTGCTTCTATTTCCCAATTACATCATTTGATTCTCAGGTGGGGATCGACCTTGTGGCTAAATATGCAGTAATGGAAAAAACTATTGCATCTTCGGTATTTCATGAACACCTGCCCAATGTTTGGTATTGGACTAACCAACCTTTTTATGCTCCCTTTGCTATGCTTATGCAGATCATTTATCGAATTGGTGGGCTGGCTTTTGGAAAGATCTGGCTTTCGATATTGGCTTTATCCTATTTTATTTTTCTATACAGTAAGATCAAGGAATATATTCACCCGGGAATTGCAGCTTTTTTTACCTTACTCCTTACAGCAGTGCCCGAGGTATATGCTTATTCCTTTATTGTACAGACCGACTATGCAAATGCTGTCTACTTCTTTGTTGGCTTTGTTTTCTTTTTCGAGTATTTCAAAAATGCTGAGGAATCCAGATTCCGATCTCTTTTCCTTTCGATAGTATTTTTTGCGCTTGCTTGCTGGAGTCGATCTGAGACTTTTGTTTTTGTGCAATTCGGAACTCTTTTAATTTTTTTGAGGGAGAGGAAGGAAGGAGAGTGGAAGAGGATAATTAAATGGGTTGCTCTATTTTCAATTACACCTTTTATAGTCTTTGCCACCTGGAATGTGATATTTGTTAAGTACTTTCTTCCTATTTCACCAGACACACTCGGGAAGCTAAAATTCAATTTCGATCAGTATGGATCTGATATTACAGGAATTATTTCGAAGACTATTGACACCGTAATATTTGAAGAATCATATTGGGGTTATCTTCCGGAAATATTTGTTTTTATCCTGGCTTTATCTGTTTTCCACAAATCTATTCGTGATTACTGGATTATTCTCGCCTGGATCTTTTTCATCTATTTGCTTTTCATTTTTATGATTGAGCATATTGGCGGTGTTGGGATCCCATCAACCTTCCGTAGAGGTTTTTTCAAGATCATCCCCATGATGGTCTTTTTCATTGTTCAGACTGCCCTTATCTCAACATTTTCAAAGAAACTGACCCAGTGGGAATACGGCACTCACAAAAAGGCTCCCTAATAAGAAATCATCATTCCTTCTTTTGTTTGAGATGCCATAAGGAAGGTGAGATTTTTTGAAGCTCTACTAAGCAGGAAGTTTTGCCTCAGGAATAACTCCACCGAGTGAGGTTATAAACCAGAACCTAAATAGTGGGTAATCAAGAGGCATTTTTCTCCATTTCACCTGATAAAGTAAGGAAGCATATTACCTTGTGTATTTCATCCTTTCCATTCAGAGGAATAGTACTTTCTTATTTGGTTCCAAGAGAATTTGCGGAAGGATCAAAACTGGTACCTGAAACCCACATTTGTCATAAACCCATTGGAATAGATCGGATTTCCTGGTATCTCGTCAGCCTGAGCACCTGTTCCTACTGCTCCTAATTCAATGAAATAGTTACCATTTGGAAAGAAATAGAACTCAAACCCGAAAAGGCCATATCCACCAAGATCATAATCTGCTGTGGAAAAGGAACTGTTAGGTAAAATGAATATCACTCCACCTTCTCCATAAAGGCGCATGAAATCATTGATCTTTCCTGCCGTACCTACCAATCCCAAAGTATAATTTGAGTACTGGCTCCAGGTGTATTCAAGGTTCTCAATGTGCTCATGCCACATCAGATTTGCTTTTGCTCTGAACGCAAGGGACTCATAAAGAAAATACGGGGTGGTGTACTGGACCCCAAGGCCAAAATCACGTTGGTACTGGCTAAGGTGGATTCCAAATCCCATGTTGCTGTTGAGATTTGATTCCTGAGCCATTGAGGCCAGAGGCAACCACAAAAAAATTGAAAGGAATAGTACTGATTTTTTCATCTAACTAAGTTTAAAATTTGGCTTTTCTGACCGCTTTTCAAGAAGTATGCCAAAAATAAAAAGACCCCAATACAGCCTGTAAATGATCTTTTTGAAAAGGCATATTCCTTTTTTGCTCGACATGAATCAGGGTAATCTCCAGAAATGTTGTAACAAAATGTTCTGGAATTGGTCATCATACTGATCAAGACCGGACAAACCTGTTAATGCAATTTTTTATAAGAAATTGATAGTCAATATTATGCCACCTCCGGTTCGCTTTTTGTTGACCCTGCACAAAGATCTTCTCCATGCTAAAGAATTACTTAACTATCGCTTTCAGAACCCTTACTAAGAACAAGAGCTATGCTCTTATTAACATAGTGGGTCTTTCAATAGGCATTACATTCCTTGCTCTTATTTTTTTCTTTATTGAAGGTGAGTTGACCTTCGATTCTTTTCATTCAAAATCTGATAGGATATACCGAATAGTTGAACGAGATAATTCCGATCCGGAGAACGAAGAGCTATATGGTCAAACCTCGCCCGGGGTAGCATTGGCTATGAAGGAGGATATTCCAGGTATTGAGGCTCAAACCAGAATATTCAAACCGGGAGGACATATTGATATCACCTGGGATGGGAAGAAGACACATGAAAGAAGTTACATAATCGCTGAGGAGAACTTCTTTGAGGTGTTTGACTTTGAATTTGTCAAAGGGGATCCCGGATCTGCGCTCCAAAACAATAATTCTATTGTTGTAACTGAGTCCCTGGCAAAAAGATTTTTTGGGGATCAGGATCCAATGGGGCAAACCATGAAATGGGAAAACTTTGCGCCTTCAAAGGTTACAGGGGTACTAAAGGATCTTCCTGAGAACTCCCATTTACAATTCAACATCATGTTCTCCAGGAACACCGAATTCACAGAAGACTGGGGTCCATACCTCATTTCCTGGAAGAATTATGGGGCGTATTCATATCTCCTTCTTGACGAAAATTCAGATCCCAAAAGTGTAGAAGCCGCTTTCCCTGCTTTGTATGAAAAGTATATTCCTGAGAAACTTGGAGAAAGAAGCTTCTTTCTCCAGCCTTTGCAGGATATATACCTTGACTCGGACGGGATAAGGTATGGAATAGAGGATCGGCATGGAAATCGCTTTTATATAAATCTTTTCATCGGGATCTCGATTTTTCTTCTCCTGATGGTCAGCATAAACTATGTAAACCTTTCTACAGCAAAATCCTTGCATCGGGCTAAGGAAATAGGATTGAGAAAGGTCAGTGGAGCCACAAAACCCCAACTGATGATCCAATTCTTTATGGAAGCCATCCTCCTTTCTCTGGTGTCATTTGTTGTAGCGGTCTTCCTGATAGAGGTCTTATTGCCCCACTTCAACGAGATTGCCTTAAAGAACTTTGAGATCAATGGAGATAATTTCTTTTCCAGGATCGGAATGATCTTTTTGGTGACTACCGTCCTTGGCCTTGCATCCGGAATTTATCCATCGGTAGTCCTGGCGAGGATAAAACCAGTTGACAATCTTAAGGGCCTATTCAGGAAAAACTCGTTTAAGATCAGAAGCACCTTGCTAATCGTCCAGTTTGGGATCGGGATTATCATGCTGGTGGGAACTATGGTGATCCACAGGCAAATGAGCTTCATCAATGAGAAAAACCTTGGTTTTGACAAAGAGGACATGCTAGTAGTTGATATCAATAACCGAAATGTGCGAAACAACTTTGAGTTGATAAAAGAACTGATGAGCAAGGTGCCTGGGGTGGAGGCTGTTGCTTCTTCATCCAGGGTTCCAGGTGAATGGAAATGGATCGCAGATGTGGATCTCAAGAATGGGCCTGGTGCACAGGATTCCACGAATGCGTTTTACATGTGTTTTGATGAGGACATGCCCGAAACTTATGACCTTGAGTTTGTAGCAGGAGGAAATTTCAGTGGAAATATAAGCGTCGACTCGTCAAAGATCATACTCAATGAGTCCGCTGTTAGAGCCATGCAACTTGAAGACCCCATAGGGAAGACAATCAGTCTGAGCAGAGATAGGGGAGAATTCCAGGTTATCGGAGTCATGAAAGACTTTCATTTTCAATCACTTCATAGCGAGATCCTACCCCTGGCAATTGGAAGTTGGGTGAACCCCATTACGGCTGTTGATTATTTCTCGGTTCGATTGAGTACTTCCGATTTTGATAAAACGTTAGCCGGCCTTACCGAGATCCACGACCAATTTGACAAGACCACACCAATTGAATACCACTTCCTGGATCAACAGATAGATCTCTTCTATGAAAATGATCATAGGGTCGGAAACCTTTTTGGAATAGGGGCTATCCTGATGTTGGTAATTGGGGGAATTGGCCTGTTTGGGATAACAAGTTATATGCTTGACAGAAGGAAAAAGGAGATCGGGATAAGAAAGGTCCTTGGTTCATCCGTGGTTCAATTGGTTCTGTTGCTTTATCGTACATATGGGAAGCAGGTCTTGATAGCATTCATCTTTTCCGCTCCTCTCGGATACATATTTGCAAATCAATGGACGAGTGAGTTCACCAATCGGGAAGAGGTATCGCCCTTCTTGTTTCTGTATTCGGGAGTGGTGGTGGCATTATTCACCATGCTTATAGTTTCCTATAAAGTTGTGGACACGGCTAGATTAAACCCTGTTGAAGTCCTCAAGGATGAGTAATGACCCCAAAAAGTTAGTTTAGGTAGCTATTTGGCAACGATCCTGGTCCCTTCGCCGAATCTGAACCTTGCGGTGATACCAAGATTGCCGTCGTACCAACGAAAGCTATCGGTGAGCATAAATCCTGGACGCCAATCAAAGGCTACGGTCAGGGGGAAATCAAAGGAATATTCTACCCCAAAATTTCCTGCTATTCCAATATCCAGATCATTTCCGAAGTAGATCTCAGGACCCACGCCTGGATAAAATTTCAATCCTTCGGGTCCGTCGCTGAGTCCAAACAACCAATCGAAATATCCCCCAAGCCCAAAGTCATTCCCAAAGTATGCAGCAGCATGAAGGCGGGGCCTTTTGGCTATAGGGATCGTTACATCCGCTGCGACGTTATTCCAAATACGGATCCCAGCTTCCCAGTTTGATTGGGAATACCCGGAGACAGGGATGAGCAATGCAAATAGGAGAGCAGAAATAAGGATTTTCATGTTGCTATTAATAGGATCTCATTCGTCCAGCGAATATAGATTTTAGGAATTAAAACAGGAAGACTTCCTAAGCCTTACTTGCTCAAGTAACTTGAAAAGTGGATAAAAACCGGGCATGTCTCTTGGATCTAAGATTACCGTATATATAAAAACTGCAATTACGAATAATATAGATTCCTATATTTACTGCAATTACGAATAAAATCAAATGAAAAAGTCCAGACTCGGTGAATTCGAAGAGCTTGTATTATTAACAGTATTGGTTTTGAGGGAGGATGCCTATGGTACTGAAATCAAGCGGGAGCTTGAATCCAGGATCCAACAGAAGGTATCTGTGGGGTCAATCCAATCGGCTCTAAAAAGAATGGAGGAAAAAGGTTTTCTCACCTCAGAGTTTGGAGAGGCCACATCCAAAAGAGGGGGTAAGCGCAAGAGGATCTACTCTGCTACTACCGGAGCACATACTGTACTCGCTGAAATGAAGGAGATCCGCACGGGCCTTTGGAAGGCAATTCCAAATCTCAAACTGGGATTGCAATTCGCATGAGTAAAAAAGAACGGATAACCCCACCAAAATGGGCCTTGAATCTTCTTCGTTTTGCAATCCACAGAAGTTATCAGGAAGAGATCGAAGGGGATATGGAGGAATGGTTCCACGACCAACTGGAATACATGAGCCCAAAACAGGCAAGGAAAGCCTATGGCATCGAAGTACTTAAACTCTTAAGACCAAATCTTATGTCTTCAATAACCAAATTGATCAACCCCGATCCATCAGGGTTTCATCGATCTAACATCAAAATGGCGATGAGAGTGTTCAGAGTTGACAAAATATCAACAACCATCAATGTCCTTGGCCTTTCCACAGGTCTTGCCATCTCCATCTTTGTGCTGCTCTATGTGAATTTTGAATTTTCCTATGAAAAGGGGCTTCCTTATTCAGACAGAATGGTCCGTGTAACATTGGATATTCTTGAAGGGGAGACAGTGACCGAACAGGATTGCGGAACCTATCCCCAGGTAGGCCCACAACTCAGCGAAAAATATCCGGAGGTTGAGGACTTTACACGTGCCCACCCAATTCGTGACCTTACAGTGCAGGTTGGCGAAAAATTCTTTGCCATACCAAAAGCCTATGGTGTTGACACATCTTTCTTTGAACTTTTTCACTATCCCTTTATCCAGGGGAACCAAGAAGAAGCCTTTCGTGGCCCCGGAGAGGCAGTGCTAACTGAAAGCCTGGCATTTAAGTTATTTAACACACTTGACGTAGTTGGTGAATCTATACGACTACCAGGCTATAACAAAGCTTATGAAGTGGTGGGGTTGATAGAGGACAGCAGGGAAAACAGTCATCTCAGATTTGAACTCTTGGTCTCATTTCCCTCCATGAAAAGGGATTTCAACCAAAAAGATGATACCTGGAATCAGTGCAATCTCTATACCTACCTTCTAATGCCTGAAAACATTGAATACTCAGATTTTCAATCCGCCTTGCTTGGATACAATGACTTCCTGATAAAGGAAAAATACATTGAGGATGAAAGGGTGATATCAGAAATGATGAAGGATATCCATTTGTACTCAACCAAGTATTATGAACCTGATGAAAATGCCAATTACAACTCAGTAATGTTCTTGATGGGGGTTGCCTTCTTGGTAATAATATTGGCCAATATCAATTATGTTAACCTCTCAACATCAAAATCAATGGATAGGGCAAAGGAAGTTGGTGTCAGAAAGGCTATGGGTTCATACCCCTCTCAGCTCAAGATTCAATTCTTTACCGAAGCCTTTCTAATCAATTTCATTGCTGGACTGATAGCATTTCTGCTCCTGTTGATTTTTGAAGATCCATTCAAATCCACACTCGGAATGCCCGGGAAGGTCCATTTTTATGATCTGACTCTTTTTTGGCTTCTGATCTCCGGCGTCATGCTAGTAAGCACTCTGACCGCAGGCGCATTTCCTGCCTTTATTCTATCCTCATTTCAACCGATAGCTGTTTTGAAGGGGCAGTACAGGAGCACTGGTAAAGGGGTTATGCTCAGGAGGACATTGGTGGTATTTCAATTTTCCATAACGCTTCTTCTTCTTTCCCAAACACTGACATCAAGGGAACAGATCCAATATATGCTTGCGCAAAATCTGGGATTTGATTCTCAAAAGGTAGTGGTTGTCAAAACAGAAAATGGCGGAAGAGGTCTGGAGAAACAAAAACTATTCAGAGCTGAGCTTGAAAAGATCCCAGATTTCAATGACATCACATTTGCGAACACCATGCCTGGCAGATCATCACTGGAGATATCTACTACGGTTGGGATCAAACTCGTAGATGCAGAAAAAGGAAATAACTATAACTATTATCTATACCTGACCGATTACAATTTTATCAAGACCCTGGACATCGAACTTGCGCATGGTGAGAATTTCTATAAAGATCGCCCTAATGAGGGGATGCTCATGATCAACGAAAAAACCGCAGAGCTTTTCGGCCTACCTGACCCCAAAGAGGCTGTCGGAAAAATGGTGGATTTCTGGGGCGAGAAAATGAAGATCCAGGGAGTTGTAAAAGATTTCCATCAGGCTGGCTTGAGATCGGAAATTTTGCCGATCATATTCTTGCCTTGGAATATGCATACTGATTTTGCAGCCATCCGCCTAAACCCAGGCGATACCGAAGAACAGTTATCTCTTCTTAAGGGAAAATACTCAGAGGTCTACCCGGAGATCGCATTTGATTATTACTTCCTCGATGAGGAATACTCCAAACAATACCATCAGGACATGCGCTTCCAAAGAGTTTCAGGCCTTTTAACCGGCTTTGCAATTTTGATCGCTGTTCTTGGACTCTATGGGCTGACTACTTTCACGGTTGCAAAACGGACCAAGGAGATAGGAGTGCGGAAAGTACTGGGTGCGAGTATCAGCCAGATAACCATGATGTTATCAAAAGAGTATATGAGGTTGATCTTAATATCTTTTGTTATTTCCATACCTCTAACATATTTGTTGATTGAAAACTGGTTGCAGGGTTTCGCCTTTCGTATGGAGGTCAACCCATGGCTATTTTTCATTCCGGCATTCCTGATCCTTTTCATTGCATTTTTGACTGTTTTTTCAAAAACAGTAAAGGTTTCAAGACTCAATCCTGTTGTTTCTTTGAGGGATGAATGATCTCTTCATCATAATTTGATCGATCTCCAAACTTGATCAAAGAGATCAAATGAGAATTGGGATGGAAAACAATTTTTCATATTCGATGTAGTGATGATTTGAATCAGTTTTTGAATGGATCATGGGCTTTATTTTCGGCCCCTCATTTTTCTAGGATACTACTATGTTCACAGCTTCAGATTTTCAAAATATCAAGACCAGAAAAGACCTGGTCGGTATTGCCAAAAAGAAAAAGATTGACATATCCGAACCATTAGGGAATATCAAATATGAGCTTGAACTTGAGAAGCTTCAAAGTGAGCTTGTGAATCTGCAACAGTGGATATCGAAGGAGAAACTAAGGGTTGTAGTGATTTTTGAAGGGCGGGATGCCTCCGGTAAAGGTGGTTCAATAAAAAGATTCAAAGAGCACCTCAATCCAAGGTCCTCAAGGGTTGTAGCCCTCTCCAGGCCTACAGAAGTTGAAAAGGGACAATGGTATTTCAGAAGGTACATTAAGGAATTACCGAATCCAGGTGAGATCGTATTTTTTGACCGGAGCTGGTATAATAGAGCAGTAGTAGAACCTGTAATGGGATTCTGTAACAAAAAGCAGTACAACACCTTTATGGCTCAGGTCCCGGAGTTCGAACATTTATTGTATGAGGATGGAATAAAGGTGATCAAATTCTGGTTTTCTATCTCAAAGGATGAGCAGAAGAGAAGGTTTGAGTCCCGATTACAGAACCCCTTGAAGCGTTGGAAATTCAGTCCGGTTGACTTAAAAGGGCAGGATCTGTGGGATAGTTACACTCATTACAAGGAACAGATGTTTAGTAAGACCCATACCAATTTTTGCCCCTGGATGATTGTAAAAACCAATAACAAGTTGGAGGCAAGGCTCGAAAGCATGCGCTACGTTCTCTCCCAGTTTGATTATGATCTAAAGGGAGATGCAGGGATCTCATTGTTGCCAGACCCGAATGTGATCATTCGATTCCATAGAAGTGCCGTACAAATTGATATATAAAAGGATCAAATGAAAAAGCTTAGCAAAGACGAGGTTCAGCTGCTCAATTCCAAAGTGGGGATGAAGATCCTTCTATCAGGAAAAGAAATCGATATCGAAAAGACCCTTGAGCGAGCTGCCCAGGAGAAAAGGCTAAAAAAACTCCAGGAAGAATTGATCAAGCTCCAGACCTGGGTGATCGAAAACCGGAAGAAGGTAGTGGTGATCTTTGAAGGAAGGGATGCTGCTGGAAAGGGTGGAGCTATTCGTAGGATCACACAAAGGATCAACCCCAGGCATTTTAGATCGGTTGCCTTAAATATCCCTACAGAGGACGAAAAGAATCAATGGTTCTTTCAACGTTATGTAAATCGCCTCCCAAAACCAGGGGAGATCGTCTTTTTTGATAGGAGCTGGTATAACCGTGCTGTTGTGGAGCCGGTGAATGGTTTTTGTACAAAGAAAGAGTATGAGACCTTTATGGATCATGTGAATGATTTTGAGGAGATGATCATGGCGGCTGACACCTATCTCGTCAAGTTCTACTTTTCCATAACGAAGGAAGAGCAGATGCGAAGGTTTAAAGAGATCCAAGGTAGCTCAGTTAAGCATTGGAAGATCACCCCACTAGACAGGAAGGCCCAGAAACTTTGGGATGAATACACAGTTTACAAGAACAATATGTTCGAAAAGACCAATACCCGTCAGGCACCATGGATCATTATAGATGCTAATAAAAAGTACACCGCCAGGATAAAGGCAATCGAGCATTTGCTTGAAGCAGTGCCTTATAAGAAGAAGGTTAAATCTTAAGCAACAGTAAAACCTGCTCGTACTTGACCATGATCAAAAATTGAGATGGACCTTTGCTCTTGTTTCCGATATTGAGAAGCGCAAAAAGAAAAAAGCATAAATTTCTGACCCAAGCATGACCTGAATTGAGAATTCTAATCTGCGTTGCTCGAATGTCATCCCTAAGCAAAAGAGGCTTTCCTCTGATATTGATTTTGTTCTTTGGCCTCCAACTGAGTGTTTTAGCTCAGGACCTAAAGGATCAGGTATCCTGGTTGGGATCCTATCACCACAGCAAGGACGAGTTGTTGGGAAAGGAATACGTTTTTCCTGAAAGCATTGATAATTTCTTCGTTGACACCTTTCATTCCACCTTTACCGTCGTCTATGCCCTTCCGGAGGAAAAGGGCGATGATCCGATGAACAAGGTCTCATGCTACGATCTCCAAAGATTGGATCTTCTATGGGAAATGGATTTCCCCAGGAGGGGCAGAAGAATGGAATTTGGCCATGGCTATGTTTCATATAAATATGAGAATCAAGTCACTATTCTTAACCCAAGGAGTGGGGAATTCGCTGGTAGGCATAAGGGAAATGTTTTGGCTTATTTTCCCATGAATAATAGCCTAATAACCTATCACCTGGATGTATATCAAAAAGGGGGCTATTTGGTTTCAAACAATCTTGACTCAGGGTCAGTGAATTGGCATTACCGAATTGGAGATTGGGAAAAATTCATCCCCGCAAGGATCTTCGGTGATACCATGATGGCCATTAGAGAATTACCTTATGAAATGGTGAATTTGATCTCTGGTGAGAAAAAGGAATACATACCTAAAGGATTCTATACCAATGAGGATGAGAACAGCATGTTCCGTATTACCGCTCCGGAAGGGTCTGACTATTTCGTCCAGGCGTTGGATGCCAAGTTGATCAAATTCAGATGGAAAGACCTTTCCATAGTCTGGCATATGGGTCTGCCCGTAAGAAAGACAAGGGATATGGAGATGCATATTGAGGATACGGTCCTTCATCTCGTAAATTTTGGTCGGACAACGAACTCTGTGGGTTCCATGATCATCTCAGGCAAACCATATATGGCTGCGATCAATTGGAATACGAAAGAGCCTTATTATTCCAAAGTTGTAGACCCGTATTCTGAATGGATTATTGATGCAAAATGGGAGAATGGCAAAACCTATATAACAAGGAAAGGAAACTATCAGGTGTATTCTTCCCTAAGCGGTGAATTGCTGAAGGAGGTTGCTCCGGACATTCCTGCTATCTATAGGAAAGGTCTTTTTTGGGCTGAAAAGGATTTTTCCATCATTACAGAGAATGATTTTATGGTACATTCCAAAGTTCTGGCCCCGAACTCAGGTTACATTCTTTCATACATTGAATCGGATAACCTTGTTCCTTCAGCGGTAATTGGTGAGCAAATGTTTGACCAGATCGGTGCATCACCGGGATATGGTATTATAAGGGAAGAGGACCAGAATAACTATGATTTCATTCAGATCATTCCTTTGGACAATCAAACCGACTCGGTTGGATTTCTTCCAGATGGGTTGGACCAGGTTTTTGCGCATGAATTAAGGGTCCCTGCATCCCTGAATGAACATGGGTATCTGATCTCAAGAAATGATGGGATTTATCTGTTCGATAGAGGTGGAAAAATTATTGCAAATCTCCATTTCAATTCTGAACCAGAGGGTTGGGGTCAGATCCTACAGGTCTTTGGAAACATTCTCTTTTTTCGGGATGGTAAGCAGATAAAAGTCTTTGACCTGAAAACCCTTAAGTAATTCCATTCATATTTTCATAGCCTACCAAGCCTGATAAAAATCAACTTATCTGAACCGGTTTGGTCAATCGATCCTTTATGAGGACTGTGGAAATTTGACCGAAATTCAATCTTAACACTCTAAACACCTCCCTATGAAGACGATCATGGAACCCTTCCGGATCAAGATGACAGAGCAGATCAAGACCCTGTCTCTCGAAGATAGGATCAAAGCACTTGAGGATGCACATAATAATGTTTTCCTACTCGATGGAGAAGATTGCCCTATAGACCTGCTCACAGATAGCGGAACAGGTGCCATGTCAGCTCAGCAATGGGCATCGCTGATGCTTGGAGACGAAAGCTATGCAGGAAGCCGATCATGGAAAAAATTTGAAAGCACAATTAAGGAGATCACCGGAATGCCTCATGTATTTCCTACCCACCAGGGAAGGGCTGCTGAAAGCCTTTTAGCAATGACCCAGGTCAAACCTGGTGATGTGATCCCAAACAACAGCCATTTCGACACTACAAGGGCTAATATGCAGTTTGCAGGGGCAGGGACTCTTGATCTGTTGACTGAAGAGGGTTTGGATCCTGCATCGGAGCTTCCCTTTAAAGGGAATATGGACCTTGAAAAACTGGGAGCCTGTATTCAGCAAAACCCGGGTAAGATCCCTTTTTGTATGATCACAGTGACCAATAATA
>JANQSY010000039.1 GCA_028279065.1 Cytophagales bacterium
TGCTGAGTGGACCGGAGCCACTAATCCAACCCCTGACCCCTGCGCAGACAGGCTATTTTCTGAAGTGGAGGATTATAAAATAGTCGCCCTTCAGAACACCTCCCCTCCTGTCGCTTCATTTGATGCTGACCCAAAGGAATCCTGTGATGGAATTGTTCAATTCATGGATCTATCCTCAAATGGCCCAAGTAGCTGGTTATGGAAGTTCGGAGACGGAACTACTGATACTGTTCAGAATCCAATTCATACTTACCTCACCAACGACACCTTTGATGTAACCCTGATCGTGACTAATGCCAACGGAACAGATAGTACCACTTTAACCGATTTGATCATAAGGAATGGAATCAAACCGGTTTCTGCAATATGCTCACCATTCACCAATGCATATTGTTGCGGTTATGGGGTCACAAGGGTTATTTTCGGCGATATCGATAATAGCTCTGCTGACGCCTCGGTAGGGTATGAAGATTTTACCTGTCTCGAATATACGGAGGTTACGGAGGGCCTTGTGGTTCCTATAACAATCAATACCAACACCACTCAGAATGAAGATGTAAAGGTTTATTTGGATCTTAACTCGGACGGAGATTTTGACGACCCTGGTGAAACCTTGCTTGAGGAGTTGAATACCTCTTCCCCGGTCTCGCAAAGCATAATAATTCCTTCTGCGGTTGCTCCCTACTCGCAGCCATTGAGAATGCGCGTAATGACCGATGCGGTAGGCAATGTTTTTAACTCTTGTACCAACCTTCAACGTGGGCAAGCGGAGGATTATACGGTTATTGTCAATCCCAACCCCTTTCCCCCAGTCGCGGTTTTCTCCGATGACCAGGCCAATTCTTGTCAGGACAGTATCAATTTTATTGATCAAAGTCTGAATGCCCCTTTCAGTTGGAAATGGTACTTCGGTGATGGAAATACAGATACTATTCAAAATCCTAGTCATACCTACACAAGTTATGGGACCTACAACGTTTCCTTGGTGGTTTGCAACAATATTGGTTGTGATTCAACAGCCCGAACATTCTCTTATAATGTCGGTGCAGCCGCCCCAGCTTGTGTTACAACCACACTTATAAGTTTGGTTGCAAATAATATTACAAACTTCAACCTGGGAAGCATTAATAATTCAAGCCCAGGGAACAATGCTCCCAGCAATGAGGACTTCGCTTGTGAAAGCTTTACCGATCTAATACAGGGACAATCACACCCTGTAACCATTCAATCTTCCCAAACCCAAGGAAGTTTTTGGTACAGAGTTTTTATTGATTTTAATGATGATAGTTTTTTCGGTTCAAACGAAGTTGTTTTTGCAGGAACCGGCGCCGGAACAATAAATGGAAATGTTACTATTCCTCTTACGGGGAATATTTTAATAGACCAACCGCTAAGATTAAGGGTTGCAACTGACGTTACCAGTTCCGGAGTACAACCCTGTGGAACCCTATTTAGGGGCCAAACGGAAGATTACACTGTATTTATCAGGGCTCCCCAGGCCCCTCCTGTCGCCTCATTCGATGTAAATGATACCGTTTCCTGTTCCGGCTCAATAAAATTCACCGACCAAAGCGGCTTTAGTCCAACTGGCTGGATCTGGAGATTTGGAGATGGACAGACCTCCACCATGCAAAACCCTGAGCATGATTACCAGGATATGGGTTCATACACCGTTACCCTAGTTGCCTGTAACCAGTGGGGATGCGATTCTACGACGAAATCAATAACGGTTTCCGGACTTTTTGGAGCAAAATTGGCGGAATGCGCACCTACCAGTCTTAATATTTCCCCTAACGGAATAAGAAACGTGACCATAGAGAATATCAATAATCACACCTTAGCTGATGTGGGTTATTCGGATTTTTCATGTGACAAGGTGGCATATTTGAATGCTGGGGTAGCAAATGTTCTGAACGTTGAAACACAATCTGGAATCACACACAAGGTAGGCGCTTGGATTGATTATAATAACAACGGGAGTTTCACTTCAAATGAAAAGGTAATGACTTCCAGCGCAAATGGCTCCCATATGACAGCCATAATAATCCCGGCCAGCGCTATAAGAGGCAAGGTCCTCAGATTGAGGATCATGGCGGAAGTAGATTTCCTTAATCCCCCTGACCCAGAACCCTGCACGGACCTTATCAATGGTGAAACCGAGGATTATGGCGTTTACATTGGAGAAAGCAATTCTCTGCCTGTGGCCTTCTTTGAATCAAACCAAACAGTTTCCTGCAATGGGCAAGTTGCCTTCCAGAATTTCTCTTTCCCCAACGCTACTGCGTTCGAATGGAATTTTGGGGATGGTGCTACCTCTACAGATGAACACCCGGTTCATCAGTATGCTTCCGCAGGAACCTATGATGTAACCTTGATTGCAAAAAATGGATTCGGTGAGGACACACTTATAAAAGAGGATTATATCCAGGTCACGGGAACTACAAGTTTACCCTTGGCTGATTGTTACCCAATCACCCAATTTTCAAATGAAGATTTTGGGATCTTCAGATTTGATCTTGAAGGTATCAGCAATCTCAATTCTATTGCTTCCGGATATGAGGACTATACCTGTAGTGACACCACTACCCTCCTGGAAGGTGAACCTTATGGATTCCTGATCAACACCGGTCCGGAATATTTCGGTAGAGCAAGCATATATCTGGACTATAATAATGATGGAGATTTCGATGACCTTGGGGAGAATGTCTGGAATGGAACAAATACGACAGATAATCACCTCGGCAATTTTACTGTTCCGGGGAATGTTTCAGCTGAATCTCAATTCATTCGCTTAAGAGTGGTTGCCACAATTGCAGGCTCTCCTGTTCCAGGACCATGTATAGATCCGGAATATGGACAAGTAGAAGATTACTCCGTTTTCATTAGCCCCTCTGGTGTCAATGATATAATTAAATCCATGGTAAACGTTTACCCAAATCCTGTTAATGAGAATCTATTCATTGAAGCCCCAATGGATTGGGAACTTGATATCCGGCTTCTTGATAGCAGGGGTGTGGTTGTGCTGGACTTTTCCAATCAGGCGGGAAACAAAATAGACCTTTCTAATGTTGAAGCAGGCTATTACCTCCTGGAAGTGAGCAATGGCGAGGCTTCAGGATTTTTCAAGCTTATTGTAAAGTAGAGAATTGATGAAGAAGTATCTTCTAGTACTCCTAGTTGGTCTATTACCAATAGGAGCAAAGGCTACCCACGTGATGGGTGGAGAAGTAACCTATAAGTTCCTGGGGATCTTTAATGGAAATTACCGATATGAGATCCTTTATAATGTCTATACCGATAACAATTCCAATTTCCCCAATGGGATCCTGCAGATAAATACCGGAGTATACGATAAATCAAACAATACAAGGGTTGGGGCAAACAGGTCTTTGTTCAGAACCTTGGCCACTCCGGTTCTTCCTGACCTACCTCCGGGATGCAATGTCCCTGGGTTGGGAAATTTGGCTCTCACATTAAATACTTTCAGGGATACAATTGACCTTCCGGGACCATTTTCAGAATATTTCACATGGTATGAGGTTTGCTGCAGGAATAACATAATCGATAACCTTCAAAACCCCGGGGGTACAGGGAATATTTTCCTGAACTCAATGGCCCCAAATTTTGTCCAGAATACCTCTCCTCAATTTAATGATCTTGCAATTCCTTTTCTATGCCGGGCAGATACTACTTCTTTTTCTAATAATGCCACCGATCCAGATGGAGATTTCCTGGTATACAAACTGATAGACAACAAGAACTCTCAGGTAGCTGGCCCAGGAAATCCACAACCTCAGGCACCCATTACATATGACCCTACAACTATTCCTAATGTTGCCTGGTCTACAAACCATTCCCTGATCGATCCTTTCGGGCCAGGAAGCTATGCTTCTATCAATAGCACAAATGGACTAACAGAGTACTTCGCTCCCACGAACGGGGAATATAACCTTACCATCGAGATCGAGGAATACCGGGATATAAACAACGATGGAGTCTCTGAATTGATCGGTACAACCAGAAGGGAAATGCAGTTCTATGTGAGGACCTGCGCACCAAATGATGAACCAGAAGCGGCAGATGTGATAGTAAACGGGAATACCATTCCCACTATTAATGGAGTAGTAAACATCGATATCAATGAAGGTGATGTCCTCACCTTCAACGTAAATGTGACCGATGCCAATAATGATTCAATGGAAATTTCCATGGCCGGAGATATCCTTGACGGAACCAATGGCTATAACGGACCTCTTGCTACTTTTCCCTCGGTAAATGGTGTTGGAGCTGTTTCTTCAACATTTGACTGGGCTCCAACCTGCGGGATCACAGGCCAGTATATAGTCAGGCTTACTTCAAAGGATTTTGGATGCCCTCCTAAATCCGGTCTTGTCTTCTATAATATAAACGTCCGGGAATTTGAATCCGCCGATGAAGTTTTTGTAACCGAACCGGCCGAAACCCCGGATTCGGTTTGTTTTGACGGGAGCCCAAGGTTTTACTATACGACAAAGAACCCCACAGCCCTCAAGCTATGGCAAGTGGTTAGCGGAGGCACCATTAATGGATCCAGCACCAGCGATACTGTAAGCGTCTCATGGTCTGGTCCTGGAACACATTCCCTAAGGCTTATTGAAACATCGGCTTTGGGATGTGCCGATACGGCTGAGTTCGATGTGGTCATCGTTGCACCTGAAATAATTACAGCTACAAGTACCGATACAGTTATCTGCCCCGAATCATCGACACAACTTTTTGGAAATGGCTCTTCTACAGGATATACCTGGAGCCCCAATTTATTCCTCAGCGACCCCAACGCCCAAAACCCCATAGCTACCCCTGATAGTACCATCACCTATCAGGTTCAAAAGGATGGGGGATCTAGTTGTGCTACAATCGATACCATCACAATTGTGGTTACCAAAAACAATACTGATGCAGGGGTTAATATTTTCCTTTGTCCTGGCGACTCTGCCATTTTAGGTGGCACACCCGAACCTGGGGTCGTTTACAACTGGAATACATCCGATATGCTTTCGGATTCCACAAGCCCTAACCCTCTTTTAATAGCAGAAAACTCCGGAACCACGACCATTGTTCGTCGCTATTACCTCACAGGCCTGGATTCTGCAGAAGCTTGTGTCAGCGGAGACTCAACAGATGTCACCATCTATCCCCTGCCCATTACCAATGCGGGGCTTGACGACACCATCTGCTCCAATGTCTCCACACTGATCGGTAGCCAGTTCAGCCCTACACAGGTCTGTACATGGTCCACTTCCAACTTTCTCAATGACTCCACCTCCTGCATCGCAACCGTTACCCCTTTTACTTCTTCTGGCAGCAATGAGACCTTCGAGTACATCCTCCAGGTCAGTGATGGACCT
>JANQSY010000069.1 GCA_028279065.1 Cytophagales bacterium
TACCTGTCCGGGTAACGTTAACTTCAGATCTTCAACCCACATTACATCCTTCTTTACTTCCACCAAAAATACCTAATTCAACGAACAAGACAAAAAAAGCGCGCCATAATTACTCAAGTCCACGTTGAACGGGAGACTGGGTCTAGGGTCTGCATCGTGGGGGAGGTCCATATCATTCCGGGTCTGTAGAATCGACCTTGTTGACCATTAAAGGCATCAAGATCGCTTATCCTTCAAATGCTGCTGATATGAAGGGGCTGCTAAAATCCGCATACAAGGATCCGAATCCTGTGGTAATGTTGGAACATAAGGGCCTTTATTGGTCAAAAGTACCAGGAACAGATAATGCAAAGACCATAGAACCTGACAAGGACTATGTTATCCCCTTTGGAAAGGCAAAGATCGTTCTGGAAGCGGATGATGATAAGATTTCAAGTGGAGATTCCATTTTGGTTATCACATATGGCATGGGAGTTCATTGGGCATATAATGCATCGAAAGATCATAAAGGGAAAGTTGAGATCCTTGATCTCAGGACCCTTTACCCGGTAGATTATGAGATGATGTATGAAAGAACAAGGACTCATAATAAGGTTTTTGTATTGACAGAGGAACCCATTCAAAACTCCTTTGCTGAGTCAATAGCAGGAAGAATATCGTCTGATTGCTTTGAAGATCTTGATGCGCCGGTAAAGCTGCTGGGTGCCAAAAATGTTCCTGCCATTCCCCTGAATGTTGACCTTGAAAAAGCTATCCTGCCTAATAAGGAGATGGTGTCAGAAGCGATAGCTGAGCTTTTGGCCTATTAAAAAGGATACCCAATACTGATATTCCAAAGAGTAGAGTTCTGGTTGAGAGGATCATAATTTTCAAGATTTCCCCCCACAAATCTGTCTCCCTCGGGTAATGCAGGATCATAGATCTTGATCCCGGCATCTACTCTAAGCACAATGAAAGAGAAATCGAACCTAAGTCCATATCCGACTCCTAAGGCTATTTCCCTGTAAAACCTGTTCCAACTGAATTCTCCTCCTGGTTGCTGTGGGTTGGGAAACATTCTCCAGATGTTCCCCGCATCTGCAAATAATGCCCCCTTTAAAAACCGATAGATGCCAAATCTCCACTCAATATTGGCCAATAGGAGGATCTCTCCAGGCTGTTCGAACTGATAAGTGATCTGTCCATTCTCGTCCCTTTCAGCATATGAGCCTGGCCCAAGCCTTCGCGGTTTCCATGCACGCATGGTATTGCTACCACCCAAGAAGAAATACTTTTCATATGGCATGGCTTCGTTAGCTCCATATGGGTATGCTAAGCCTGTTGTAAATCGGAAAGCCGCCAGGGAGTTTCGGGTGGTCGGGATATATTTTCTATAGTCAAAACTCCCTTTCAGGAATTTGTAGTACTGAAGTCCCAAAACCGTGTCGTTGTCTTCAATCGTATTGGTCTCAAGCAGATTCCAAATAGTACCACCTGACTCAAGAAAAACATTAAAGTATTTGGACCTCTTGTTTTGATTGAGCTTGAAGTCGTTGTAAACAAACTCGGTGCTCATGCTGGTCACTAAGGAGTTTCCGAAAGAAAAGATGAGATTGTTCCCATTGTCTTGAAGATCGATCAAATAGTCTGAAAACCTCTGATCCTTTACATCGGTCTGCACCATGGTCAGATCAAAAAACTTAAATGACCAGGTGGTATTCAATTTAGGTGAAAAGCTGTACCTGAGGTGAGCATTTGCGTTGTGACGAGCATACTCCGGTCTGGAAGAATAGATGTATCCGGTAACCACCGTGGTCTTAGGGTTTTGGTCATTGAATTTGAATCTGAAAGGAGTTGGGAATGCGATGTTCGGGAAGGTCAAACCCGCACTGATCCCTACATCTGCACTTTGATAAAAATTGGTTTCAGACGCAAAACTTGTTTGGGCTTCAATTTTGCCTTTTACATTGATATCCAGTACCTCTGCGCCACCAAAAATATTCCGGGTCCTAAACGATAATGATCCGAAAGGACCCGGAAGCCATTGGGTCACAGCTGCTCCCACTTCAAATGCAGTAGTGTATTTAGGCAATGGGGTAGTATAAATGTATCCCTGGAATCCCTGTTCAGCTGAGTCAAACCTTATATTGGAATACTTGTACATATTGAGGTTGGCTAGGTTTCTTTGGGTTTTCAGAGTGTTTTCCAGGCTGTAATACTGGAAGGGATAAACCCTTATCTTTTGATCAAGTTGCTTGACCTTGACATAGGGTTTAAAAAACATATACCTTATTCCTTTGAAGTGGGTGCTATCCCTGACCGCGCCATCAATCTCAATACTTGCGTCTTCAATGAATTTCACACCGGCGATCCTATATCTCCTTGAAGCATTATCATTTTTCGGCGGATTGACTGAGAAATCAATATTTACTTTCCTATCCCCTATGGTATCATTGACCAAAACCGAAATAAATTGCTTGCTAAACCTGAAGTACCCCGAGTTTTTTAATGTTCTTTCCATGTCCTCGATCTCTGTCTTAATTCTGAACTCATTGTAGATCGACCCCACCTTGAGTTTGCTCTTTTTCGTATCCCGGCTTTCAAGGATCCTTTTCATGGTAGAATCCGCATATTGGTAGTTGATGCTATTCAGTCTGGTCGGTTCGTTTTCCCTTATGTTGTAGGTGGTATAGATCTTTTTCTTTGAGGTCTTTTTTGAAATGATCACCTCATTATCAAAGTATCCTCTTTTTCTTAAAAAAGACTCGATCTGGAGCTTGGTTTCTTCGGCTTTGTTTGCATCAAATATTACGGGGGGTTCTCCAAAGGACCTTTTGATCGAAGGGCCGTCGTTGTAAAGCAGGGAGGCTTTATGGACCTTCTTGCTGTATTTTCTTTCCCATTTTTCCTGCTTTTCAGGTTTTGCATCAAGTTTTTTTGCCATCCATTTGTCTGCCCTATCCTTTTTCGATTGACCCCTGGCTTCATACTTCTCAGGGTCCCCGATGTAGTAGGCTGCCAGATAGGGCATAATCGGTAAACCAAGGATCTTCCTGTTGGGCCTTTGTCTGTAGAAGACTTCCATTTCCGAGGATGGGACTTTTTTATTTCCTTTAATTCTTTGATTTACAAGTAGGTATTCTCCTTCTTCAAATCGTTTTGATCCGATACATGATGCAAACAAAAGCCCAAACCCTAAGACCCAGATCCGGGAGGCGGAAGTTAATCCCATTAATATGTTAACGAAGTCTTTAGTACGGGTCATTAGGTCCCTCAAAATAAAGAAATACAGGTCTGAGCATGGGATGTTTTTGGCTGAAGGAAAGAAAATCGTTCAGGAAGCTCTAAACGAAAGGCAAGACATATCCCATATTATTGGAACATCAGAATTCCTTAAGGAACTAAAAGGGATCAGCAAAGGCCATGAATGTATTGAAATAAGTGCGAAAGAGATCTCACGCTATTCCTCATTAAAGACCAATCAAGACGGATTTGCGCTGATCAGAATAGGAAAGAAAACGGACTCTGACCTTTTGGTTTCAGGCTGGTCTCTTTTTCTTGATTCTATCAATGACCCGGGAAACCTTGGAACTATCATTCGAACGGCTGATTGGTTTGGTATTAAGAAGGTGTTTTGTTCCCCTGACACCTGCGACATATTTAATCCTAAGGCGGTTATGTCGACAATGGGCTCCATTTTCAGGGTAGAATTGGTCTATAGCTCATTGGATGGAATTCTAAAGAAGAACTCTGGACTCGATGTATTTGCAGCAGATCTGGATGGCACACCCTTATCCAAGGTTGAGTTCATGGAAAATAATGGGATGGTGGTTTTGGGAAATGAAGCCAAAGGAATATCCGATCTTACCAGGAGTTTGGTTTCAAACAAGCTTACGATCGAGGGCCGTGGAAGCGCAGAATCATTGAATGTAGCTCAGTCTAGTGCAATTGTAATCCATGAGCTGTATAAGAAAGGGAAGATCTAAATAAACCTCTTGGAATCGCTTGCAGCCTTTTCGATCATCTCATCAGAAAGGTCCTTACCCAAATAGGAGTCGATAATTCCATGGGCTACGTAGAGGAGAGGTGTGAGCACGACGGCAACAACAAACTTATAGATGTAGTTAATAATACCCACTGAGATCACCTGTTCGATGCTCCACTGCCCAAAAATGTTGAACGCAATAGCAAGAACGACGAAACTGTCGATCAATTGAGAGACCAAGGTTGATCCAGTTGCCCTTAACCAGATCTTTCTACTGCCAGTGAATCTTCGGAGGTAATGGAAAACATAAACATCAAGGAATTGGCTGATCAAGAATGCAACGATGGACCCAATAATGATTCCAAGGCCCTGTAGGAAGATCTTGCTAAACGCGTAGTCGATATCGAATGGGGTACCATCCGGCATTTTGCTGTTGATCTGTACCCAGAAATCCGAAGCAGGAAGGGTAGTCACAAAATAGATAGCTACAAAGACATACGATATCATCACCGCTGCTAGGGTAGAAAGTCTTTTTACACCCGACTGCCCGAAATATTCGTTTATGATATCAGTGGTAATGAACACCACTGGCCAGATAACCACTCCTGCGGTTAGGTTGAAGTCCAAAGTGAACCCACCAAACAACTGAAGCTGAGCAGGAGGGAGATTCAATAATGCCTCAATGGAAAAGATCTTAACACCGATCATTTCCGCAAGAATTGCGTTGGTCAGGAATATTGCGCTAAGAACAATAAAGAGCGAGGTTTTCTTTTTGTCCTGGTAGCGTCCGCTGGATATATCACTAATGGTCGGTTCCAAAGCCTTTTTGGAGGTCCCTAAGATTCCTTTCCGAGATCGTTCTCGATCTCAAACAATAATACCCTGTCAACCGCTTCTTCCACAGTATTGAATGATTCGATCACACGATGCAACTGGGTGATTTCGATCAATTTTTTTACCTGCGTCTGAAGATTGGCAAGGACCAGAATTCCTTCCTGTTCCTTACTAATGCGATTGGCAGTCAATATGCAACTTAGCCCCGATGAATCGGTGTATTCAACATCGCTAAGGTCCATGATGATATTCCTGAACCCTTCAGACTTCAACACCAAAAGCTGGGCTTTGAGATCCGGAGCCTGGATAGCATCCAGTTTGCTCTCCTCGATCTTGAGCAGCACATATTTTTCCTCTTTGGTTACCTCAATTTTCATTTTGTGGGTTTCAAAATAGGGAAATTATACTTCTAACCTTCAAGGAATTTCAACAAATTTTTTTCTACTCTTTCCTTAGGAGAATTCGAGATCGTCGGAGAAAATTCCTCTCCCATAAGCGTTTCGTACAATTCAACATAGCGATTGGATATTACCATTACCCTTTCATCGTCCATTTCGGGTACTATCTGGCCATCCAGGCCTTGAAACCCTTCGCTGATCAACCATTCCCTGAGAAATTCCTTGGATAACTGTTTTTGCTTTCCGTCCCTTTCAAGATTCTCTCTATAGCCTTTTTTGTAATAGTACCTGGAGGAATCCGGAGTATGGATCTCATCCATGAGGTATATCTCGTCATTGAGGAAACCAAATTCATACTTTGTGTCAACCAGTATGAGATCCCTTTTGGACGCTTCTTCCTGACCGTATTGATACAAAGCATAGGTATATTCTTCCAATTTATTGAGGATATTTTCATCAACTATTTCCCTTTCCAGTATCTCTTCTCTTGAAATATCCTCATCGTGGCCTTCCTCAGCTTTTGTTGCTGGAGTGATAATAGGAGAGGGAAAGGCCTGGCTTTCCTTCATCCCATCTGGCATCTCAACACCACAAAGCTTCCTTTTCCCGGAGGAATATTCCCTCCATGAATGGCCCGCAAGGTATCCTCTGATCACCATTTCAATCGGGATCGGTTTGCACCTTTTACCAAAACTCACATTGGGATCAGGGTTTGACTCAAGCCAGGTGGGCACAATATGTTTTACTCCCTTCAAGTTCCTTTCTGCAATCCTATTAAGGATCTGGCCCTTAAATGGAATGGCTCGCGGCATAATTATGTCAAATGCCGAAACCCTATCTGAAACCACCATAGCCAGCTTGTTTCCGAAGAAATAGATATCTCTTACCTTCCCTTTATAGGTTCCTGTTTGTCCTGGAAAGCTGAAATCTGTCCTGCTTATGCTTGCTGGAATATCCATCAATTGAGTTCTTTTCCTTTTTTATAGTTGATCTCACTCAAGAGCTTTCCTTCTTGGTCAAAGTATTCCCATTTTCCGTTCTTCTTTCCATAGTAGTACTCGCCTTTTTCAGTTACTGTGCCTTCCTCGTTAAAATGTTTACACTCCCCATGAAGTAAGCCTCTTTTCTTGGCTCCATCGGTCTTCTTTTTCCCTGAAGGATAATACTCTATGAACTTTCCGGCTGCATTTCCATATTGATATTCTGAAACCACGCTTTTCCCTCCTTCGTCGAAGTAAATGGTCTTTGTGCCATGAAGTTTTCCGTTTACGTATTCTGCCTTTTCTTTCGGTGAACCGTTTTCAAAGAAATCTTCTTTGGTTCCAACCAGGATTCCATTGGACATGCTGTAGCGACTTTTTTTGTTTCCATTTCGGTAGAATTCGGTGGTTTTTTCCTGGTTTCCGCTCTCGGAATAAACCGTATTCTTTTCTATTTCCCCCGTCTTAAAATATCTGTAGCTTTTTCCATCACGGTATCCAACCTTATAATTTAGGAGGTACTTTAGTTGCCCTGAGTTGAACCAACCTCTTGACGCACCTTCTAATTTCCCATCCTTGTAATTTGATTCCAGAACCTTTTGTCCTGATTCGTTGAAGGTCATAAATTTTCCGGTTCTTTCCCCTTCCTCATTGACCCCCTTGGTTTCAACATTACCACTTGGAAAATAGGTAGTAAAACTTCCCGATAGAATACCCGCCTTAAAGGTTTGCTCTACCCTGAGATTGCCATTTGGGTAGTAGAACTTTGCCGGACCATGCATTTTGTTCTCCTTGAAAAAGGTTTCGCTCATGGTCTTACCATTTTGGTAATATTCCAGGATCAGGCCATCAGGCTTTCCTTCTTTGAAGTTTCCGACCAACTTGATCTGGCCATTGGAATAGTAGGCTTCCACCTTGTCCTGAAGAACATCATCCTTGAACACGGCTTGCTGAAGAAGATTTCCTTCCTGGTCATAGATCTTTAGGGCTCCGTTCTTTAGGTCATCCTTGTAGTTTGCCGATACCTTGATTTTTCCATTCTCATAGTACTCAACAAATTCATCCTGTCTTAAGCCATCTTTGAACTGACCTTCAGCAGCAAGGGTGCCATCGGGGTAGAATCTTTTATATTCACCGTTTTTTTCATCAGGGATATCCGGATTGACAAAGAATTCTTCTTTTAAAACCCCGAAGTCTTCATAGTAGGTCTGGACCTTTTGTTGCCCCAAAAGGGGAATGGTCAGTAGGAATAGGTAGATAAAACTAAAAAAGTGCTTCAAGCGAAATTCAATCGGTCATTTCCACTACTATGGCAGAAGCTCCTCCTCCTCCATTGCAGATCCCGGCAGCTCCTATTTTACCTCCCTTGTTTTTCAGAACGTTTATCAATGTGGTCAGTATCCGCGATCCTGAATTACCAAGAGGATGTCCCAACGAAACAGCACCACCGTTGACATTTACCTTTTCAGGATCAAGTTCAAGAAGTTGGTTGTTGGCTATTGCCACCACTGAAAAGGCTTCGTTGATCTCATAAAAATCCACATCCTCTGGCTTCAATCCCGCCCTTTCCAGTGCAATAGGTATTGCTTTTGCAGGGCTGGTGGTGAACCATTCAGGCTTCTGGGCCGCATCACTGAAGGAACGGATCTTCGCGATTGGCTTGACCCCAAGCTCCTCAGCTTTTTTTGTACTCATTAAAACAAGGGCGGAAGCTCCATCGTTTAGCGTTGAAGCATTTGCTGCGGTGACCGTACCTTCTTTTTGAAATACAGGTCTTAGGGTTGGGATCTTTTCGAATTTCACGTTCTTGTATTCCTCGTCCTCTACAACCTGGATCGGATCACCCTTCCTTTGAGGAACGCTCACCGGAACCACCTCTTCAGAGAAGACGCCTTCCTCCCAAGCTCTTTGTGCCCGGTTGTAGGATTCGATTGCATACTCATCCTGTTGCTCCCGGCTGATATTGCATTCCTTAGAACAGAGTTCAGCCGCATTTCCCATATGATAGTTATTGTAAACGTCAGTCAGTCCATCGAAGACAAGTCCATCCACCATTTTTATGTCGCCGAGCTTTTGCCCCGTCCGGCCATTGGTATGATAGAATGGGACCTGAGACATACTTTCCATGCCGCCTGCCACTACAACATCATTTTGCCCGGCCATAATGCTCTGAGCTCCCAGCATCACAGCCTTCATACCTGATGCGCATACCTTGTTGACTGTGGTACAGGGTATGTTTTCACTTAAGCCTGCGAAAATTGCAGCTTGCCGAGCAGGTGCTTGCCCTAGGCCGGCCTGAAGAACATTGCCCATAAAAACCTCATTGACAAGGGCGGGATCTACCTTTGCCTTTTCAAGGGCAGATTTAATTGCTGTTGCACCCAATTTTGGCGCCGGGATTGTGCTTAGTGATCCCATAAAACTTCCTATCGGGGTCCTCACTGCGGATACGATAACTACCTCATTCATATCATTTACCATTTGGATTTTCCTTTACTCGATTTTGTAGGCACCTTTTTTAATTGTTGGAAATATTGCATCTCCCTATTTTCCATCGCTTGAAGAATCATTTTAGCCACCTCCGGGCTGATCTTCAGTTCATCAAAGTTAGGTTGTTCTTTGCTTGGCTGGGGGGCTTGCTTTTTTTCTTCTTCCTCTTGGCCTTCTTTGCCCTCCTTAGGTTTTTGATTTTCCTGTTTCTCCTCTTCTCCTTCATCATTTGATTCCTCGCTTTCAGATTCCTCAGGATCTTGTTCTTCCCCTTCGCTCTCCTGGCTTTGCTGGTCTTGTTCTTGTTGTTCAGGTTCCTGGCTTTGCTGATCCTGTTGATCCTGATTTTGCTGGTCTTGGTTATCCTGGTTATCCTGGTTTTCTTGATTTTGTTGGCCCTGGCTTTGTTGTTCTTGCTGTTCTTCCTCCTCAATTAGATCATTCAGATTCCTCAGGGACTCATCTGTTGGATATTTAGCGATCCCTTCAGCAAGGATCTTCTTGGCCTCGCCGGAGTTTCCATTGATATATGTCTTTGCACTGGAGTCAAAATAATCCTTTGCCGATTGGGCTTGAGCCCATCCAAGGCTGAGAAAAAGAAAAGTTCCAATATGAAAAATCAAATTTCTCATGTCTTAGCAATTTCAGATACCTCTCCCAGTCTTTTTGTAAAATCCCCATAGAATTTCTCCACAGTCTCATCGTACTTCATTCCCTCAATCATGATGGTATGAGCTTTTTCATATTCCTTTCTGTCAACCAGTTCATCGGCTTGCTTTTTTAGGCTTTTTGCAAATTCAGAAGGCTCGTCTTTTGAGTCGGGGGGAGGTGATTCGTTGTTCTGTTGTTGCTGTTCCGGCTGAGCGATCTTCTTTTTTACCAGCTCATAATTATAGCGACTGTCTTTATTTAATGGGTCATTCAGGATTGACTTTTTAAATGCCTGAAGGGAAGCTTGGAACTTGTTTTCTTCAAAAAGAATCGATCCGATCTGCTGCTCTGCCCTCGAAGTCATCTTTTTGTCCTGATATCCCGACACGGAATCGTAGTATGCCAGGGCCAATATTTTGTCTCCTTTTTGATAGAACGCAGTAGCGAGATTATAGAATACCTCAGGACTCTTGATCTTCATAGAGTCTTTTAGATAATAGAGTTTCTTTTCTGCAACTTCATATTGTTTCGCTTCTAAAGCCTCTCCGATCTCTTTTTTCAATCGATTGGATAAACTGATATCCGAACCAGTGATTGAAATCAATGAAAGGAAAAGAACAAGTATCATATCTTAATAGTCCTTGAGGTAAAGAACACATCTAGGAGCACCAAAAATAACGCCGGTAAGAGAAAGAAAATATATTTATTCGATGATGCATCAACCTGCCTGCTGTCCTGCAATTCCCCTTCTATCCCATTTATTGCATTTATCAGTTTCCCAGTTTCATTAAGTCCTTTTGAGATCTCAAAGTATTTTCCTCCTGTCTCTATAGAAAGTCTTTTTAGTGCTTCCCGGTTCAATTTGGTGATAACTTCCTTTCCCTGATCATCGATAAGATTTCTGCTTCCGGAAGGGATGGGACCTCCCTTTTCTGTTCCAACCCCCAGGCAAAAGAGTTTTATTCCGTCCTTTTTGATCTTCCGAACGATGTTCTCCGCGTTTTTTCCAAAGTCCTCTCCGTCTGAAATAAGGACAATGATCTGAGCTTGATTTTTTCCGGATGCCTTGTCCCCTGAGGTCATTTTATCATGGGCCAACTCCAGAGGTTCCTTGAGTTCAGTTCCGGCATTTGGTACCAGGCCTGTATGAATGGTTTCAATGAACATCGATAATGCACTTTGATCATAGGTCAGCGGACATTGCACAAATGCTTCTGAGGAAAAGATGATCAGGCCCATCCTGTCTGAATTGAATTCGTCCAGAAGCCTTTTGATCTCGTTTTTGACCTTCCTTATTCTGGATGGGTTCACGTCCTGGCAATCCATTGATTTTGAAAGGTCAACGGCCAGGTATATGTCCTTCCCGATCACCTTTATCTCCCTGGTTTGGCTTCCGAATGAGGGACCCAAAAGAGAAATAAAGATCAGGGTCAAATAAAGAACCCTTAAAGGTAATTTTTTGTAGAACCCTGCATTGGTGGATTTAAAGAATCCTGAAATGAATTTAAGCCTGAAAAAGTATCCCAGGTAGGCCAAAAAGATCAAAGCAATGAAAATGAATTCTATTGTTTCTAAACCCTTAAACCAGGTCATAATACCTCCAATTGGTTTGTTCCGGATTAAGCCTTGAATAAAGCAGGTCACCTACTCTAACAAGGCTGAAAACGATGGCAAAAATAAAAAGCCCGGGAAGGACTGCCAACCACCAGAAGTCCGGTTTATAGATGGATAAGGATAACATGCTTCCCCAGGACACTACATCCGGAGAAACTCCAAGCCCAAGGAATGACAAAGCGGATTCAATCAGGATGATATTTCCGGCTAAATAAGCCAGGTAGGCCAATAGATCCGGTAGAATAAACGGAAAAACATGATGCCTCAGGGACCAGTGCCAGGGAGATCCAAGGGCTTTCAAGCTATCAAATAGCTGTGAATTTGTTATGGAAAGAGTCTTTCCGCGGATCATTTTGGTTAGGGTAACCCAGCCGGTAAGTGCAAGAGCCAGGATCAATCTTTCAGTACTAGGGTCCCAGAGTGATATCAGCACCAATAGCAAAAACAACTTTGGGATGGTCTCGAAGATCTCAAGTAGCCTAGAAAGAATGTAATCCAAGGGGATGGAAACATTCCTTCCCAATTTTTGAGGAAAGGACCTTGAGACCAATCTGGAAAGGATTAAGAATGTCAGGATCATAATTCCTAATCCCAGACCTGCCTTTATAAGACCTAGGCTTTGGATCCAAAAAAGACCAAGGAAAAGCCCAATTGATATAAGAATTATGCTAAATCTTGAAAGGACCAAACCCTTATCACCAAATAGTCCCATGATCACTCCGATCAATGTTCCAAAGACCCCAATGATGAATACGCTAGCCAGCACGATAAACAACGAAAACCTGGCGCCGTGAATAAGGCCTGATAAGATATCCCTTCCAACCCTGTCCGTTCCAAGGTAGTGGACCCTGCTGATTTCTTTTTCTGTAAGTGTACTACCTGGAGAAGAAAACCTTTTATTGCTAAGGTCAAGTTCAGTAGGTAAAAAAGGCACCAAGGGCATGAGAATGGTTTCATAATCTTGCTGGCTTTTTTTGGAGAAGTCACTATAAGGACCAACAAAGCTCAAACCCCGCTCGTCCCTGATCAAGATCGGATTTGAAGATGCTATAAAATCAGCAAAAAGGGCCAGAATAACCCAGAGAGCGAGAATTACCAGTGGTATTTGAACCTTGATCCTACCCATCAGGATTTATTAAAACCTCTTCCAATTTGTGGTGAAAAACGAACGTATAGGAGGTCCGTAACCAAAAAGGCCGTCAAAGTCAGGAGGCCTGTTAACAAAGCGATAGAAAAAATAATTGGGTAATCCCTATAAGAAAATGCATCTACCATCAGCTTGCCCATCCCGGGGAGATTGAAGATCTTCTCAATCATAAGGGCTCCACCAAGGATGGAAGAGAGAAAAAGGGGGATATGGGCAAAAAGAGGTATCAATGAATTTCTTAAGACCTCTTTCCTGAGGATCCAGCGTGCGGAAAAACCTCGAGAGGCTGAGTTCAGGGAATAGACCTTCTTTGATTCCAAGCCTATGTTTTGGTGAATGATCTTGGTGAAGTAAGCCACAGGCGGCAAACTCAGGCAAATAATAGGAAGGAACAAGTGGTAAGCCATGTCGAGAAAGGAAAGTATAACATTGCTTTTTTCTCCGCCCAACCCACCACTTGGAAATATTTGCAGGAAAGATGAGGAGGTGAAAAAGATCAGCAGCAGGATTGCCAACCAGTAAGGTGGAATGGAATAAAGGAAATCCAGAACTAACCAGATCCCATTTGTGGTTTTTGAACTTTTGCTTTCAGAAAGGACCAAGGCTAACCAGATAGCCAAAAGGACCATGATCAATGTAGAGATGGTTCCTAACATAATGGAAACCAAAAACGGAGGAAAGATCACCTTCCAGATACTGGATTTCCAGCGAAAAGAATTTCCTAGATCTCCGGTAAAAAGTTTTTTAGTCCAGGAGAAAAACTGATTATGAGTTCCATTAAAACTAATTGAGGGAAAAAACTGGAAGACCAAATGGCCCTCATCGAGTGGTTCAAACGAGAAAAAGAATAAGGGTTGTTTGGAAGAGGACTCAACGGCTTTGGCTGACAAACCGAAATGTTTCTCCTGGCTTTGGTATTGAATGAGAAAAGGATCGCCTGGTGCTTCCCTGGCCAGCCAAAAGGAAAAGACCATGATCAGGATAAGGGTGGGTATAAAACCAATTAATCTTTGAAGAAGATATCTGCTCAAACCATCAATTTAAACTTGGAGGCCAAATCCCTTGAAAAACAGGTGAATTGATATAATTCTTATATCTGGTTGATACCAGGACTGGGATCTCAGGGTTATATAGAATGATCCATGATCTGGAGTCGACCAGCCGGTTGCTAAGTTGGACCTTTAGATCCTCTGCTTTTGCAGGGTCTATTTCGATGTCCAGGTCTTCCAATATTTTGTCAGAAGTTTTATCCCCGAAGGCCACATAGTTCTTCCCTTTTGAAATGGCCTCTGTATGGAAAATAGCCTTGTAATTAAATCCTCTTGGCAACGTACCAATTCCACCTCTGGTTATATCGAATTCGTGGTTACTCATTCTATCCAGGTAGGTTCCAAATTCAAGAGGAACCAGGACTATGTCTATCCCAACTGACCTTGCCTTGTCCTTCAACAATAATCCTGTGTCTTCGCTGCTTTTGTTTTTTGAACTATAGACATATTCTAATTGAAGTTTTTCCATTTGCCCGTTCACCAGTTTAGACCGGAAGGCATCATTGTTTTGGATCTTCCATCCCCCCTTTTCTAAATACCAGATACAACTGTCTGGATTGAAGGAAGGATAGCTTCTAATTTTACTTTCACCAGCTGTGGTCAGCCCAAAAAAAGGATGGTTGGTTATCTTGCCATAACCCTCCTGAAGGTACTCCACCATCTCTTCTCTATCGATCAAAAAGGAAATTGCCCGTCGAAGCTCTGGATTTTTCAACCTAGAGGAAAGGGTATTCAGCCCCAAATAGACAAACCCGAAATAGATGATCTTCTCTTCCTGAAAGTTTTCGCTGATAGCCGGATTATCCGATATTGTTGGAAGGAAGGAAGTTGAAAAACGATGAACATCTGCCTCCTGATTTTCCAGAGCCAACTTTTTGGAAATGGGCTCAGAAATGAACATATAATTTATTGAACTGGGAAAGGCTTGGAACCAGGGGTTGGATTCGCTATAGTCCTCGCCCCAATAGTCGGCCACTTTTTCGAGAATTAGATTTTGTCCTTCAAGTCTCTCCTTGAACCTGTAGGGACCAGTTCCGATAAGGGTTTCCGGTTCCCATGCATACACCTTTGCCAGGATTTCTTCCGAACGCCTTTTTAAAGTTGAGTCGCCCATTATCCTCTCATTGTTCTCTTTGAATTCTCTGAAGCTATATTTATCAAAAAGCCCATCGGGGTCATAGATGTGTTTCGGAATGATCGTGATCTGACCTGTGGAGTAAACAGGATCTGGAACCAGATTATTCAGGGTGAATCTCACCATATTGATTTCCTCATCCAATACTTCGATATTCTTAATAAAGGTGAAATAGTTAGCATCGAAATCCTGTTCGAGGAAAGGGTTGAACATGAATTTTAGGGTGAAGAGGATGTCATCCGGCTTTAAGGCTTTATCATCATGCCATTTTGCCCCAGATTTTATTTCGAAATCAATAAAGGGCAGACTGTCTGTAAGGTTGATTTCGGGGATTTTTGAAGCCAATACTTCTTTTGGCTTAAAAGTAAGGGGGTCCAGGTCGATCAGCTTTTGAAAGACCTGATCTGAGATCCCTTTCTCCACTGTTGAAGACCAGTATTTGCAATGAATATTCCTGGGTTCGTGGTCGGAAAGGATCCGGGCAACATCCTTTTGCTGGCTTTGCTTCTGCTCATCCTCAACCTGGCAGGAAAAGGGGAGGAGAATCAGCATTGCAAGAGCAATGGGCCAAAGGATTCCGGAGTGTCGATTCTTGGGTTTCAAACTAGATTTTATCAAAGTGTACGAAGGAAAAATTTGAAATAAAAATACTAGATTTGCGCCTCAATTTTTTGGCTGGTGCAATAATATTGGCAAGAGGTTGAAAAGTTCTTTGGAGAGGTGGGTGAGTGGCTGAAACCACATGTTTGCTAAACATGCGTACTTGGAAACAGGTACCGGGGGTTCGAATCCCCCTCTCTCCGCCAGACTTCGCCAAGGCTTCGTCTGGCGAAGCCATGAAGAATGAGAGGTTTTAGGCCTTTCGATGGAATTTAGACGTTGATATTTTTCGAGGTGTAGCGTCCGCCTTCGTTACACTTCGGTCGGGCAAGCAGTCCGGTTTACTGGACGAAGCTTTGAAGAGAAGGAAAGAAGTTCCTTTCTTAAGATTTTGAATTATTGATATAGTATTCGGGGTGTAGCGCAGTCCGGTTAGCGCACTCGCTTTGGGAGCGAGGGGTCGTAGGTTCGAATCCTACCACCCCGACCATGAAGTAGAAAGCCATCGACGAAGTCGGTGGTTTTTCACTCTCAGCTTGGCAGGAATTCATTCCTGCAAAAGGTGGGGAAAAAAGTGCGAAGCACTGGCTTTCACTTCATGGTCAAGGGACCCAAAACGGATCACCGAAGGTAATCCGTTTGAAAGCCGGGTAACGAAGTTGGCCTTTACTACCGGGCACGGCCACCACAAAGGATCACCGCAGGTAATCCGGAAGGGTGGAAGTGTTTTTGTGGATGGCCCACACTTCATGGTCAAGGGACCCAAAACGGATCACCGAAGGTAATCCGTTTGAAAAGCCGGGTAACGAAGTTGGTCTTCACAACCGGGAAGGCCAGCAAAGACGGATCCGAGAAGGACAACCAGTTGCCTTCTCGATGGGCACCGAAGGTAATCCGTTTAATCTTTCTACTGGCTCCATAGCTCAACTGGATAGAGCGCCTGCCTTCTAAGCAGGGGGTTTCAGGTTCGAGTCCTGATGGAGTCACAATTTCTTCCCTTCTTTACTCCTTTCTAAGAAAACAGAATTGAATTTCCATATATCAATCGAAAGGAAATTTTTTGATTTTAAATCTCCCGCAAAAACCTCCAGGAATATTTTTAATGAGAAGGAATTCCTGGTTGTTACCCTAAAGGACTCCAATGGAATGATTGGGAGTGGAGAAATTGCTCCGCTCACTGGATTAAGTCCTGAGACTGTTGATGATTGTGAACATGCGTTAAACGAACTTCAGGATGAGGATATTCTCCAGATCCTAGAGTCAAAAGACCTTCCATCATCTGTGCGTTTTGGATTGGAAATGGCAATAGCAGAACTAAACTCAAACCAAAAGCACATCTATTTCCCGAATGGAATTGCTTCACTTGAAAGCGGAATTCCAATCAACGGCCTGATCTGGATGGGGGACAAGAATTACATGGTAAGCCAAGTCCAAAAGAAGATCGAACAAGATTTTTCCTGCATAAAGGTTAAGATCGGTGGAATTACCTGGAGAGAGGAGATGGAAATTATCATGCTCCTAAGAGAGATGGGCGGGCCGAATCTTGAAATCCGTTTGGATGCAAATGGTGCATTCACCAAAAATGAGTTCCGGGAAAAGTGGAATGCGTTATCAGGATTGGGGATCCACTCGATTGAGCAACCTCTTGCTGTTGGACATCATGACGAAATGAGGGAATTGGCCCGGAGTGGAGTTCCGGTTGCACTTGATGAGGAAATGATAGGATGTGAAGACAAAGTCAACCTGTTGGAAGCCTGTCAACCGAAATTTATTGCATTAAAGCCAACACTGCACGGAGGATTCACAGGGGTAGAAGAATGGATAAAGTTTGCAGAAGAACGAAAGATCGGATGGTGGATCACCTCAGCCCTGGAATCTAACCTTGGCCTTTCCGCTATTGCCCAGTTTGCAGCTCAATATGATAATGTTCTGGCCCAGGGACTGGGTACGGGGGAACTCTTCAAAAACAATTTTGAGACGCCTCTAAAAAGAGAAGGGCAAAGACTTTTCTGGAAGGATTAGGCGGCCTTTAGGTTCTGAAGCTTGGATTTTCTGATCCGGTCTTCAGCATACCTTTCTGTGATCAATAAGGACCCGGGGTTTTTCTGAGAAGGTAATTCATACATGGCATCAACCATTATCGCTTCACAGATAGATCTTAAGCCTCGTGCCCCAAGCTTGAATTCTACCGCTTTCTTTACAATGTATTTAAGGGCGTCCTCTTCAAATTCAATTTCAATCCCTTCCATTTCGAAAAGTTTCTTGTACTGCTTCGTAATGGCGTTTTTGGGTTCAATAAGTATTTTCAGAAGAGTCTCTTCATCCAAAGGATTCAAATAGGTCACAACGGGAAGCCTTCCGATCAGCTCAGGTATCAGCCCGAAGGTTCTAAGGTCATGGGAATTAACATATTGAAGCAAAAGGTGATCCTCAAGATTTTCCATTGGATTAGTCCTACCTGTAAACCCTAGCGGACGCGTATTTAGCCTTGAACCAATGATCTTTTGAATTCCATCAAAAGCCCCTCCGCATATGAATAGGATGTTCTCGGTGTTTACGGAGATCATTTTCTGGTCGGGATGCTTTCTGCCTCCCTGAGGCGGGACATTGACCGTGGTTCCTTCCAAAAGCTTTAACAATGCCTGCTGAACTCCTTCGCCGCTGACGTCCCTGGTAATTGATGGATTATCCCCTTTTCTCGCGATCTTATCCAGCTCATCGATATAAACGATGCCTCTCTCGGCATTCTCTACATTGTAATCGGCGGCCTGAAGAAGCCTTGTCAGGATGCTTTCCACATCTTCTCCAACATATCCGGCCTCGGTCAGTACTGTTGCATCGGCAATGCAGAAAGGTACATCAAGCAATTTAGCCAGGGTTCTTGCCAGATAGGTCTTTCCCGTACCCGTTTCTCCAACCATGATGATGTTCGATTTTTCAATCGCTATCTCATCATCTTTCGGAGGGTTCATCAAACGCTTGTAATGGTTGTAAACCGCAACTGAAAGCACCTTTTTTGCATCTTCCTGCCCGATCACAAATTGATCGAGGAACTCCTTGATCTCCTTGGGTTTGAGCAGCTTGAATTGAGGGGAAGTAGATGATTTCGAAGATTGAACCTCTTCATCCAAAATGACCATGGCCTGCTCGATGCATTTGTCGCATATGTGCGCATGAATGCCCGATATCATCAATCTGACATCCTTCTTATTCCTGCCACAAAATGAGCAATTGACCTGAGCCATTTTTACTTTTTCTTTTTTCCCAGCACTTCGTCAACCAAACCGTATTTTTTTGCTTCCTCTGCCGTCATCCAAAAATCCCTTTCCGCATCATTGGCAATATCCTCGGCTTTCTTTCCAGTATGCTGAGATATTATTGAATATAACTCTTTTTTCAGTTTTTGGATCTCCTTGGCTGAAATTTGGATGTCAGATGCCTGGCCCCCAATTCCCCCCATAGGTTGATGTATCATTATACGGGAATGGGTCAATGCGGTTCGTTTATTTGCTGCTCCAGCTGTCAGCAAAATCGCTCCCATAGATGCTGCAAGTCCTGTACAGATGGTCGCTACATCGGGGCCAACGTATTGCATGGTATCATAGATCCCCAGTCCTGCATAAACTGATCCACCGGGTGAATTCAGGTACATCAATATGTCCTTTCTTGAATCTGCAGACTCGAGAAATAGTAATTGAGCGATAACTACGTTTGAGACATAATCATCAATCGGCACTCCAAGAAAGATGATCCTGTCCATCATCAATCTGGAAAAAACATCCATTGCCACTGCATTCATCCTCCTTTCCTCAATGATATTGGGGGTGAGGTTTGTGAAACTACCCTTGCTCTCAAGGAAAAAATATACAGAACAACTGATTTGCGTAAATGTTGTGGCAAAGCACCCTGGGTGAATGACGAAGGTTTTAAAAACAGTTGCCGAGTGTGTGTGAGAATTTACTATGTTTTTCTTTGTTGTCACGTCGCAAGCGTTTTCAGTGTTGCAGGCTCTAATTCGTCCGTCCTAAATTGCAAAGTTTTGATGCAAACGTAGGTCAATTTCAAACAGATTAACATACAGTTTGGTGGCCAATTGTTATTACACCAAGCCCCAGCTGTTCAAAGGGTGGATAGAACTATCCAGCGGATAAACCACTATTCAATGGATAAATACCACTGAAACCTATTGCGTTATCCAGTGGATAGTGATTTATCCATTGGATAGTGCTATCCACCCTTTGAACAACTGGAGCCAGTCTAAGATTGTACTTCACAGTGACTAATTAACAATTAGACCCGAAGCCCTTGAGGGCTACGGGTCTAATTGACCCGTGGCCCTTGAGGGCGAAGGGTCTAATTGTTTTAGTACCACCCAATTAGTCGGACAGAAAAGGCAATAATAAAGTTAGCAAAT
>JANQSY010000080.1 GCA_028279065.1 Cytophagales bacterium
TAATCCGGTAACCCCCCAGGTGGTCCTGTTTTCGGTCTCATACGAGAGGTCTGTTATTTGATCAGAATTATCAATCCTGAAATTGTCCCGGCTGTTGAATACCGTAAGAGAGAAGAGGTTCCTCTCATCGGGTCTGAAAGAGAGTTTTCCGTTTACATCGTAATAGTAAAAATCAGGCTGGAGTTCGTCATAGCTTTGCTCTTCATCGGAGAGGTCTGTCCGCTCGTCATTGTTCAAAACATTTTCCATCATTTTCTTATAGGACGGGCTTGCGACGATATCGGTATAGCTTCTCCTACCTGCCAGGAATAGGCTCCATTTTTTCGAGATCGGAACCTCAAGTGTAGCCTGGGCGCTGAGTAGGTTTAATCCTACGCTGCCATGTGGCTTCTGCGGATCACCGGTCTTACCATTCAACTCCACAATTCCAGATGCACCTCCACCAAAATTGGCCGGGTACCCCCCCTTATAGATATTGATCTTCTTCATGGCATCAGCATTGAAGGAGCTCAGAAACCCAAAAAAATGATCCAGGTGGAAGATCCTGAAACCATCATATAGAACGAGGCTTTGGTCCCCGGAGCCTCCACGAATACTAATTCCTGAAAGGTTTTCATCCGTACTGCCTATCCCAGGAAGTAACTGAACGGAACGAAAGGGGTCGATCTCACCTAGGGCAGGGAAGTTTTTCATTTTGGCCTGGTTAAAAGAAATGGTTGAGATCTCCTGGGATTGAAACAAAGTGTTCTCAGGATTCTCATCCACGGTTACTTCATCAAGGAGGTGAGGCTCTGGCTCCAATCTTATTTGGATTTGGGATCTTCCTTTAAGCTCTGAGAGAGGTTGGCGGAAGATCTTGTAACCCAGATACCTGGCCACAAGGAAACCATCCCCGGGGATGGCTCCTTCAAGGAAAAAATAGCCATCCTGGTTGGTAGAAGTGGAACGCAGGGATGGTTCGAAGTAAACCATGGCTCCAGGCAGCCTTTCCCTTTTTTGTCCATCCAACACCACCCCTTTAACACTATAGATCTCCATTACATCCTTTTCCTGGACTTCAAGGAAGATGACCACTCCTTCAATAGATTCCCATTTGGCCCCTATCTGTTCTGAGATCCTATTCAGGACAATATCTGTTGAAGCATAGTTTCCCTCCAAGGACACTTTCTTGTCTCCAAACTTTTGAGGATCATAGGCAAAGTCAAGCCCATGATCTTTTTTTAGCTCCTTAAGACATTTTTTTAGGGGGAGGTTATGCCACTTTACAGTAACAATTTGCGTAAATCCCTGATTGGAAGCGAAAAGAAGAGAAAGTACAAGAAGAAAAAATACCCTCAGGGTCGGTATTCGGAACAACTTCTATTTGATCAACACATATGTTTCAGACCCATCTTTCTGAATAGAGTAATCCAAGTCAAGGGGCTTGCAAACCAGGTCTAGGGCAGAAGTTAAATTCCCAGCTTTAAAAACCCCAGTGTAGGATTGTTTGGCATTTCCCCTGAAGTCGAGGGAAACTTCAAATTGCCTTTCCAATTCGTTTAAGACGTTTACGATCGGGTCATTATCAAAATAAAATGCTCCATCTCTCCATTCAGACCTGCTTACATTTTTGCTTTCAACAAGAAGATCTTTTTCAAAGTCATATTTAACACCGGTTCCGGCAAATAGGGTTACCCCTGACCTGCCATAAAGGGTTTTAACCTTGCCTTCATCACATACCACTTCAAAATTTCCAGGCCTGGAAAGCACATTGAATTCAGTACCAAGTACCTCGACGGAGCCCTTTCCAGCCTCAACCACGAATGAGCCTCCTTTTTGAACATCGAACCAGGCTTCTCCTTTAAGGACTACGTTCCTTTCTCCATTCCTGAAATCTTCTTCATCAAATTCTATTCTTGACTCGGAGTTTAGGATTACCAAAGATCCATCCGGTAGATCCACCTGAAGCATTTGGCCTTTGCCAGCTACAATTGGTTTCAGTTCATCGGTTTGAATACCATAGAACACCGCGATCATCAAAATCGCAACAGAAGCTGCAATGGCAAATGGCCTTCTGTAAAATGGTAAGGTATGGCTGAACTGGATCACCCTTCCCTGCCCTGTGCCTGCTGCACCAGCCTCTTTGACCATCGAAACCTGGGCATTGAAATCCGGGGGGGTCAAACCTTCAAGATCATCAAAACGGATGTCATCCTGAGAATTTCTTCTCCACTTGTATTTGCTTGTTGCGATTCCCTCAAGCCAGGATCTTACCGTTTCGTAACTGATCTTATCCAAATCTTTCATTCTTTAGGTTTGAACTTTCTAAGTTACAGACTTAATGAAGAATAATCCAGTGGGGTTCCGTGAGAGGCATTTTTGTTGCATATATTTCCCCTTTTAACCATCATTTGACGTGTAAGTATTTTGCCATTTGTTCACAAAAATACCCCGACAAAGCAGCAATTTTTCAATTTTTGTTTGATATAAGTCAAATTAGGATAAATTTGTTGATGTAATATTTACCATTACTAATGGCAAAACTAAACCAGATAATCCAGGATCTGAGCGAAGAGGATTTCGACAGTATATTCAAGATCCTTCTGGAGGGAAGCGCTGAGAAGTCCGCTTATCTATTCAAACATCTCAAAGAAGGCAAACTTAAGGATAATGAAATAATGGCTGACCTACAGGTCAATGCCAATGCGTACTATACCCTTAGGTCTCGGCTGAATCAAAGAATAGAAGAATATCTACTCCAAAAAATGGAGAGCCCAAGGGCTGACCTTTTGAAGAAAGTTGCCAATATCCATGAGATCATCTTCACACAGAAAAAGGCCATTGCAATTGCTACGCTGAAAAAGCTTGAAAAGGAACTTCTGGATTATGACCTCTCCAACGAGCTGACCATTGTTTACAAGTACCTCAAGAAGCTTCATAATTTCTCTGAAGATCATTTCAACTACAGGCAGCTTTATAACCAACAGGTGGCCTTCAACCTTGCGATAGATCAACAGGAGGATGATCTGGGTGAATACTTTAAAAAGTTTGGAGAATTTTACCTCACCAAGAAAGAGGAATTGGGAATAGAGCTGGACCTGATCTCCCAAAAACTGGAGAACACCAGGGCGCTTTACAAATCCCATCGACTTTTCGTCTATAAGACCTGCCAGGAGATCTTCGCTGAACTATTCCTCAAGGAGGAATCCAATAAGGGTGAACTCAACGAAAGCTTTGAAAAACTTGAAGTCATATTTGAAACTTATTATCTGGATTCAACTTATTACCATTTAAAATCCCTGCTTGAGGCCTTCAAGTTTGAGTTACAATTAAAAGAAGGGGATTATGAAGAGGCTGAAAAATACATTGAAGAGGTGCAAAATCTCCTTCCAAGACTGATCCAGAATTACCAGAGCTTCACCTTCCCATCGGTTTTCCTTTTCTCTTTTATGCATTGGAAGGTAATGAAAGGCAAGGAAGGAGGTCTGGCAGAATGGAATGAATCAAGATTCAGGGATTTCGAACCAGATCCAAAAAATATCCCTGGATTTGCCAGCTATTATACTTACCGATCAGTATGCTCATTGATGAGCGGGGATATAGAAGGTGGGGCCATGTTCCTGAATCATTTGTTAAACGAGATCAGTTTCAAAGGCCACCCTGAAACCAATATGGAAGTAAAGATCCTCCTCGCAATTTTTTATGCCCTGATGGACGATTTCGAATTGTTCAGCCAGCTGGCGCATAGTATTCAGAGACAGATCAGGATATTGGGCAAGGAAAACTGCATGCATGCGGTGTACGTGATCAAATTCCTCAAGACCCATTTTGCAAATCAGAAGAAGAATAAGTCACAGAAGCTATTGGAGTATTTTCAGCTAATACAGGATAGCTTCCCGGAGCATTTCTGCCCGGTGAGGATACTTTCAAGGTCTGGTTATTTTGAAAAACTAATGATCCCTTCTTAGACCTTCAGATTTTGCAGCATTTCCTTAGTTAGGGGCTTGTGCAGGAATTTTTTGACATAGGGATAGCTTTTGGCTGTCCTTTCATCATGAGGATTAATGGACGAGGTCAACATGATGATATTAACCCTCTTCTTAATATCGTCTTTTAGCTTTCCAAACTCATCGAGAAACTGATATCCATCCATCAAGGGCATATCGATATCAAGAAACAGCAACTCTGGGAGAAGATCATTTCCGTTCTTATCCAAAACGGTCAGATTATTGAGAAATTCCAGGGCCGATTTGGCACTAGTGTTTACAAAGATTTTTTCGGCAATTCCTGAGGCTTCGATCATTTTTTGATTGATGAGATTGTCGATCTCATTATCATCAACCAACAAAACAGCTTTATATCGGATCGAGGACATTAACCAAGCACAATGTGAATCCCAAAGATAATATCAATGAGGGATAATCAAACATCAAACTTAATGCCCTGTGCAAGGGGAAGTTCTTTTCCAAAATTAATTGTATTGGTCTGTCTCCTCATGTATACCTTCCAGGCGTCAGAACCCGATTCTCTTCCACCCCCGGTTTCTTTTTCTCCACCAAAAGCACCTCCTATCTCAGCGCCGGATGTTCCAATGTTCACATTGGCGATACCACAATCCGAACCCCAGGCTGAAAGAAAGGTTTCTGCCTCTTGAAGGTCTTTGGAAATAATGGCAGAAGATAGCCCCTGCTTGACACCATTCTGAATATCGATGGCATCCTCGACCTCACCGGAATATTTGATCAGATACAGGATCGGGGCAAAGGTTTCTTCCTGAACGATCTCGAAATCGTTTTTCACCACAGCAATACATGGTTTCACATAACATCCTGACTCATAGCCGGGACCTTCCAGCACCCCACCATCAATGAGGAATTCTCCTCCCGAGGATTTGATCTTCTCGATTGCTGCCCCATACATTCCAACGGCATCCTTGTCAATCAGCGGTCCTACATGATTGTTCTCATCCAATGGAGAGCCGATCCTTAATTGAGTATATGCCGTGCTGAGTTTTTGAGAGATCTCATCGAAGATCCTTTCATGGATGATCAACCTTCTGGTGGTGGTACATCTTTGCCCGGCAGTTCCAACCGCTCCGAACAGAGACCCTCTTATTGCCATTTCCATGTCTGCGTTTTCTGTTACTATGATGGCATTGTTGCCACCTAGCTCAAGGAGAGCTCTACCCAGCCTGGATGCCACGGCCTTACCAACTTCTTTTCCCATCCGGATGCTTCCGGTAGCGGAAACCAGAGGCACCCTGGTATCGTTGGTCATCATTTCTCCGACATCAACCTTGCCATTGATCACGCAGCAAACCCCATCGGGAACATTGTTCTTTTTAAAGACATCATTGACTATGATCTGACAGGCCACACCACAAAGAGGCACTTTCTCGGAAGGTTTCCAGACACACACATCCCCGCATACCCAAGCAAGGAAGCTATTCCATGACCATACCGCAACCGGGAAATTAAACGCAGAGATGATGCCAACAACTCCAAGAGGATGGTATTGCTCGTACATCCTGTGATTCGACCTTTCTGAGTGCATGGTCAGACCATGAAGCTGTCTGGACAGACCAACCGCAAAGTCAGCGATATCGATCATCTCCTGGACCTCCCCTAGTCCTTCCTGAAGGGATTTACCCATCTCATAGGACACCAATGCTCCAAGGGCATCCTTCTTTTCCCTTAAGGCCTCGGCGATCTGCCTAACCACCTCTCCTCTTTTGGGTGCCGGAATTCGGCGCCATTCGGTAAAGGCATTTTGAGCCATTCCGATAACCTTATCATAATCCGCCTTATCTGCAGAACCGGTACTTGCGATCTGATTTCCATCCACAGGGGATAGTGAATCGATGCTTTCTCCATTTCCCATCCATGATTGGGAACCTGCCCAAACACCGTCATTTTGATCCTTTATTCCCAGTTCTGAAAGTATTGCTTTGATGTCCATTTTTGCTTGATCTCTTTAGGCCTGCAAATTTAGAATTCCTGTCCAGCCGAATAGGTTCAATGCGCTGAAATTTTTTAAACCCAGTCTTTGGTAAATCCATCAGGAAAAAATATTTTTGCGCCTCGATTTTCCCCCTTAGCTCAGCTGGTTAGAGCGGTTGACTGTTAATCAATAGGTCCTTGGTTCGAGTCCAAGAGGGGGAGCGTAGCGACCAGCCCGGCTTTTGCCGGGCTTTTTTGTTTACAAAAACTCTTGGACGAGAAGCCTGTCTCCGCGAAAGCGGGGAACTACAAGAGGGGGAGCCATGAAGTACAGCAAAGCTGACTTCATGGCTGTGAAGTGAGCGAAGTATGAGCTCTACTTCACAGCCAGTAAAAGCCCATTCATAAACAATGGGCTTTTTTTATACCCTTCTTTTATAAGTTCATAAGATGTCTGCACAAATGTACTTGCCATATTGTGTTTATGTCTTGAAAAGCCTTAGGGATGGAAAGAACTACACTGGATTTTCATCAAATCTGGAAGAAAGAATTAATGACCACAATAATGGAGGAACCAAGAGTACAGCGGAAAGAAGGCCTCTGAAATTGATTTATTGTGAGTTTCATATTTCAAAAGCTGATGCAAAGAGAAGAGAAAGATATTTTAAGTCAACTGATGGCAAACGGACTTTGAAGTACATTCTAAGAGATTTTCTGAAAAACAGTTAACCACAACCAAGGCAAAAGCACGAGACATAGAAGACCTTTAGAACTGGTCTATTGCGAATTCCACACCTCAAAGAAGGACGCGCTTAAAAGGGTTCAAGACCTCGAAGGGGAAAAGAACCGTCAGTCTGGTAACACGTAACAGCTTTGCATACACCAAGAATAGAAAGATAAACTAGCAGAAGTTCTCAACCAGATTAAACCCATGATATATTCATGGCGTTTGAAGCAATGAAAAAATCTCTTAAAGGAAATATAGCCTTAAAAAGGAAACAAAGCACAGGGCAATTGTATAAGGACATTATTATGTAGATTTATATAATACCCTACTTTGAAGATCAATAAACAATTTCATGTCTCGATCCGAAAAGATTTACTACTTGGCTAAATCATTTTATAACAGTGGATGCACCAGGCCAAAGAATATGCCAAAATCCCTTGTCGGCTATGTTGCGCATTATACAAACCTTGCTTTTTCGGTTGAATTAGGGTTAAAATGTCTTATTCTAATTTTAACTGGGAAATTGGAGAGGAATGATCATTCTATAAAGAATCTCTTCAATAAAATTCCAAATCAGGATAACCTCGGCCGGTATCCAAAAAAAATAATCCAAGAATATTGGGCTCAAAGGGTAAAAGAGATAAATAAAATGGAATTAGTCTATTCTTCGTCAAGTATTTATGAAAATGCACACAGATCCGAATTTACTAATGAGCAAAAAAAGAAGCACCTTGAGGAGTTATTAGATTTTGATCGATTTCTTAATGAATCTCACAAATACTATACTAAATGGAGGTACATCTACGACTATGATCAGTTCCCTGAAGCAGGGCAAATGCCTGAGCTTTTTGAAGCAGTAAGACATTATCTTTTAATGATTAAACCGGAACTCAAAGAACATGAATAATCAATGAAGAAAGAAGAGAAAATATTCTTAGTTGGAAAATCATTTTATGATTGCGGAACCACCAAACCAGTTCCCTATCCTAACAAAGCAATCGGGCTTACTCCAAATTTTGTGAATTTATGTTATGCAGCCGAATTATCTCTCAAGTGCTTGATCCACATTCTTTCAGGAAGAGATGAACATGGACACTCAATTAAAAAATTATTTGAAAAAATTCCGGACAAGGATTCCTTTGGAAATGATCCAAAAGAAATTATAAAAGAAAAATGGAAGAAAATTGGTAGTGAACAATTGAACCTAGAGAACCATTTAGTTGGTTCAGATATATTTGGGGAGTATAAAGAAGAACCCCTTAACGACTTCGAAAAGGAAGAATGGAAAGATCGGCTTCTTGATTTTGATTCCTTTCTTGAAAGCTCAACTTCAGAAAACTTAGACTGGAGGTATATCTATGAAGATGACAATAGCTTTCCTGCGAGAGGGGGAGACGGTATGGACTATTTATATACAGCAGTTAAAGAATTTCTCTTTGAAATAAGACCAGAGTTTAGGGAATTATAGTCTTCTCAAAAAAAAGAGTCTTTTTGAGATATGACCCAAATTGGTAACTAATCTTGTTTCTGACGCACTAAGGAATAGCATATCTAAACGCGATGTTATCAGCGCTAGCAAGGCCATAACCGCAGAGCAGAAAACTCAGACTTCCCTACCTAAACCTCTTACTCACCCCCAGCATAAAACTGCCGGTCCTTTGTAGATAATGTGGGTCGGAACCTCCTATGAGTTGCACACCGCAACCCCGGCGGTACTCAAAGCCCATGGCCCATTTTTCTCCCAACTTATAGGAGATCCCTGCAATGAGATAAGCCCTTAAATAACTTACATTCTTTGCACGGAAGGTCTCGGTTTCAATGTCCTCTTCGGGTTGCTCGGTGGGATGGGCGCCCGGTTCATAATACCTGCCGTGGATCAACATCATGCTATTGTTGAAAGTGGTGCCTATACTCCCACCAAATCCAAGTCTCCACATCCACTTTCTTCCCCAATCGCCCTTAAAGATATATGAACCCTCAATGGTGATCTCACTTTGAATATTGCAGTACACAATAGAGGTGTCCCGGCTTGCATCTTTATAACTAAGCATAGCCTCCTTTGGTGAGTGAAAACCCATACCGAAACGAACCTCCCTGTTTTCCCGATATTCTCCGATCTTTTTATTCAATGGGGAAAAGCCAAGATTCACGTAAAGCGCCATTCCATAAGCGGTGGTATTGATCTCTTCAGTAAACCCGGAAAGATCCCTTTGCATCTGGTAGGGGTACTTGGCAAAATACATCATCCTGTCAAGGGACATCGAGCCATAATGGTCATTGTCAACCCCAAGAGCAATCTGATAATTGTTGAAAAACAAACTTCTGGTCGGCACCTGAGCTCCATCTCCCCCAGCCCAACTATAATTTGCAAGCAGTAATAAAAGGATCAGAAAGGAGCCAGAAAGTAGTTTTTTACTCATATTGAGAGAATTCAATTATCCTAATCTAAGATTTTCCAAAAGCGTTTCCAACCAAATTCTATCCAAAAAAAACCTCCGCTTTTCAGCAGAGGTCCTGTTTCGAGCTAGTAGTAGTCTCCTTCTGCCCGAAAGCATATTACCAGATCTTAGCCTGTTTATTTTTTTCTCTTCTTCTTGAGAACTTCCGCTCCCATACCCAGTAAAATCCTCCTATGAAAAATCCGGTACAAATAAATCCTACAAGAAGTGCCATTGCATTATTTTTTACGTGAAAATCGTTCCGGAAGTTGGGGTGGATAAAAATTTTTCTCTGAGCCGGAAAAACTCGGGAGTAAACCGGAAATTGCGGGATCAAAGAACTGTTCACAGACATACTCTGTAAATTGACTAGGATTCCCAGCACATGATCCTGATATTCGATACGGAAACAACCGGTCTGCCCCGGAATTTTAATGCCCCAATAAGCGATTCGGCTAATTGGCCAAGAATGGTCCAGTTGGCCTGGCAGCTCCATGAAAATGATGGAAAGCTTGTCTCCAGAGGAAGCTCTCTGGTCGTACCAGAAGGCTTTTCTATTCCCTTTGTTTCGGAAAAGATCCACGGGATTTCAACCGAAAGAGCGACCAGTGAAGGAAGGGACCTCAAAGAGGTATTAAGTGACTTTGAAGCTGATCTTCAAAAAGCCGAATTCGTTGCCGGCCATAATATCGATTTCGATGTCAAGGTGGTCGGAGCTGAATTCTATCGCAAAGAGACCCACAGCGTTCTTTTTGAAAAAGATGTGCTGGACACCAAGGACCTCTCCACCGACTTCTGTGCTATCCCGGGAGGCAAAGGAGGAGGATACAAATGGCCAACACTAACAGAACTCCACACCAAGCTGTTTGGGAAACCTTTCGATGCTGCTCATGATGCAGCCTATGATGTCGATGCCACTGCCAAGTGCTTCTTTGGACTCCTGGAAAAAGACCTGGTACCACAAATTCCTTCCAAAGGATTAGAGGTCAAATATGAATCACCTGACCTGGAAGGATCCAACTTCTCACAGATCGAGGAGAAGCCCTCACAAGAAAAGTTAGAAACCAAGGCAGCAAAAAGAACAGACCTCCTGGATTGTGTACACCTTCATAATCATAGCCAGTTTTCCATACTTCAGGCCACCAGTTCCATTGTGGATCTGATCAATAGGGCAAAGGAAAATGAAATGTCTGCGATCGCGCTGACCGATCTGGGCAATATGTTTGGCTCCTTCCAATTTGTAAGGGATTGCCTCAGGGAGGAGGTCAAACCAATAGTAGGATGTGAATTCTATGTTGCCGAGGAAAGGGAGAAAAAGCAATTTACCAGGGATAATCCCGATAAGCGATTCCGACAGTTGCTGATCGCAAAAAACCTGAATGGGTACCGGAACCTGACCAAACTAAGTTCCCTGGGTTATATGGAAGGGCTATATGCCGGGCTCCCAAGGATCGATCTTGAATTGATCGAAAAATACCACGAGGATCTTATCGCCCTCAGCGGAGGACTTCAGGGAGAATTGCCTTATCTGATCCTGAATGTCGGAAAAGAGGTAGCCGAAGAACGCCTGCTTTGGTGGAAAAAACTTTTTGGGGATGATTTCTACCTGGAGATCAACCGCCATGGATTGGAGGAGGAGGACAAAGCAAATGAGGTCCTGCTGGAATGGTCGGAAAAACATGAAATTCCAATCCTTGCCTCTTGCGAATCCTTTTACCCTTCAGAGGAGGACTCGGAATTCCATGATATCCTGCTTTGCGTTAAGGAGGGTGAATTGAAGAACACCCCAATTGGACGGGGAAGAGGTTTTCGTCCGGGCTTTGAAACCGATCAATACTATATCAAAAGCAAGCAGGAGATGAATCAGATCTTTTCGGATCTTCCTGACGCCCTGGAAAACACCTTAAAGGTTGCGGAAAAGATCGAAGCCTATAAACTCCAACGCGATGTCGTCCTTCCAAAATTTGATATCCCCGCAGAGTTCTCCTCAAAAAATGGGGATAGCAAAAAGGCCGAGAACGAATACCTTAGAAAGCTGACCTATGAAGGGGCGAAAAAAAGGTACGGTGATCTGACCCCGCAGATCGAAGAAAGGCTGGATTTCGAGCTTGAAACAATTGAAAAAACCGGCTACCCAGGCTACTTCCTGATCGTCCAGGATTTCACAAACAAGGCCAGGGAATTGGGAGTGGCAGTTGGACCGGGAAGAGGCTCGGCCGCTGGTTCTGCGGTTGCTTATTGTACCGGGATCACCAATGTTGACCCGATCAAGTATGATCTTCTGTTCGAGAGGTTCCTCAACCCTGACAGGATATCCCTTCCGGATATTGATATCGATTTCGATGATGAAGGAAGGGGAAAGGTCCTTGATTATGTAGTAGACAAGTATGGGTATAACCAGGTCGCCCAGATCATCACTTACGGCACCATGGCAGCTAAGTCTTCCATAAGAGATACAGCAAGAGTTTTGGACCTCCCCCTGCCTGAAGCTGACCGTCTGGCCAAAATGGTCCCCGACATTTCACTAAAAGCTCTTTTCGCATCGAAAAATGGTGACCTGAAGGAAAAGCTCCCAAGCTCCCAAATACCAAGGGCAGAGCAATTGATACAGACCTTCAAAGGTGATGACCTCCAGGCCACCACTCTTCAGCAGGCAGCTAAGCTTGAAGGTTCAATAAGAAATACCGGCACGCATGCCTGTGGGGTCATTATCACCCCTGAAGACATCACCAACCTCATCCCAGCCTCAACAGCCAAGGATTCAGACCTATTGGTCACGCAATTCGATAATTCGGTTGTGGAATCAGCAGGTATGCTGAAAATGGACTTCCTTGGTTTGAAAACCCTCACCATCATCAATGAGGCGATCAGGATCATTGAGGAAAAGCATGGGGTTAAGATCGACCCTGATGAGATTCCTCTGGATGATGAAAAAACCTACCGGCTTTATCAAAAGGGCCTCACAAACGGGACCTTTCAATTTGAGAGCCCAGGTATGCAGCGCTACCTGAAGGGCCTTAAACCTGATAAGTTCGAAGACCTTATCGCAATGAACGCCCTTTACCGTCCGGGCCCTATGGAGTACATCCCGAATTTCATCAGGAGGAAGCATGGTGAGGAAGAGATCAGTTATGACCTCCCTGAAATGGAGGAGAACCTAAAAGAAACCTATGGCATCACTGTTTATCAGGAGCAGGTGATGCTGTTGGCCCAAAAACTTGCCGGTTTTTCAAAGGGCGAGGCTGATCTGCTCAGGAAGGGGATGGGAAAGAAAAAGAAGGAGATACTGGATGAACTTAAACCCAAATTCCTTAATGGATGTGAAGAAAGGGGGCATTCAAAAGAGGTGGCGGAAAAGGTATGGAAGGATTGGGAAGCTTTTGCAGCTTATGCATTCAACAAGTCCCATTCCACCTGCTATTCGGTAATTGCATTCCACACCACATACCTGAAAGCGCATTACCCTGCTGAATATATGGCAGCGGTCCTCACCCACAATATGAGTGACATCAAGAAGGTCACCTTCTTTATGGATGAGTGCAGGAATCTGGAGATTCCAGTACTGGGACCGAATGCAAACGAAAGTTCTATCAATTTCGATGTCAACAACAAGGGAGAGATCAGATTTGGACTTGGGGCGATAAAAGGTTCTGGGGATGCGGCCGTAAGCAGCATAATTGAAGAAAGAGAAGAAAAAGGACCATTCAAGGACATATTTGATTTTGCCAGCAGGGTAAACCTTAGGTCGGTCAACAAGAAGACCTTTGAGGTGCTGGCCATGGCCGGAGCATTTGATTGCTTTGGTCAATACCATAGAAAGCAATATCTGCATGGGGTTGATGACCAGCCCAACCTTATTGACCTATCGATCAAATTCGGTCAAAAAGAACAACAGGAAGCCAATTCTTCACAAGCAGCTCTCTTTGGAGGAGGTCAAAAGAATGGATTCGCTCCGCCTGCCATAAAGAACCAGGAACCTTTTGGTGAAATTGAACAACTCAACATTGAAAAGGATGTAGTGGGCTTTTACATTTCGGGCCACCCCCTAGATCAATTTGAATTGGAACTGGATCAATTCTGTACACATAAGATCTCAGAATTACCTTCTCAAAAGACTGAAGAGATCTCCATAGGAGGGATGGTTACAAGCAAAAGGAACGGCCAAACCAAGAGAGGTCAGCCCTATGGGGTGATGACCATAGAGGATAAAACCGGTTCTACAGATATCTTCCTTTCCGGGGAAGAGTATGTTAAATATGAAGGGTATTTCACGCCAAAGGGATTTATCCATGTAAAAGGAAAAATGGGTCTAAACTGGCGCAAGGAAATGGAACTAAGGACCACTCCGAATGCACCAATTCTGGAATCAGACTGGGAATTCAAGGCCATTTCCTTCCACCTTCTATCCGAGATCAAATCAAACCTCACCAAAGGACTTCAATTGGTCCTGAAGGCTGATGAGGTCGACGAGTTGATCGTCAAGGAAATAGAGGAACTTATTCAAAAGAATCCTGGAAAGTTTCCCTTGAAGATCCAGGTAAGGGATGAAACCAGGAATTGGGACATCCACTTTTTGTGTAGAAAGTCCAAGGTAAACCTGGATTCAGGATTATTGGAAAAGCTTGAAGAAACAGAGGGTCTGTCGTTCAAGCTACTGTTATAAGCCAACGAAACCCTAACTTTGCAATCAATATTTAAATCATAAATAATGGCAAAACCAGTAGAAATCTCTGACGGGAATTTTAACGAAATACTAAACTCAGGAAAACCCGTTTTGGTAGACTTTTGGGCAGAGTGGTGCGGACCTTGTAAGATGATAGGCCCTATCGTAGAAGAACTTGCCGATGAGTACGACGGAAAAGCGGTTGTTGGAAAAGTCAATGTGGATTTTAATCCAGGTGTTTCGGCTCAATTTGGAATTCGCAGCATCCCTACCCTTCTTTTCTTTAAAAACGGAGAGGTCGTGGATAAGCAGGTGGGTGCGGTTCACAAAAGCGTACTAACCGAAAAATTGGAAGCACAGCTAACAGAAGCGTAAAGCTCAAAGCAGCACTATTCCCATTCAGGCAGGGCGATTAAATTTTTTTTTAGTCGCCCTGTTTTTATATTTCACCCATGAATGAGGAGAGAACGGAGCTGTATGAAGCCTTGGCGGAGCTTTCCTATGCAATTGCAATGGCGGATGGAAAGACCCAACCAGAGGAAAAACGGCGATTTCGTTCAATAATCAGAAGGGAACTTAAAGGTGATGCCTGGATTGCTGAATCCAGGTTTGAGATTCTAAACTCCGCAATTTCTCCAAGCTTGAACTCGGCCTATGACAAGGCCCTTAAGATCGTTCAGCGTCGGAAAGATCATTTTGATGATAACATGGAAAAGATCTTTTTGAACGTGATCCAAAAAGTAGCAGACGCTTTTCAGGGAGAAGATGAAAGCGAGGCGGATATCATCGATAAACTTAAAGCCGACATTGGGAAGATCAGGAGCTGAAAACTCCCCGAAACCATTTTCCTCCGATCCTACAGACCTCGAAAAAGCTTATCTGAAAGCCTTCCCCGGTTTTATATTTCCTGAATCCATGGATAAAGAAACAAGAGCAGAAGCTATTCAGGCTTCCAAAGGGAGAAAGATCATCATTCTGAGCGATGGAAAATATTTTTTTGAGCAAATCGATGAACAGATCTCGCCTGAAATAAAAGATCTAAAAAGATTTTTAGGCTGTGGGGGCTGAAAACAAGAGAAATGAGTTTTGATATTGCAATCATTGGAGGAGGAATAGTCGGCCTGAGTACTGCTTTCCAGGTAAGTAAAAAGTACCCCTCAAAGTCTATTGTTCTTCTGGAAAAAGAATCGAAGATCGGTCAGCATCAAAGCGGCCATAACAGCGGTGTAATCCATTCAGGGATCTACTACCCTCCTGGCAGTTCAAAAGCCAAAAATTGCCTAAACGGATACAAACTGCTCCTTGAATTCGCCCGGGAATACGATGTCAAACACGAGATCTGTGGAAAAATAATTGTCGCAACCAGGGACTCGGAATTGTCAGGATTGGAAAAGATCCGGATGAGGGGAGAACAAAATGGTCTGAATGGCCTTCGGTTCCTTGATAATGAGGAGCTAAAAGAAAGGGAGCCTCATGTAAATGCAAAGAAGGCCTTGTTGGTCCCTCAAACTGGGATCATAGATTTTCCCCAAATGATGGAAAGGATGAAGGAAGAACTATCTCAAAAGGGGGTTGAGTTCCGATTCAACGGCCCAGCCAGGAAGATCGAAGAAAAGAATGGTGAGGTAGTTATCCAGACAGGCAAAGATGAGGTCCAAGCAAGTTTGTTGATCAATTGTGCCGGACTGTATTCAGATAAGGTGTCAAAGCTATCAGGGGTGGATACGGATGTCAAGATCATTCCTTTCAGAGGGGAATATTATAAGATCAAAAAGGAAAGAGAGCATCTTGTAAAACATCTCATTTACCCTGTTCCGGACCCAAATTTTCCATTTCTAGGGGTCCATTTCACAAGAATGATAAATGGTGGGATCGAAGCTGGTCCAAATGCTGTATTGGCTTATGCAAGAGAAGGCTACAAAAAAAGCGACATCAATCTTTCCGAATTTCTTGAATCCGTTTCCTGGCCAGGCTTCCAGAAGGTTGCAAGGAAATACTACAAAACAGGGTTCGGGGAGTTTTACAGGTCCTACTCCAAATCGGCATTCACCAAAGCATTACAAGCTCTGATCCCTGAGATCAAAAAAGAGGACCTGGAACCTGGAGGGTCAGGTGTTAGAGCTCAAGCATGTGACCGTAGGGGAGGGTTGTTAGATGACTTCAGAATTGAGCGTCAAAAAAATAGCATCCATGTCATCAATGCCCCATCACCTGCCGCCACCTCCTCCCTTTCCATAGGAGAATATATCTCAGACCTGATCTAAGTCAGAGCAAATACGGGGGCCTTTCATACCTTTGCGGACTTATTTTCAAAGCGGATAAAATGAAATTCCATATTGTTTCGGGAGGTTGTGGTTTTGTTGGAAGGAACATGGTCAAAAGGTTGTTTTCCACTACCCAGGATGTCATAATTTTTGTTGATGATCTTTCGGTCGGCTGGGATCCTGAGCAGTGGCTTTCTGAACCCAAAACGTCATCCAGTGGCAACATATTTACCTATGGGGAGGACGCCCGTTTGATCTTCATCAAGGATGACATCAGGGAGGTTTTAAGGGCATCGCTGAACGATCCTTTGGACTACTTTTCAAAACTCCTGAACATTGAATTCTCCAGCCTCGGGAAATTCTTTCATTTTGCTGCTATTGTAGGTGGACGGGCAATGATCGATGGGGATCCGATTAAGGTTGCACTCGACCTTGCAATCGATTCCGAGTTCTTTTACTGGATCAGCAGGAATAAGCCTGATAATGTTCTTTATCCCAGCTCTAGCGCCGCATACCCAATTGATCTTCAAACAGATAAGGATGCTATAGCCCTTAGCGAATCAGATATCAATTTTGCAAAGATGGGCCAACCGGATATGACCTACGGCTGGACCAAACTGACCGGGGAATTCCTTTCCAAGATCATCGCTGAACATTATGGGGTCAAGATCGTTTGCATCAGGCCATTTAGCGGATATGGAGAGGATCAGGACCTAAGCTATCCCGTACCAGCGATTGCAGCACGTGCAGCCAAAAAGGAAAACCCATTTGAGGTTTGGGGCTCAGGTAAGCAGGGAAGGGACTTCGTTCATATCGATGATGTTCTTGACTGTACCCTTCTTGCGATGGAAAAAATACATGATGGAAGCGCCATCAATATCGGGCAGGGAAGACTGACTTCCTTCCTGGAACTAATCGACATTTTCACCGATTTTGCCGGGTACAAACCCACCATCAAGCCACTTCTTGACAAGCCGGTGGGGGTTCATTCCAGGTATTGCAATATGGATTACGTGAAAGAAAGATTGGGATGGGAACCCAAGATCTCGATCAGGGATGGAATGAGAAGGGTTTATGACACCGCCGTTGAAAAATACGTGAAGTAAAAGGTGAGCCAAGAAAAGATCAGGGTTGTTTGTTTTGGCCCCGGGCCAAAGTTCAAGGGGGGTATCTCAAATTACAATACCAGCCTGGCCAAGGCATTCGACAGAATGCCAAATGTAGAGACCCATATAGTTTCCTGGACCCAACAATACCCTGCTATTATACCAAGGGAATTTGTAGATAAAACATCTAAGGGAGACCTTTTGAAGGGAACCAATATCAAGGTTCATTATAGCCTTAATTACAACAATCCGGGTTCCTGGGCCTCAACTCTTAAACTGATCCGTAGCCTAAAACCTCATTATGTGATCTTTCAATGGGCTATTGCGATCCAGGGATTTCCAATGGGATGGATCGTAAATCGGCTTTCAAAAGATGCGGGAACAGAGGTGCTCATGGATCTTCACTTCGTGATCCAGAAAGAAAGAAGCAATCTGGACATAAAGGCTACCAAATATGGGATCTCAAAGGCCAACGGTTACATAGTCCACACCATAAAGACATTGGATGAACTCAAGGAGCTTTATCCAAAAAGGAAATTCTATCTAAGAGAGAAAGGAAAGGCTGCTGGTGAAGGAACTCCTGTCACCAGGCTATACCATCCCATTTACGATATCTTCAAACCCGACCCGGCTTTTGACCTTGAGGCTTTCAAAAGAGAAAATGGCTTAAAGAAGAATGTATTCCTATTTTTTGGATTCATCAGAAAATACAAAGGCCTTCATTTCGCCATTGAAGCATTCAAAAAACTAAGCGAGAAAAGGGATGATGTTTCCCTGATCGTATGTGGTGAATCCTTTTGGAAAACCCTTGATGAGAAAAAGCTGTCAACCAGGATCAAGAATGCTCTTTTTGGAACTGCAAAGAAGATCTTTTTGAAAAAATCCGATGACGAAAGGAATTATAACCCCATAGCTCTGATCGACGAATTTGGAATTGGAGAAAAGGTTATGGTCAACAATGAATTTGTTCCAAATGAGGATGTCCATAAATACTTCCAGGTCAGTGATGCAGTACTGCTGTTTTATGAATATGCTACACCTTCAGGGGTAGAATCGCTTAGCTACAATTTTAAACTTCCGGTTTTAGCAACGAAGGTTGGACATTTTCCCGAGACCATAAAGGATGGGTATAACGGTTACCTAGCAGAAGCAGAGGATACAGACTCCATGGCCATCGCAATGGAAAGCTTTCTTGAAAAGCCTATCCCACCGGAAAACGTGGAAGCGACATCCAAGGAGATGACCTGGGACAACTATGCCAAGGCTATACTTGAAGGAGCTTAGGAAAAGAGATCCCCCATTTTCTTAAGGTCAATATTTCCTCCACTAAGGATAACACCAACCCTTTTCCCTTGGAACATCTCCTTGTTCCTAATTAGCGCCGCCAACGGAACTGCTGCACTGGGTTCTACCACGAGCTTCATTCTTTCCCAGATCAGCTTTATTGAGTTTTTGATCTCTTGCTCGCTCACCAAAAGGATGTCTTTTACATGTTCAAGAATAATGTTCAGATTCCTTCTTCCCAGTGCCGTCCTCAATCCATCTGCAATGGTGATCGGTTCATTTGCAGGGACCCAGGCTTTTGTTCTAAATGCCTCATGGGCATCAGAAGCCAACTCCGGTTCGCAACCTATGACTTTTGTTTGAGGAGAAAAATGAAGAGCAGATAAGGCAGTTCCGCTTAATAAGCCTCCTCCTCCAACCGGGGCCAAAAGATAATCCAGGGCATTGTTGATTTCTTCAAAGATCTCCTGGGCACACGTGGATTGGCCAGCTATAATGCGATCATCATCATAAGGATGGATGAAGGTGGTACCTGTTCGATTCTTTACAAGATCCAGGGTGTCTTCGCGTGAACAAAGATCGGCTTTGGAATAAGTGATCTTTCCCCCGTATCCTTTCACTGCTTGAATTTTGACTTCAGCACTATTATCGGGCATAACGATATGCGCCTCAGTTCCTTTTTCTTTTGCGGCAATTGCAACGGCTTGCGCGTGGTTACCAGAAGAATGCGTTACAACACCCTTTTTAAGCTCAGAAGGATCCAAAGAAAAAATGGCGTTGGAAGCACCTCTGATCTTAAATGCTCCTCCCTTTTGAAAGTTTTCACATTTGAACCAGATCTCTGCTCCAGCGAGAGAGTTTAGGTATGAAGAACTGAGAACAGGTGTATGACGGACAAAATCCCTGACCCTTGCCCTTGCATTCAATAGGTCCGCTTTTCTGACCGTGATCTCTGCCCCTATCTGGTTTTCCTTTTTCACTAATTTTAGTTCATGCAAAGAGTAAAACTACTAATCCGGGAAATAATTTATTTCTGCCTATTGCTGCCGATCCTTTCCTGTAGCCCTTCAGAGCAAACAAGCAAGAGTCAAAATGGGCTTGGGTCATTGGATTTTCCAAACACCGGTTCAGATGAAGCTCAGGATGAATTCATGCGTGGAGTGATGGCTCTCCACAGTTACTGGTATGAAGAGGCTGAAGAAGCATTTCATAATGCGAGGGAGATCGATCCCGATTTCGCAATGGCCTATTGGGGGGAAGCGATGAGCAAGAACAAAACACTTTGGCAAATACAGGACAAAGAAGCAGCTCTTGAAATACTCTCAAACCTCGGTGATGACCCTCAGGCCTGGATGTCAAAAACCGATGACCCAAAAGAAAAAAGGTACCTGGAATCATTGGGAATACTTTACTCTGAGGAAGACGAAAAATTAAGCAGGGATCAGGCCTATAGTGCTTACATGAAAAAGTTTCAACAGGATTTTCCTGAAGATCATGAGGTTAAAGCTTTTTATGCCCTTTCACTTCTTGGCATCCTCAGAAATAACCAGGGGAATGAAAAGGTCAGAATGGAAACCGGAGCGTTGAGCCAGGAGATCCTTGATGAAAATCCGGACCATCCAGGTGCCCTCCATTACCTGATCCATGCCATGGATGATCCTATGCATGCAAGACTAGCCTTAAATGCGGCCTACAGATACTCAGAAGTGGCCCCTGAAGCCCATCATGCACGTCACATGCCTTCCCATATTTTCGTTCAGCTGGGTATGTGGGACAGGGTGGTAAAATCAAATATCAGTTCCTGGACGGCCTCGGTGAACTGGGCAGACAGCAAGGGATTTCCGGTTACAAAATATGATGATCATAGCCTTGCCTGGATGAGCTATGGCTATGCGCAAAAGGGACAGTTTGATAAGGCCCTTGAAAACCTAAGGATAATCCAATCCAACAATGCCGATACCAATACCCGGTATTCAAGAAGCTATGAGACCAGCATGGTTACAAGACTTTGGGTTGAAGCCTCTAATACCGACAGCCTGCAACTTGACTTGAGTTTTGGCGAACCTGGAGGTTACTCAAGGCTTCCATGGCATTTCGCAAAAGGATGGGAATCAGTAAGAAAGGGCAATCTACAGGATTTTGATGTTCATAAACTCGCATTGGAAGAATTGATCCAGGGGTTTGAGGAGGAAGAGAAAACCTTTGATGCAGATCTGGGAAGGATCTATTTGAGTCAACTTCTGGGGATCAAAGCATTTTCTGAAGAAAACATCGACGGCTTCCATGAGCATTTTGGAAAAGGGATCGAAGTTGAAGAATCCCTGAACCCTCCAACAGGTCCTCCTGATATAATCAAACCAATTCATGAACAATATGGAGAGTTCAATTTGGAGCTTGGGAATACAGCTTTGGCGGTTGACAATTTTGCGATTCAATTGGAAAGAACTCCAAACCGCAGCCCAAGTCGTTTGGGAATGGCCAGAGCCCTGACGATACTTGGGGATCTTGAGAAGGCAAAGGAGAATTATGAAGCCTTCGCAAAGAACTATAGTGAATCCAAGGAACACCCCTATTTCCTGGAAGCAAAAAGATTCCTGATCGCTAATCCAGACTCACTTATGGCTCTGAGGTCAGTAGCCTATAGCTACCAAAAACCAGAGCTGTACTATGATAAGAGGTTGAAGATCACGGATTGCCCTACGCCAGGAGATTAAAGAAAAATCGACCTGAGGATTAGCCTTATTTGGTCAAATTGTGCCTCCCAAGTCGCTAATTATTTGAATAATTGAGGTCTTAAACAACTTAATAGAGATCGCCAGGAGTATGATTCCAAATACTTTTCTTACCACATTGAACCCACCATTGCCTAATTTTTTCTCAAGCCAATTGGCGGATTTTAGGACTATATAAACCCAGGCCAGATTGATCACTATGCCGATCAGGATATTCTGACCCTGGAATTCTGCCCTAAGGGATAAGAGGGTTGTAAGGGTACCTGCACCTGCAATCAGAGGAAAAGCAAGGGGGACAATACTCGCTGCCGAACCAGCATCGGGAGTCTGGTGGAAGATCGACCTACCTAATACCATTTCCATACCCAAAAGGAACATGATGATAGCACCGGTGATGGCGAAGGATTGGACATCGATTCCAAAGAGTCTCAGTAAATATTCACCAAGGAAGAGGAATGCGATCATGATCGCACCAGCTGCAATGGTCGCCCTTCCCGAATTGATCTTGCCGGCCTTTTTTCTAAGGTCAACAATGATGGGGATAGCACCCACTATGTCGATCACCGAAAAAAGAATCAGAGTAACAGAAAAGATCTCTTTTAAACTAAACACTTCTAATAGGATTTAAATAACCAACGAGCAAGGATGCGATAATTGACTTTTGAACCATGCATTAAAATGCCGATCCTGTATATCCGGCTTCCTATCCATATTGTAAAAAGGAACCCTCCGATCAGCAGCAACATAGATAAGCACAATTCCCACCATTCAACTCCAAAGGGAATTCTGGCAACCATAATTACCGGTGAGGTCAGGGGAATAATTGAGAGCCAGAAAGCCAAGGGGCCTTGTGGATTATTCAATACCGGAGCCAGAGCTACTATAGCCATGATCAAAGGTATGGTAATGGGAAGCATGAACTGCTGGGAATCGGTTTCAGCATCAACTGCAGATCCAATTGCAGCAAAGAGCGCAGAATACATCAGATAGCCTCCTAGAAAAAAGAAAAGAAAGGAGAACAGGAAAGTAAAAACAGGAAAATCCAAAAGCGCCGATATCCAAGGCAGGTCTGCCATTTCAGCCATCTGTTGCTGCTGGGGGTTCATTTGCACAGCATCCATATCCGGAGACAGAAAACCCACACCCAAAGTAGAAAACAGAAGGCCCAGGACTATCCAGATCATCAACTGCGTCAATCCAACACCAGCAACACCCAACACCTTTCCCAACATCAACTCAAAGGGTTTCACCGATGAAATGATAACTTCAACTACCCTGCTGGTCTTTTCTTCAATAATACCCCTCATCACCTGGGCGCTATAGATAAACACGAAGAGGTAGATCAAAAAAGCGGCTACATAACCGATCCCAAATGAAACTCCGGCATGGCTTTCCTTCTCGCTTCCTCCGGAAACATTAAAGGTTCTAAGGGTAACATTTGCCTCCAGGCTATCCAAAAATCCTCTGGTGAGACCCGACTCTTTTAACCTTAGCTCCTTGATGCCTCCTTCGATCTGCCTCTCCATGGTCTTGACCAAGTCCAGAGATGGATTTTGTTCCGAGGTAAATTCGAACCCTTTTGGATCCCGAAGGTCAAACTCAGGGATCTTCAATAGTCCATAATGACTCTTTAAAGCAAGTTCTTCATCACCTGATCCTTCCTGGGAGGAGAATTCAAAATCAAGCTCTTCGTTATCTGAGAAGAACTTTGATAGTCTATTTCCATCCTCAATAACAAGGATGCTTTTCCTTTCACCCTTCTGGGTAGAAAACCAGATTGTGCCAACCAACAAGCCCATCATGAGCAGAGGGGTCAGGATGGTCATCACAATGAAGGTCTTTTTCCTTACCCTGGTGATGTATTCCCTTGATGTAACCAAAAAGATCTTACCCATGATTCGATTGGTTTACGACCTGTTTGAAGATCTGATCCACACTGGGCAATTCCTCCTTAAAGGCAACCAGGTCTACCTTCTCCGAGATCGATTTCAACAGAGAAGAAGCCAGCTGCTCGGTCCGTGGTTTGATCAGGTACTCACTTTCAAGACCTGAATCCTCAACCAATTGATGATCAATTCCCTCTAATACCCCTATTCCATTTCCTTTGATCCGGATCCTGAATTTATTCTCCTTATAGCTATCCTTGAGTTGCTGTTTATCACCTTCTAAAACCTTTTTGGATTTATTGATCAGAACTATTCTGTCGCAGAGTTCCTCAACAGATTCCATCCTGTGTGTACTCAACAGAATGGTAACACCACTTTTTTTCAACTCCAATATCAGATCGCGAACTACTCCAGCATTCAGGGGGTCGAAACCTGAAAAGGGCTCATCAAGGATCAAAACGGAGGGTTCGTGGACAACGGTTGCAATGAACTGGATCTTCTGTTGCATGCCCTTGGAAAGGTCGATCACCTTATGATTCCACCAATCCTTTAGGTCAAGCTTTTTAACCCAGTTGATGGCCTTTTCGGTTGCTTCTCCACTTGACAAGCCCTTCAACCTTGCCAAATAGATCAATTCCTCACCCACCTTCATTTTCTTATACAAACCCCTCTCTTCGGGCAAATAGCCAAACCTTCCTATATGGCTGTGATCAAGTGTTTGCCCCTTGTAGATGATCTCCCCGCTGTCCTTTTCAATGATCTGGGTAAGGATCCGTATCAAAGTGGATTTTCCCGCACCATTTGGACCCAGTAAACCCATGATCCCTCCTTCAGGGATCTCAAGGCTGAAATCCTTCAAAGCCCGGGTATCCCCGTAGCTCTTCGACACGTTCTTTATGGAGATCAATGACACCTTTGAAAATTTCTGCGAAAGAGAGGAAAAAAGAGGAGAAAACAGCCATTTCAAAATGATTTAATTTTGCCTACCTCATCGCTGTGAAAGAAACAAATATCCATAACCCTAAGAACCTGAGCGGGAGGCTCCAAACCTTCCTGGGAGAGTTTGTTTATGGGGGTATTGATGGATCGGTTACAACGTTCGCAGTTGTTTCAGGTGCCTACGGAGCCAATCTGGATAGCGCTGTTATCATAATTCTGGGCCTGGCAAATCTCCTTGCTGATGGCTTTGCGATGTCCGTTGGGGCCTATCTCTCCGCAAGATCCGAAAACGATAATTTCGAAAAGCATAAGGCCATCGAAAACTGGGAAATAGATAACCTGCGGGAAAGGGAGGTTGAAGAGATCAGGGAGATCTATGTAGCCAAGGGTTTTGAGGGTGAACTTCTGGAGCAAGTGGTGGAGAAGATCACCAGCGATCGTGAAGTATGGATCGATACCATGATGAAAGAGGAGTTGGAGATGATCAAGACAGATAAGACACCAATTTCAATTGGGGCAGTTACTTTTATTTCCTTCATCCTTGTAGGGACTATTCCTTTGATCATATACCTCATCGATTTTGTCAACCCCCTTGACCTTGATCTTTTCTTGACTTCAGCCATCCTTACCGGAATTGCTTTTGCATTGATCGGGGTGCTAAAGGCTTTTGTAAATAACACCAACGCTCTTCGGGGTCTTTTGGAGACCCTGCTTTTAGGTGGAGCGGCAGCGCTTATTGCCTATTTCGTAGGTGATTTTCTTGAGAAGATAGTGTTGGGAGCGGTTTAGTCAGGATTTGATCTAAACCAGTTATAGAATGTATTAACGCCTTCCTCAAACGGGGTCTTTGGATCATAGCCAAGTAATTTTCTTGCTTTGGAAATATCTGCATTGGTAATGTCCACGTCTCCGGCCTGGAAGGGCATGGAGACTTTCTTTACCGGCAGCTCAGAAATTTCCTCTATTACTTCTATCATCCTGGACAAAGGAATGGGTCTATGGTTTCCCAGATTTATAATTTCATAGAAGCTTTCCTTCTCCTTGACCAGATCGATCGCTGCAAGGATTCCACTTATTATATCCTCAACAAATGTGTAATCCCTTGCTGAACTGCCATCTCCATAAATGGTAATCGGTTCCCCGTCCCGGATCATCCTGAAGAATTTGTGGATCGCAAGATCGGGCCTCTGCCTTGGACCGATCACAGTGAAGAATCTCAGGTTTACAGAATCAATTCCATAAAGGTGATAATGGTTATAGGTCATCATCTCATTGGTGGCTTTGGTCAAAGCATAGGGTGAAATTGGTTCGCTGACCCTCATGTCCTCCCGAAAGGGAGCTTCAGGGCAGTTGCCATAAACTGAGGAAGAAGAGCCGAAAACCAGCTTTTTTATCCCTTCCTCTCTCATGAATTCCAAGACCTCGAAGGTCCCATCAATATTGGTTTTTTGATAAGCTTTAGGATCCTTGATGGAGGGAAGTACACCGGCCTTGGCTGCTAAATGAACGACTAGGTCAACTTTATATTCCTTGATACTTTGGTTTGATCGAAGGCCTAAAATATCTTCCTCAATAAATGTGAAACCGGGATCGGAGCTCAATCCTAATAGATTCCTTTCCTTTTCCTCCCTGGAATAGAAGGGATCAAAATTGTCAATCCCAACAACTTCATCGCCCCTTTTAACAAGAAATTCACATAAATGGGAGCCGATGAAACCCGCAGCTCCGGTAACCAAGATCTTCATTTTATTTCCTTACCCTCGATATCCACGATGAACTTGCCTGCAAAAAAATCAATATTGATCAAATCGGAGACAGGAAATAGGGAATAATTGATTCCAGCTTCAGCTAATTCTTCTTTAAGGTCTCCGCCTTTTAATAAAAGTAGTTTTGAATCCGGCAAAACCCTAAGATCTTGATTTGACCGGACCCATTCAATAATTACTCCAGTCCTTGCAACCGCCCTTGACAGGATCAGATCAAATTCACCTTTGATATTTTCTGCCCTTTCATGTACCCCATGGACATTTTTCAGATCCAGCGCCTTTGCAACCTCTTTGACCACCTTGATCTTTTTTCCTATGGAATCCACCAGCTTGAACTCAAGATCCGGAAACATGATCCCGAGAGGGATGCCAGGAAATCCTCCACCCGTCCCAATATCAAGAACATGGTTAAACCTGTTCATGTCTATGTGAAGGCCGATCGAAAGTGAGTGGAGGATATGCCTTTCTTCCAAAAAGGGAATATCCTTCCTTGAAACGCAATTGATCTTTTCATTCCATTCGGAGAACACCACCTTGAAATCATTCAATTTTTGGAGTTTATTCTCAGTGAGATGTGGGAAATACTCCCCCGTCAAACTCATGGATCAGATGGAATGCTTTTTATCCTTGATCAACTCGTACAGCAACTCTCTTGCCCGATGCAGCTGGGCCTTGATAGTACCAAGAGGTGATTCCATTTCCTTGGCTATCTCCTCATAGGAAAGTTCTTTGAAATACCTCAACCTCACCAAGTGCTGGTATTTGGGAGGAAGCTTGGTTACGATCAATTGCATGTATTCGATCTTTTGACCCTTGATGGCTTCCTCTTGCGGGTTCAGATTCTTGTCCTTGATATCGATCTCAATATCCTGACCCTCAGGATTCTTGAACTGAGAATGGATGCTCATGGTATCCAGCCTCTTTTTCCGAATGAAATCAATGCTGTTGTTGGTCGCGATCCTAAAAAGCCATGTGCTAAATGAAAAGTCGGGCTTGAACTTATGGATGTTCTTAAAGGCTTTGCCAAATGCTTCGATGGTCAGATCTTCTGCATCATCTACATTTCTGACCATTTTAAGGATCATATGATAAACCGACTTTTCATAACGGCTAAGGAGTTCAGCAAAGGCCTTTTCATCACCCTTTTTTGCCTGTTCGACCAGGGTGAAATCCTCTAATGCCTTACTTGAAAATTCTCTTTCCATTTCAGATCTGAAGCGGGCAAAGAAGCAAAAAAAGCAGCAAGGTGAAAAAGCCAGTATATCGGTTCCAAAATCGGAAACCAAACCGGATTAACCCTATTACCTATTCTCTTCTGTACCAAAAACAAAAACAGGATCACAAAAAGGTATCTGATTAGGATCCATGGCCATGCTATAGATAGATCCCAACAAGAAAAAATAAGTAAACCCAGGAGGGAAATAAGGAAGAAATGATTTGAGGCCGCTGTCAGAGAAAGGACAATAGGACCCAATCCATACCCTTTTCCCGAATTCAAATGCCTTAATTTTTGCCTGAACCAGGCAGAGAAGGATTTCTCAGGAACTGAACTGGTTCTAGATTCTTCCTCGATCCGAACCTCCCAGTTTCTTTTGCTCTTTAGTTTTTGAAAAAGCAGGTCGTCATCACCACCCATGAAAGTGGTAGTTCCCTTAAATCCACCTTGCTTAATGAACAGATCTTTTTTATAGCCCCAATTTCTTCCAAGCGCCATATAGGGCAGGCCTAAAAAAGCCCAACCCAAATATTGAATTCCAGTTAAAAAGGTATCCAATTGAATTAGCTGATTCAGTATCCCTGGCTTTTGCTCATAGTTGCTAATGCCCAAAACGATGTCTTTACTCTCAAGCCCGCGATTCATATTTCTTAACCATTTCCTGCTATTTGGAAAGGAGTCAGCATCCAGTAGAAGTATATTGCCATTTGAGGCATTTTCGATGCCAAGGTTAATTGCGTTCTTTTTTCCCGAGATCCCTTTAGGCAACTCCTCCACCCTGAGAGATTTTGCTGTGATGCCTGCTCTGAATGAAAACCGGTCGATTAATTCCTTAACACCATCTGAAGATCGATCATCGACAAAAATGATCTCAATACCCTCATCAAATTCCTGCTCATTTAGGATGGGGAGAAGCCGTTCAAGGTTCTGAGCTTCATTTCTGTAGGGAATTATCAAGCTGCACTTGCTTTTTAAACGTGCCGGATTGTCCCTATTCCTGTAAAAAAGTATAGAGGAGGAAAGTGATAGCCACCATAAGAGGTTTAATCCAAGGGCCAGAAAAAAGATCAACAAATACGCTTCGATGGTGATCAAATTTGAACCAAAAATAATTACCATATCCTCAGGTAGTGAATCATTATTTTTGCGACCCTGATCATGGGCTTCACATTACAAAAAACAGATGCCAAATCCAGCGCCAGGGCTGGCGAATTCAAAACCGAGCACGGGGTTTTTCAGACCCCGATGTTCATGCCTGTTGGAACTCTGGGGGCCGTAAAGGGAATAGGACTTCATGAACTGAAAGAAGAGATCAATGCGCAGATCATTCTTTCCAATACCTACCACCTCTATCTGAGGCCAGGCCTTGAAGTAATGGAAAAAGCCGGTGGCCTGCACAAATTCATGGGATGGGGCGGACCAATTCTCACTGACAGCGGGGGTTATCAGGTCTATTCACTGGCTGATCGAAGAAAAATAACCGAGGAGGGGGTTGAATTCCAATCTCATATCGATGGGTCCAGGCACAATTTCACACCTGAGAAGGTCATTGATATTCAAAGGGTCATAGGTCCTGACGTCATGATGGCCTTTGACGAATGTCCGCCTTATCCCTGTGAAAAGGACTATGCGAGTAATTCACTTGAATTGACCAACCGCTGGCTGAAAAGGTGTATTGATCGCTTTACCGAAACAGAAGAGAATGCTCTTCACAAACAGTTCCTTTTTCCCATTGTTCAGGGAGGAACATTTGAAGATCTGAGAAAATCCTCAAGTGAGTTTGTTGCATCCCTCGGAATGGAAGGAAACGCCATCGGGGGCCTGAGCGTTGGAGAACCGGAGGAGATTATGTACAAGAACACTGACTTATCTTGTAAATTCCTTCCAAAGGATAAACCCAGGTACCTTATGGGCGTGGGAAACCCCTGGAATATCCTTGAATGCATTTCATTGGGTGTTGACATGTTTGATTGCGTACTGCCAACCCGAAACGCACGTCATGGCCTTCTATTTACCATGGATGGGGTGATCAACATCAGAAATAAAAAATGGGAGTCTGATCTAAGCCCTATCGATGAGCATGGCTATTGCAGTCATGATCTCCAATACTCCAAGGCATACCTGCGTCACCTGATCATTTCTAATGAGATCCTGGGGCTTCAGATCGCATCAGCTCACAATTTGGCCTTTTATTTGAGTCTTATCAAAGCTGCCAGGGAGAAGATCATGGATGAAACTTTTGCCACCTGGAAAAATGAGATCATTGGTAAGCTCAGAAAGAGGAGATAAATGAAGAAGCTGGATTGGTACATTCTGCAAAAACTGCTGAAGACATTCGTCTTTGTAGTACTGATCATTGTTGCGGTGATATGTGTGATTGACTGGAGTGAAAAGAATGAAGATTTCATTGAAAGCGAAGCTAGCGCTGCCCAGATCTTTACTGAATATTTCCTGAATCTCATCCCCTATTGGGCGAATATCCTCAGCCCTCTGATGGCCTTTATCACCTCGGTATTTGTTTCAGCCAGATTGGCCAGTCATACCGAATTCATTGCATTGCTCAGCAGCGGTGTTAGTTATAGAAGACTTACTATTCCATACCTCATGGCTTCCACTATTATTGGGATAGTGATCTTTGGTGCAATAGGCTGGGTGATACCCCGAGCTAATAAGGAAAGGCTGGAATTCGAGTTTGCCTACCTGAAAAATCCCTACTACTTCAATGACAGGAATATCCATTTAAAACTCGACCAGGACGTTTACGCTTATCTGGAGAGTTATAATAACCACGATGAGGTAGGGTTTAAGTTCACTTTGGAACAATTCCAGGGTAACAAACTGGTATCAAAGCTTACTTCTCCAAGGATACAATGGTTGGATTCTACTCAAAATTGGAGGCTGTTGAATTATACCCTTCATAATTTCTATAAGGATGGTGAATCTTATTACGAAGGAAAGAACCTTGACACAACCCTCAATCTCTATCCCAAGGATTTTGAAAGCAAGGAACGGCTCTACGAAACATTCACATTGACCGAATTGACCGAATTCATAAAGGAACTAAAGGCAAGGGGTTCTGAAAGTGTGCAACCCTATCTGGTGGAGCGATATGAAAGATATA
>JANQSY010000088.1 GCA_028279065.1 Cytophagales bacterium
GGGCAGGCAAGGTGCATAGTAACGGGCACCGAAGTAGCATAAGCTACTGCCATAGTCTCTTTCCTTACCCGTGAACCTGTGCCTTTTCTTCGCATAGCCTCCAAAAGCATTTTCTCCGAAGGGGAAACATTCTTCTCTTTTATCTACTCTAGGAAAGCAACTTGTTGGCATTGAGGCAATTTAGGGAATGAGGGAGAGAAATGTGGGCATAAGGCGGTCATAAGCTACTAGAACAGCATTACATTTTCAATTAGTAAAAATCCTACATTTAAGGTAAATAACTTTAACCTCTATTTTTCATGAAACCGCTAGTTTTTTTGTTCTTTTTAGTTTTAGTATCCGCTCATTCCTTTTCCCAATCGTTTGAAACTAGTATAGTAACAATTCAAATGAGAGAGTTGTCTTCAAGAAGAAATTTACAATCAAGCCTGATTGTTGTAAAAAACGATCAAAGTGTAAAATCGATGGAAATAGAAAGCATTCCAGAAGGAAAGAAGCATAGAGAAGCAATTACAAATAATTTAATAATTCTTCATAAAGAAATTGACTTTTGGAAAAGTAAAGGCTACAAGATTTCTGCAATCTCCTCAAATAATGGCTCTGAAGTAAATACAATTGTCGTAATGGAAAATTAGATTTTATGCCTACACGACTCTAGGAATGCCAGATAGGGTTGCAGAGATCTTTGAAGTACCTATCGGCTTGATTCTTCGGCTTGGTGTGGATGTAAAGTCCCAGGTATTCCCTCCTGCGTTTTCTTGTGCCGGGATCGTAGACATGAAGGAAATAGGACGAGCGATTTGCCTTGAGAGGTTTGAGTTTTAGCTTGAGAGAAAGACCTTTCCTTGCCATGTAGAAAGATAAAAGTGGTTTCTGGCAAAACGAAGGTTTGCGAGCAAAAACTTGCTAAAAAACATACTGTAAAAGGAGAGCCAGAATAGCAACTATCCATCCCCCCCAAGCAACAAGATCTTTCCTCAAGAATTCCCTGATCTTTTTCCTTTGTAAATCCTTGAATCCCTTAGTATATCCCCCTTCATGGTTTAAAAAGGCAACACCCTTTGAATTTTTGATGATCTTAAAATCATTGGGATTGTCTTTTGTTGTGTAATCATAGCTTATTTCAAGATTTCCATCCTTTCCTATCTCCTGAAGCAAAGCAATTGCCAAATCATCGTCATTGTCTAAATCCCAAGGACCGAATCTGTTAAGGAAGAAATCTTCGTAGTACATCCCTTCTCCATTTCGGATTGCGAAACTCAATAATCTGTCTTTAAGTTTTGCTTTTTTTCCCTCTGTCATTCCATAAATTTCCTGATTTCATATCCCTGAAACAAGCCCTTAACATCGCGTATGAAAGTAATGGTATTCTTAGAGCCGCTTAGTACAAGAGGGTAAGAAAAATTCATTTCCCAATTGGGGGATACTTGTATGCTTTGTCTTCCGAAGCTTTTTCGAAGGAGGAAGAGGTTTGTTCCTGCCTTTGTTGTTGAGTTGGAGAGGTTAGGTTTTAGGGAGTGCCGCCCTACGTGGAGGAACTATTAAACTAAGCAAACATCATTGTCAAAACAAAGGAGAAAATAGATCCAAAAACATAGAGGAATACAAGTAGGCCCTTTCCTTTTGAATGGGACCTTATTTTTGAAAATTCTCTAAAACTTTCCAATGCTCTTTCATTCCTTACTATACCAAACCAATGAAATGAAAAAACTACACCGCCAAGGATTAAATAGTCTAAGACTTCGGGAACAAATAAGGGGTTATTACCCTCCTTTCTCGAAATAATTTCTCCTATTACGATATTTAGTGTTGACAGCAAGCTAAGGAAACATACTGAAAGTAATAGGGATGTGGTCAAAAATGGAAGTTCCTCCTTTCCAAAAGATTTATTATACCAAGAATATGTTCTATAGAAAATATAGTAATAAATATTCCCCATTATCTTAGACCGCCCTCCATTCGCATAGAATTCCATCCCGAACCTAAAATTGATTGGGTTTCTTTAGTCATTTTATCATGAGCTTCAAGAGCATTTCCCCATCCTATTGTAGCATCCACGGCAAAATATGTAGCACTTGCAAATGTTCCGACAATTGGAATGAAGCCAACTGAAGCCATTGAAAGATCTAATCCCGCCTTAAGTGATCCCGTTGTATCTCCCCTTGAGTAACTCGAAACTCCTTCAAAAAGGCTAATAAATGCTCCAATAGCAAAAGTAAACCTTGCACCAATTTTTAATGCCTTTACATTATTCATGACAGAAGATCTGGCTCCTGTCCATTGGTTACCTCCCCAGCTTGAATTATAGTACTTAAAATTCTTTCCTAGCCAACTACGGCCTCCTCCCGTTAAAACATCTTTATAAGCAGAAATAGCAGAGGAACCAATTCCGATTGCCATTTTGGAATTGGTAAAATCTTGTGTTTTAAGTTCCTTAGACCTATTTATATAGCTCATATATTGTGATTTGGTTCTTGAGCTTTCTAATGTTCCAAGTCCAATTTGAGTAGAAGCTTGTTCAAGCGTTAGCCCGGGTGTCGGTTTGCTAACAATGTCCCTACTAAATGGCTCTTGATTGCTCGGATAAGAGGATAATGCATCTTGTGAAACCGTTTGTGAAGGCAAAGGGTCCACTCCCGTAATCCGCTCTCCCATGATTACAACATCATCAAGAGGTTTCCCCTCGTTCCCCAAATAAATTTGATTATCCACAGAAATAGTTTCAGTTCCACCATCTCCGGCCGAATCGTCTTGCATCCCCGTAGGATCTATCCGATTCATCGGGTTGTTGCTTGAATAATGATAAGGCGCCAATCCCGGGCTTTCCCCCTTCAAAGGATCCACACTCGTAAACCTACAGGTCCAGGGTGCATAATAACGGGCACCAAAGTAGCTCAAACCATGATCCTCGTCTCGTTCCTTACCGGCAAACCTATATCTCTGTTGGGTATAGTCCGCATGTGTACCGAAAGCAAGTTCCCCGAAGGGGAAATATTCACTGCGGGAATCCTGTGAGAATTTGTAATGGTCTGGCATTGAATGAATTTAAGGAAAAATCATCTCATTCACGAGCCAGGAACAAGCATTTAAAAGCAGGGAGGGAAGCTAGTTCACATTCTTCTCTCCGATGTAAAGTAGTTAGGCAACGCATTGACATTAAAGCAATTTAGGGAATGAGGAAGGGAATTGCGGGCATGAGGGGGGCATTATTTATAATCTGCTAGGTCTGGAAATTCTTTATCCTTTACGATAGATTTTTTCATGTCCTGAAACCAACCAAGTTCCCTACATATTTCTCTCAATTCATTTTCATGATTTTCCGGAAAGGGACCCATTCCTTCAATAAAACCCAATTTAAATTGGGCCATCTTTTTTATTGTTCCTATCACTATTACATTCCTTAATTTGTATTTGTAGAACATGAATAAGGATTCTAAAAAAACATTAATCATCGTATCTACTTTATCTTCTTCCCAGTTTTCAGGATAGTAAATAAACACCAGAAACTTTTCCTCAAGTTTACCATATCGTCTGGCAAAATAATCGTCACCCCTATCCTCATATAGTCTATAAAAATCAAAAAAACTTCTTGTAATGACCCTCCTATAAAACCGATTTAACGAAAGGAATTCAATTGCAATTTTCTCTTTCCCTTGGAAAGAATTTGTAAGAATTTCTCTTTTTACCAATTCATCAATAAAGTACGAATGACTGTCCAACTTTTCCTTAATCTTAACCCTCTCATTCAAGGAATACTTATTCCACTCCCCATCTATTTCATAAAGCATTCCCTTGTATTCCTTTTTCTTTAAGGGGCCCGGAAATGTTCTTTTATTCCTTAAGTATAAAGCGAGGAGGTCCTTTTCACTTCCCGAAATCAAGACCCTTGAAGAAAAAGAAATTGAATTTGAATCTAGATGCTGATGAAACCGATTTATAATCTCTTCATCCCAATCATCTTCCTCCCCCTTTAGGACTAATACATCCTTTCCAAGAAAAATTTGCTCCCTCTTTTCTAAGTACTCGATAAAATCAGGAAAAGTGTCCAATTCCGAAACTAAACTGATAAATGAGTCCTTATCAAAAATTGTGATAAACTGTTCCTTACTAGTTGTTCTGGAAAGGGGAAAAAAAAGAACTCCTTCGCCGAGATTTACTATTATTCTAAATCTTTTGGTATAGTTTGAAGGATAAAAAACTAACTCATCTCCATTGAATCTTTTAAAATTTAAGGTTTGATTTTCCTTAAACAGATTTCGTTCAGCACCTTTAATTTGCTTTTCGGCCTTGTGAATAGTCCTCTTAAAATACCTTGAATAGGAATTGTTGAATGAATGATTCTTTATTGAAATCATTATTGCAACATCATTAAAAAGGATAAGCAGATCGCAAATCTCTTTGTTACGAGCGTCAATTGGATTTGGAAATACCCAATACCTTAAAAAGGAATTTGAGATAATTTCCTCGACAAATTGTTCCCCCTCTTTTCCTCTTTCTAGATTGTTCAACATTCAAGATTCATTCTAGATGAAAATCCAAAATTCAAAAGCAACTTCCTAGTTTTCTGGCAGTTATCTTTTCCACTTTATTGAATACGAGCAAAAAAGAGGCAATTCTTACCAAAATATCCCTATAAATGGGGATTATCTAAAAAATAGAATTCCACCATCCTCAAACTCTACTTCTAGCTTAATTACTTCTCCCATCCCTGTACAGACCCCCTCTAGTATGACTTCTCTTCCTACTGAGATTTGATCCAATCTTTCACGAGAAGATAACTTGAAGACAACGTAATGGAGATATTCATGTCCTTCAAGATAGACTTCCGGAACTCCAAAAGACATCTTGATCTTCGCTACTCTTCCATAGACTTTTAGCCTCCTTCCTTTTAGGGATTGGTTCGCTTTGTATTCGTTTTGCTTAAAGGTGTAGGAAACATCAACTGCCTTTACAGATTGATTCTTTAAGGCTAGAAACGGATTCTGTGCTTCCCAACGTTTCCTTTCTTGTTCTTCTTGGGCTTTCTGTCGTTGTTCCTCAGCAAATTTCTTTTCCTGCTCTGCACTCCATTTTTCATTCTCAATTCTCCTTTTTTCAGCCAAAGCCATTCTATTTTCACTTTCCAGTTTTCTCAACCGTATCATTTCCTCCTTATCCTTTCTTCTTTCGCTAACCTTATCCAAATCCACAAACTTATCCAGCCCAATAGGCTCTTCAAGGTCCCTCAATTCTTCCCCTTTCAACTGCACTCTAATGCTGATAGACTCAATGTCTCCGTTATTATCCAATTGTAGCTGTGGAATGTATCTTTCAATCCGTTCCTGAGGATCAAGCCATATATCCCCCCCTCGGATGAATTCCAATTCTGTAAGAAAGGCTTGGCACTTTCCTTCTTCACTTTTCCTTATTCGTATTCGCTGCATACAATCAGTCATATCGACTTTTTCGGAGGCCTGAAAGCCGTATTCTGAAAGTGTTTTGTACTCGTTTAGTATAGGATCTCCTTCTTTCAATCGAGAATCCAGCTGAGGCTTAATGACCTTCACTTGACTATCAGGAGGCAGCATACAGAAATCCTGTTCACAAGAGAAGAGAACGAAGGCAATGGAGATAACGAAAATGACTTTCATAGGCTATGGATTAGTCAGCCCAATTTATCCAATTTGAATCACACCGAACATATATGTTCGCAAAGAATCTTACTCCTAGGCACATTTTCGTGTGTGACTCAAGAGGAAATTCTAAAACGTGTCGGCGAAAACATCGTCCGAGAAAGAGAGAGGCAAGGACTTCGTCAAGTAGATCTGGCAGCCAAGCTGGACATGGAACCCTCTTCACTTAGAAGAATCGAAAAAGGAACTACGAATACGACTTTAGGAATGCTTCATAGGATTGCAGAGGCCCTGAGTGTGGGAATCAGAGAGCTAATTATATGAAAGCTTTATTTCAATGCGTTTTGAACGATTAACGTAACTGTAACACCAACTACTCCTCCAATAATCAACCAAACAAATTTTTCAAGTCTATTTGCCCAAATCCTTTTTGTCTTTGCAATTTCTTTTTCCGCAAGTCTTCTACCTCCGGCTAAGAAATGGTTTCCTAGATCTGTCAATGTATAAAGTTTGACACCTCCTTGAAGGTCCTCGAAAGGATTTGTCGACACCCTTTTATCATAAAAACCAAATAGGGCATCTCCGGGAATCTTTTCAATATATCCTTTCTTTAAAAGGATTTCTATCACCTTATCAACGGTCTCTTGATCAAAGTAAATATTCTTTTCTTCAAGGACTTGATTCAAGAACTTCTCTTTTTCTCCTTTCTTCTTCCTATTCCTTAATTCTTTCAGATAGATGTCAGAAATTCTTTCAACAGAGTAGTGTTTAAGCTTTTTTTCTCTAAACATCCTAATTGAACATACTTGCACAAAGCAAAATCCTACTGGACAGTCTCTATATAGCCTAAAATTTCAGCAAGATCTTTATTTTCTAGATGCCCCCTTAAGATGCTCTGTTTAATCATCATTTTAAAATCCTCCCATGGTACCTCGCTAGAACCTGCTTTATTGAATCTCCCAGTCAAAGGATTATCATATCTGTTTCGGATTGAAAAATCATCTTTATCCCATGTTGCCTCTCCCCACTCAATTGAATGACCAGAATCATTTTGAAATATGTCCTTCGGTTTCATAGATTTCTTTTTGATTCTAAATATGATCTTGTTTTAGTCAATTCTCAACCCCTTACAATTTCCGTACAAACCACCACTCATCATTCTTTAATTCTTCGCGGTATTCGACACCTTCAATCAAATGGAGAGCATTTTCATCTCTAAGTGTTCTTAGAAATTGTCTAAATGTCTTAACATTTAAATAGTAACCTTCCTCACGTATGACATCTATGACTTGCCAAGGTTTTGCTTCATGCCATCCAGATCTATCCATTTTCTGGTTAACTAAAACGGATATTTTTTTGGCTTTGGCCTCAAGGTTTTTTGAAACAGCCATAAGTTTTACATTCTCCCCTGAAATCTAAAAAAATCAATCAACATACTAACCATCAATTAGTTAACTTTTGTGTAAAAGGAAATACGAGCAACAAGAAGGCAAAAACCACTTTTTAGGCTACTTCTGAGGGCAAATCGTATCTCTTATAGGAATCCGTGTTGTAGAACCCATCTTTGGATTCCTTCCACCTTTCAAAGAACACATAGTCAAGCTCTTTCATCAAGTGATTCTCAACAAGGATGTGATCCTGTTTCATAGCTTTTCTGACCTCTTTGACTAGTGTATCGTGCCGCTTCCCAACAAGTTTTCCTTTCTTCCTAAGAATGTCTTTTCTATTGTAAAATGCTTGCATCCCTCCTGTTGCCATTACCCCATTATAAAGAAGGGCATTTCTAAGCCCAGAGTAGCTTTCGGCATTGTTCAAATCAGCAGTTTTGATCTTGGTAACATGCCCAAATTTCTTTTTGAGCAGATTATAGAGTTTTATTTGGTTATCCTTCTTTCCTAATTCACCAATGGTCCTAATTCCAATTGCTCGGTGTGCCCTTTGCTTGATGGTAACTTCAACTCTTAGAAGGTTGGGGTAAGCAGGTTGGAAGGCCATCCTTCGTTTGCTATTTGCCAAGAACTCTTCGTAGTCTCTTCTGTGATCTTTCCAGTCCTTGGTTTTGTCGTAGAACTTGATTGAATAGCTATCATTTTCAAAGCGAAGGTAGGTCTCAATCTTTTGTTTACTTCTGTTCTTGTGCATTCTGTCAGGTTTGTCCAGATAAGGAAGGTATTTTAAGACCTCGAATAACATGGGCAGGTTAATACCAAATTCCAGACTATGAAGGTTGAACATTCTCGCTGAAATCCGTTGCACTTCCCCAGTGTCACGGTCAACCGAGTCAAAGTTTATAAGTCGATCAAGGACCATTAGAGCTTGGGCAATGGTTAACCTTGAGGTGTTGAGGTGGTTGTATCCGTTATAGAACTTGTCGAGACTTCCCTTAAGCTCTAAGCGAGTGCACCTTTGAGGGTTATCTCGTGTTGATCCTTGGAGTATAAGGTTCATTCCTCTGATCTTGTATTGGTTTCCTCTACCAATCCGCGTTTTTTCATATCCGTGAATGGCTTCAGGTAGCTCAAAGTACTCTAATCCTAGGTCTGAGGCATTTAAGCTGGCATATATCTTGTCTATCATCCTTTTGTCGGTTTTGGTTACGTATACCTATAAAAACGTCTGAATCTTGAAATAATTCCTAGGTTTTGAAGGTTCTTGAAAGGTTATAATTTGACACTAATTTGAAGGTCAAGAGCTCAAGGTAGGGATTAGGAAAAATCCTATCTAGAGAATTTAAATAATAAGGGGAATTCTCTGACTTTTCGTCTTGATCCTGAGTACAGACCTCGGCTACAACAAATGTCCAGCTAGCTTGCCTGGACTGACCTTTTTGATTGCCAAAACCTGTGGGATTTGCGTATGATTCTAGGGGAGAAAACGAGGAAACTTTCCCTTACTATTTTAAAAATTGAAGGAGAATCATCTAAGGGGGATTTTTAGAAATTTTAGAGCAGAAGAATGGGAACAAACCCTTGCCCATTGCTATGCCTTGAAAAATAATCGGTATTGAGATTGACTGCCATTTCAGGGGAATTCCTCCAATGGACGGAGATCATTCACTAGACGATGCCTAAGCTCCCAAGAAATGATGCCTGTTTAGGCATCTATTTGTGAAAAAATTGAAATTAAATCACTTATTGGAAAGGAATGAAAAACCTAAAGCAAGAGACAGCCAGGTTTTATTGTCATATGGCCAATCATCTTGTTTATTACCACCAATTATATCTCTACCTAGTATTAAACCAATTTGATATTTTTCAATTTGCGCAACGCAACCCATTCCATAGGTGAAACCGGCATAATTGTCCGTTGAAGTACTGCTACTGCCTTGCCCGGTATTTGTTGTTTCAGTGAATTGAATCAAACTTGGACCCGCAAAACCACCAATATTGAGCCAATTATTATAACGCTTACCTATTGCAAATCTGTAACCGAAGAAGGGACCTACAGATATATCAGTTGAAAACACTCTTCCAATTGTTGAACCATTGAATTCTGTTTCAGGTCTATATTTTATTGGGAGAACTAAAGTGCTCCAATGTAACCCTTGTTGCCAAACCTTTTCATAGACTTCAAAATCACTCTCAGGCTTGTAAAACAAAAGTTTGTTGGAATTATCAGCCTTTGGGGTCTCATTGTTTACTACCATTATCTTCCTTTCATCATTTCGATAAACCGAAGGCAACACTTTTAAGTAAACAATTCCCTTATTTTCATTCAGGATTCTATATTTCAATCCAGCAGCAATCCGATAAGTCGAATTTTCATTCACATCCTTAACAGTCAAATCCCCATCCGTTCTGTAAACCGGTCCGAGAAAGCCAGAGCCAAAGTTTATAAATGGAGACCAGAAACCTTGTGCAGATAAGTTTATTGAAAGAAATACTAAAACAAAAGATAGATTAAGCGCTTTGTTCATCTACAAAACTTTTTTGAGTTAAATAAATCCAATGGATTTATCACATCAAGCTAATTGAAAGGACGAGTTAATGAAATCCCCATTTTTGGTGATTTTTATCCAGAAGGGTTCAAGAAAAAACAGGAAGTGAATCAATTGCTTCCCTCTTGCTTTCATCTAGGACTTTGAGATAGATCGCAGTGGTTTGGACTTGCTTATGTCCTAGCATCTTGGAAACCGTGTAAATGTCGGTTCCTCCTGCCAACAAAAGAGTTGCATGGGTGTGTCTAGCACAATGAAAGGTGATGTGTTTTGTGATGCCAGCTGCCTTGATCCATTGCCCAAGTTTCTTGTTCAGGAGTGCTGAATATTTTAATCCCTCAAAGACGGGATGTTCATCAGGCAACCTATCCCCAAGCAGCTCTAAGGCTTGGTTGTTAATTGGGAGGATTTCGTGTGCCTTGGTTTTTTGTTGTTGGAATGCCAGATGATGGCCATGTTCCTTGCTGTGCCTGACATTGCCCCAGCGTAATGCCTGGACATCCGAAAACCTCAAACCAGTCAAAACCGAGAACAAAAAAGAATTTTGGATCAACGGATAATCACATGGAGTGTGGAACAAGGATTGAACTTCCTCAGTGGATAGGAATTCACGTTTGGTTTCTTGAGTGGGAATGGATGAAACTCGAGAGACAGGGTTTTCGGGAATTAATTTCAAACGATATGCTTCATTAATGGCGGTCTTGAGTTTGCCGAAGTAGGTACCTGCTGAATTGGGAGAAAGCTTGCCCTTGGTTTTACCTTTTGATTGAAGAAGGAAGTCCTTGAATTCGATCAAGAAGATTTCATCCACTTCTGAGAGTTTCCTGCTAGGACTAGTGAATTCTCTGAGAAAATTCATCATGGAGATCCAGTTCCCAATTGTCGTTTGACTAGCGGTTTCCCTTTTTTTCTGAATAAGCTGCTCAACGAATTCGATGAAGGAGACATCTGCCTCCCTTGGTTTGCTTATGCCGTATCTTCCTTGTTGTGCTTCTAGTATTCTCTTCGAGAATACAGCCTCAGCGATTCGCTTGGTCTCTGCATTGTGAATTCTCTCTGTTTGATTCCTTGGTTTTGTGTGGATGTAAAGTCCCAGGTATTCCCTTCTTCGTTTTCTGCTGGAAGGATCATAGACATGAAGGAAGTAGGACGAGCGATTTACCTTGAGAGATTTAAGTTTGAGTTTCAGAGAAATACCTTTCCTTGCCATGTAGAAAGATAAAAGTGGTTTGTGGCAAAACGAAGGTAAACGGGCGAAAACTTAGCTAAAAAACACAGAGTACAATAGGGAGATAAATGCTACAATCCATCCAGCCCAAGAAATAAAATCCTTTCTGAAAAATTCCCTAATCCTCTTCCTCCTTAAATCTTGATATTGCTTTAAATACCCTCCATCGTGCTTTAAAAAGGTTGCCCCCTCTGAGTTTTTAATAATCTTAAAGTCATTTGGATTGTCCTTGGTGGTATAGTCATAGCTGATTTCAAGATACCCATCCTCATTAAGTTGTTTTAAAAGAGTAACAACGAGATCATCATCTACTTTCCATGGGCCAAATCTATTTAGGAAGAAATCTGCATAATACATTCCTTCTCCATTTCGGATAGCGAAACTTAATAATCTGTCTTTGAGTTTGGCTTTTTCCTTTTCTGTCATCCAATAAATTTCTTGAATTTGATCTCTCAAAACAAGCCCTTAACATCGCGTATGGAGGATGTGGTATTCCGAGAGTCAGCTAGTATCTAGGAATTGACAAAACCCATTTGGCAAATGGGGGATACTTTTATATAAGGTTTGTTGTTGCCCTTGTTGTTTAGTTGAAGGGGTTGGGTTTAAGGGAGAAGGGCCCTACGTTTTGGAGTTTACTCTACACTATGAAAATTTAAAATCATGAAAAACTTCGCTGATTCTCCAAAGCGATCTTTAAGTGCCTTTTCATTACCGAATACATCCTTTTCTAAATCAGTGTACTTCTCAATTTTCTCCAACGGCAAAAGATCTAATCTTGTTTGACCGATGAAAATCTTAAGGTTTGGATTTTCATCATAATCTTCCAATTCATAACATCTATTAGGAGTATTTTTAATGAAATTGTCATAGTCATAATCATACTTCTTGAAATGAAGCTTATGATCCAATGGTATGGAATGCCAAAAGACAACCATCTGATCTTGGTCTCTAAAATACCAAAATCCATCTTCAAATTCGATGTTGAAATTGCACTTAAACTCTTCTGAAAAAAGATATGTATTTTTCCACTCATCCCCCTCTTTAAAAATTACCTCATAAATAAATCCGTGCTTCCTAATAATATCTTCATCCTCTCCTGTTTGAGAGCATGCAGTAAAAAGAAATAAAAAATGAATAATGAAAAACTGCATCTACTCAACTTTAAAAATTTGATTCCATGAATCAAGATTCTGAATCATTGATTCTATTCCCTTTGGGCTCAAACCTAAATCCAAGGTATTCCCTTTTCCAATCCCTTGTTTTGCTCTGTCAAAATTAAAACCCATTCTATGAAATATTTCATGAGTAACATTGGTTTGGAAATCTCCTCCTGCTCCTTCATGAGCAATAACTCCTTCTTGCATTTGAATGAGCCCAGACCTTTCATCTGTAGCATATCCAGAAATACCACTTAGTTTGGGAACGGAGGTTTCATGTTCCATGGCAGTTCTCTTCGCATTTTCAAGATTTCTGAACTCCTTTTTTGAATAATTCACAATCAGCACTTTCTCGGTTTCAATCGTGTTTCCTCCTCCTTCAATTGGTTTCGATTGATAAATTGCAAACTTACCTCTTAGCTCCTTAGAACCTTCTTGAAATGAACTTACAGTTTCAACATTTATTTTAAATTTAAGTTCAACGTTGTTGTATTCAGCATCGCCAATATTTACCTTGTCAAGTTTGAAATTTTGACGATTAAGCTCCGATTCAATCCCTTTTATATCCTCAATCTGCTCTTTGCTAAATCCTTTATTTTCGGGAGATCCCTCAATAACAATAAGGTGAATATTAATTTCTAAGGTTGTTTTTCCTGATTCATCCGTTTCTAGCTTTCCAAAAGCTTGAGGTCTGTTATTGTTTCCACTCTCAGGCCTGCCTTTCTCCTGAAGTCCTTCAATGTCTTGTTTAGTTATCGGTCGGTTCCCCGCATAGTTATACGGGGATATATCCGCGAACTTCATCGCCAAAGGATCAACACTCGTAAACCTACAGGTCCAGGGTGCATAGTAACGGGCACCAAAGTAGCTTAAACCGTGATCCTCATCCCTTTCCTTGCCGGCAAACCGGTATCTCTGCTGTGTATAGTCCGCATGTGTACCGAAAGCAAGTTCCCCGAAGGGGAAATATTCACTGCGGGAATAATCATAGCCTGTATTGGTCCGGTAAGTAAATACCGGTGAACCCAAATGATCATTGATGTAGGTAAGCCAATGATATTTTCCCGCTTTCTTCTTTGTGTCATTTCCAAACTTTTCGGAATTGATCATCGCGCCGTCCAGGTTCAATTTCACGAAATCCACATTATTGTTTGTATCCAGGGTCAGGGAGTGATCTGTCTCGTATAAATGCTCGTAGTCGTCGGCAATATAATTGGTAACAAGATTCAGATCTCCTTGCTTCCTGATCCACTTCTTTACCCGTTGACCGGTATAATCATAAAGATAGATGGAATAAACCGTTGGTTCGTCTCCATCATTGACCTGATTGAAATAGGTGACCATCTGGTTCTGGTGGTTCCATGTAAAATTACGCTCCGTATTTGTTTTGATCTGGTTTCCATTATCATCATAGGTATAGCTTGCGTGAACCGTTGGAGTGGGGTCATTACCATTGTCAAAGTCATCCAGCAAATTATTTCCTGTTTGATAATTATATCTCCGGGTAAATCCATTTGTGCCATGGTCCACATCAATATGTTTAAGCTCTTCAATATTCCCCATTTCATCATAGGAATATTCACGTTTATAAGCTCTTACATCATTATAGCTATGACAACGGCTTACGGTGTCCCAAGGTGGTGTTGAGAGGGGAATATCGCATTCCCTCCCCGTAGCACTGATCAATCGGTATAGGGGGTCATACTCAAAGTTCCTGGTCAGATCTTCCGGAACTACAATTCTTTGAGAAAGAATGTTGCCGACCAGATCATAAGTGTACGCATAATCAATTTTATCGTTCCAATTGGAACTATTAATCTCAGCATACTCATGGGTTGTCCCAACCGGTTCTTCATAGGCCCATGCCCTCATCCTTTTAAGTCTGAAAGTATTTTCATCATAGGCATAGCGCGTCATGATCTTTTTGGAAAGCATCAATATTCTTTGTCCTTTGGCATTGTAATGCATCTTGGCAAAGGAATATTGGGAATTATTAAAATTCATTTCCTTCACAAGGCCTCTTTCATTGTAACGAATGCTTTTCGGCCTCCTCATTCCGGATCCTCCTTTTGGCAGGGTGACTTCTACAGGCCTGCTCAACGCATCATAAGCATAGTCATGTTCATATTCATGGTCTTCCATGTAATCATCAACATGATCATCTAACTCAGTAGCATCCGGCTTCACATAACCCGTGGTGTCAAAATCATCAGGGATCAGGGCTGTATGGTCTGCGAAAAACGCCGAATCCTTAAGATCCTGCCAGGTCCCGGGGATAGAATTTTTGAGCTTCTCATCCTTCACCACCTGTCTGATCGTGTTCACTGGGTTTCCCTTGAAGTCATATTCCGGATAAGTCATCAATCCGGCGCCATCGAAGATCTGGTATGGTCTCCCAATGTGGTTATTTGTGTACTGAGGAGCTCCAGGGGAAAACGCATGCTCTCCATAATAGGTAAACTTTCTTACCGTCCAATCATCATCCGACTGATCTTTTCCCCATACATAAACCTCTCTTGTCAGAGTATCAAACATGATCATGGTCTCTGATCCGTTTGCCCTGACTATATGCTTGGGTTTACCTGAGTAATGGAAATAATAGGTGGTTTTACCGGAATCCAGATGATCCTCCTCTATGAGCCAATTAGCCTCGGAATACTTGTTTGTCGTAACCGTCCTGCTTAAGGCATCAGTGATCTCAAGCACATTGCCACGGATATCATAGCTGTACTCCATAACGATATCGTTGGAACTATTATCATCCACCCGCTGGGTGGTCTTCACCTGCCGGCCCAATGCATCCAGGACCACAGAGGACGGAGTGTACCAATGATCATCATAGTCGGCGCTCTCCGTAGGATGGGTAGCCCCGCCCAGATCATTAGCATCATAGGTATAGCTTTCCCAGGGGGTGGGCTCGAATTCATCCAGCTCCTCCAGATCGGGACTTGCTATGGTCCCCGGAACCCCGAAGATCACCCTTTGTTCGGTATCGTCAGGATTTACTGTTCGTATCACCTGTCCCCTTGGGTCATAGTACATTGTTACCTTCACTCCTTTCTGGGTCTCGGTCGGGGTTTGATAATCAAAGCCCGAGTCGAAAAAGGGTTCATATTTTTCCACTACCTGCCCCTTGTTGTCATAGACCTGCCAGCCACTGACCACCACGTTCAACGGATCCTGACTGTCTCGCTCGGTACCCTCAGCATTGGTGCTGGTCCCATCTGGGTCGGGATTCAATCCGGAATCACCAAAGATCCGATCATCAGAGGTCTTCCCAAAGATCACATCTTCGGCCTGCTGACGAGTCTGCAACAGCCTTCCAAAGCCGTCTGTATATTCGTATTTAACGAAGGTGTTGTTATTAAAATTGGGATTCGATGTATCCGTTTTGTGGTATTCACGGGTGGTGCTTTTGACATAGACCGGGTCACCATTATTAATGAAATTGAAAAAATCATACTCCATTTTTACAGCCGGATCAGCTTCGGTATCCATCCAACTGATGAACCCATTGCGATAGAGTTTTGCGGTAACAAATCCCAAAGGAGAAAACAACACTCTGGAATCGTTGAGGTTGGCATCTCTGATTTCTCTATACTGAAGCGTCCTGTAATCCATGGTAAGGTTAGATACAATGCTAGAACTTGAACTGAATCCCTTGAGTTCAAATTGAGTTTTCATGTCAAGCTTAGCCTTATACCCGTAGTTATCATAGTCGTACCTCTGGTAATATTTCCAACCTACCCAGTCCCTGTTGATTTGTCCCCGGCCACCAACCTTTCTCCTGGATTCGACTGAATAATGTCCTCCCACCCAACCTTCATCTTCACCCGCATCGTAGTCATAGAGATTGATCAAATCCTGCGCCTCTGTTGGATACCCATTCCATACTGGATCCGTTATTCCATGATAGATCACCGGAGTAGAACCATATACCGAATCAACCACATCATGGCTAATTAGAAGTCTCCGTATCCTTTTTAGTGCCCCCCACTGACCAATTATTCCAAAATCTGCACCATTAAGGTCAGCCAAATCACTGCCGTCATAGTTGTACACGACATGTCCGAACGCCTTTTGGTTATTGCTGTTGGAAACTGTGGAATCCACCAGAGTGGTCAGATCATCCCTTCCGTTGTTTTCAATTTCATAATCCTTATCCGAACATACCCTGTCCACGATATAGGTGCCTCCTGCGGTATCATTGTACCCAAACACCTTCTCCTTCAAAGTGACCAGGTAAGGCTCATCTGGGTCTGTCGTGAGGGTTTTGCTAAAATCCCTTCCCCTGGGCACTGCAACGGAAATCGATTCCTGAACATTACCATAGCTATCAAAGTTTCTGGAGAAGGAGAAGGTATGATGATTCTCCGACTTCTCTCCCCGCTCCCACTGGGTGGTCCTGCTGGCTATCCCCATACTGAAAAACACAAAGGCCGATCCCCAGTTCTTCTTCTCCGGGAAAACTCCTGATTTGGTGGTACTGCCTTCGGTGATCTGGTAATCTGCTGGTTTGAACTCCTGCCGCAGCTCATAATGCTGCTCAGTGACGGTATAGGGTCTTTCTTCTTTCGCACTCCCATCCAGGGCATACAGTTCAGTTCGCAAGGAAGAGCCTCTTAAGGCCCGGTGGGCATCTCTTCTGGCCCTCCTTGGCAGGGCGGATAAAAAGGATTTCAGGCTGTCCTGCAGATCAAAGGCGTTCTTATCCTCTGTGAAGTACTCTTTCGAAAAATCCGGAATATACCAGTCCCCATACTCGAATCCAACAGGACCCAGGTAAAACCAGTTTTTGGTCAGCAGCGGCGGTGAGTAGGCAGTCTGCGATACCGCCTCAAAGCTCTGGCCCTCATGCAGGCCCTCAGCATTGTATCTTTCAAAGGTCTCTGTATCCTGCTGGTCCACACGGCCAAAGCCCCTGAACTCCCGCTCTCCCCCATCCCAGTGGCCATGATGATAATTGTATTCGGTGGCCAGTTTACCCTGGCTGATCTGATCGATCACCTCCACACAACTCACCACCTGCACCGGAAAAGGCAAATGGGTCTGCCAGCGCTCTTTTGGGTTCTTGTAATCCCTTAGGTAATGAACGATCGAAGACTCATACTTCACCCGTGTCAGGGCTCCCATGTTGTTATCCATTTCTGTCAAGACATAGGGCTTCACACCCCCGGTCAGATCCAGGAAGTACATATTCTCTCTGGTGCGATAGCTGCCATCCGAGCTCCACAGTATACCCGGCGTCCCCTGGCCCAGAAGATCCACGATCCGCACAGAATCCATGTCGTTCACCGGTGGAGTGCCCGAGATCTCGATCACCTGCCCAAAACGCTCTCCCTGATGGTTGATCCACAGGCTGATCTTGTTATTGTCCACATAGATCATGTCCGCCACCCCATCTCCATCCAGATCCCCTAGATATACCCGCTTCGGGTCAAAATCATAGCCCACCCTTGGATAATAGGCCAGGATCTTTCTTGCTCCCCAGTTCCCATGACCCAGGTTTGGCCAATAGCTCACTCCTCCATTCTCCACCAACACCAGGTCCTGCAGGCCATCCCCACTCATGTCAGCGGTCTTCACCCTTGGATCCCCGAAGGTGATGTTGGGAAAATCAAAGGCCCGACTGCGGTTCACGATCCGGGGTTCATCCCAGCCCAGCTCCGAGTCCTGGAAATAACATTCCAGGCTTACCCCGTTTCTCAGTACATCGGTGATCCCGTTGCCAGTCAGGTCCATCATCTTCACCTCCGGGTCAGCAAAGGAGAAACTGGGAGCCGTGCTCTGCGGTCTGAATGACTCCCGGTCCCATTTTCCCGAAAAATTCAGGGGAAAGTAGCCAGTCAGGCCGGGTTTCTTTGAAAGCAGATCTGCCCTCCCATCTCCATCGGCATCCACCAATTGGATATCAGGATCCTCCAGGCTCAATCCAAGTGGAGCCTCCTCCATCAATCTGGGAACCCCGAACTCCCCATTGCCCATATTTTGCCAGTAACGCACATAAGTGCCATTCATCTCGATGATGTCTGGAAGCCCGTTGCCATCCAGGTCGATGAGCTCCATGGTTGGTGCTCCGAGTGATTGGCCGGGCAGATCCTTGCCCTCCACCGGGGCAAAGTCTCTGTTCTCTGGCGCATAGCCGGTATAGCTGAAAGCCAGCGGGGGCATGTCCTCAGTGATCGGATCCTCATTGGAATCCTGATCATGGCCTCTTACCTGAACCGATTTGAGCAGGGATGCTCCATTGTAGGGCGAGTTCTCATAGCTCAGAATATAGGACTTGGTCAGAATGCCTTCATCGATGTCATAGCTCTGATCATCGTAATTATCGGGAAGATCGGTACTCAATGGGTGGGTGTTGATCTTGATCTCCTGGCAAAGCTTATTGGTTCTGACCTGGAACCCTGAAGTATGGGTGGAGAAAGGATCGCTTCGATCTTGGGCTCCGTAATCCATGTTCACCGTGATCAGAAATCGCTCTGTCCCATTATCGTTATAATCAACATATTTAACTGCTTTTAAATACAGTTGATCATAGCCCATCTCATTCTTCGACTCGTCTCTAGGCACTAAGTCTCTCTCATAATCATAGACGATGATGTTCCCGAAGGGGTCCTGAGTTTTGTACAATTTCCAGGCAAAGATCTTGCTGCGTTTGGCCGGATCAGCGATCACCGTATTGGCCGCATCTTCGGCATCCAGGTCCGGGTTGCCATAATAGCTCACCAGCCCATCCTTGCTCCTGACCTCCCAGTAGTTTTTCCCATCATCAAAATGATGGGTGATCCTGGCAAACAGCCCTTCGGTTCTGGGGCGGTAGATCCTTGAAGTTGGAACATTATTCTCCTCGATCTGCTCGATGGGAATGAGGTCCTCGGAGCCGGAAAGAATGAATACATCTGTCTCCGAACAGTACTGGGGCACCCCCTTGTTGGTCTTGCGCATGATGCCCGGAATCGACAGGCCCCAACCCAGGCCATAAGGACCATTGCCATTGCCGGTGGAATAGCCAAGGCTCAGCTGAGGTTGAAAACCTATCCTGCCTTCGGGGATGGCTATGGGAACCGAGAAGTTGCCCGTGCCGGTGAACAGATCGGGAGAGAACTTCTCCCCCATTCCACTAACAGCCCCGCCTCCCTGAGGAAGCGAGATCACATTATCCCCTATTCCTGATTTATTGCTCATGATTACAGCAGTTTATGACCAGGATGGGGTCTGACCCTTGTAGGAAATGACCAGGTAAATATCATTTACTCGATCCCTAAAGAAGGACTGCTTCTCGGAATCACTCAGGGGGAGGTTGCCATTAACGATGACATTTCCTATTTCCATATTCCATCTAACGCCCTGATCCACAGGCTGAGCCAATGAAATCCAATTGCTACCGGAAGTGCTTCTTGTTGAAATCCTCCCTTCAACAGTTGTGCAAAGCCTGTCATTCAAGCTAACCTCTACCTCGACCGGTTCCTGATCCGAACCTTCGATATCGAACATCATCATGATCTGTTCGATGCGTGGGTTTCTAAGGTTTGCCGGGAAATCTGATGGTGAAAGATCAATTGAGACCTTGAACATCTCACCGGATTCAAGCAAATCACAATTGTTCAGGTCGAACCACTGATCAGGAAAATTACTTTTGAAGCTAAAAGGCCTCTCTCCATCAAAGTTGGTCCCCAGGTTTCCAATTACGACGGTTTTGTAATCAGGATTGTCCAGCGCGGTATAATCAATGGTCAGTATGATATCCGCGATTCCATTGTAATCAATGAAATTGGAGGGTTTCTGCATTTCAAAGATCCATCCGCTTTCCACTCCCATACCCTCAAAGGGGTTTAGCATTTCGTTAACAGGATTGAGATCAAAAACACCAGTGGCCCCGATGGTGTTGGAGAATGAAATTTTCTCAGGCATACGATTGATGTTGACTTTTGTTGGGTTAATAATTCCATTAACAACTTTGGAGGTTCCGGAATTTGATAGGCTCGCCTTTATTCCGTCCACCGTAGGGACAAGTGCAATTACCGAGACCGAAACCCTCTTGATAAGCCTCAGATATTGTCCGGGGAAGTCCCTGTCAAATATCTCCATCGGGGTACTGAAATAAAGGACCCCACTATCCTTGAATGCTGCAAAAGAACTGGGATCAAGGGTGGACAGAGAGATGGATTTCGAAATTTGAAGCTTGCGCTTATTGGTTTCCAGGGCTTCTTGTTCAAGCTGAACAATATCCTGGATCAATCGTGCTGATCCCGTCAACCCCTTTCGATCCGTGGCCTCTCCTTCATCTTGTAATCCTGCCAAAAGTCCATTCCCATCAGAACCATCGGTCCAATAATCCTCCCGTACTGTTGAGGTAGGCGCTTGTTGGCGCTCAAAGCCTAGTTGGTAGTAGGCCATTTTAGCGGTAGCGGTGGCTTGGGCCAGAAAGTATGAATAAACCCCCTCGATTACTCCGGCCATCCAGGAGTAGAGCTCAGCGGAAGTAAACTTGTCCTTCAGAAAGTCAAGGTTCTCCTTGGCGTATTGCTTCTGGAGCTCAGCGATCTTCTTCTCCTGAGCGCTTTGATCCACCCGAAGTTCAGAGATCTTTATGTTTTGCTGCCCGATTTTGATATCATGCTGTGCTAGCAATTCCTGAAATTCCCATTCTTCGGTACGACGTTCGTATGAAGCTAATTGTGACAAAATAGATGATTCCAATTGCATTATATTAGCCACTCCTCCAGCAAGAATCCCAGCCGCCGTAAAGGCGCCTCCTATTGATCCAGCACCTCCAAACCACCCACCAGAAACAACAGCTCCTGTCGCAGACAGAGCAGAGGAAGCACCAACCCATATTTGGGCATTTTTCAGATTATTAATTGAACCTTGCTCAAAAGCCAGCAACCCTTGGTCTAATAGTTCCTTGTAATGAGAGCTAACCTCCTGGCTTTTGTTAAGTTGCAAAGTGGACAATTTTACTCCTTCCTTAGCCTCTTTCAACCTAATATCCTGAAGTCGAATACTTTCACTGGAAAGATTAAGACTCTGTTCGGCCTGTAGAATAGAATAGCTTTCCGCATCAAACTTCTCCAAAAGCGACAAGAATTGACTCTCCATCTGCCCGGCATAATTGGCTTGCTCCTTCGCTCTTGCAAGCAAATAAGAAAATCTGTAGATCCCCGGTAAAGCCCCTAGATCATTGATGTCCGTGCCCCCATTGGTGGCCAAGCCCGGGATCCCTGATGTGGCATTGGTTGGCGCGCTAAAAGGTTCCAATGGGCGCTCATAGCCTGAGATATTCCTGCCGCTATAGATTTTGGACAAATTCAGTTGAGCCTTAAGTGCCAAATAACTTGACAAGGGGTTCTTCGGAATTCCAAAAACAAATTTGGATATCCCTGAAAATTGAGGCCCAAGTATTGGTGTTGAGGTCCTTAGAGTCCCAGCCGGATTATTTGTCAGATCAAGATCCTTGGAATTGAATCCATTATCATCGGTACCCACAATCTTAGCATCATAAAACTCTTCGTCCATATCCGCTCCGGATGCCAACTCAATGACGGGACTTTCATAATCCGGACTATCAATTATATGAATGGTCTCACTTCTCAGCCAATCGGCACTTCCTGATGTAGGGGTTGTAGTGAGATAATCATCAGCAATCCCAACTCTATTTTTGACCGCATAAATTGTCCTTTGTACTCCTTGTGAACGGATAGTCTTGGAATGATCCTCTCCATCAGTCGCCGTTGCCCCGGCCAACCGTACAGCATCTCCAGCCTGCTTGGCCTTTGTATGTATCTGCTGAAACGAAAACCGCTGGATACCAACCTGATCATGCACCGCATCCAATACAGACTGTATAAAAGATTTACAGGCTAATTGTATGGCGTCGTCATCCACTGCACCTTCAATGGCCATCTCATGAGCACCAAATTCAATATCGATGAAACTCTGTAACCTCTCACACAGCTTTATCGAATTCAGGGCCATAATCCCGGCATCTACCAAACTTTGCCATTTTTCCAGGCCCTCTGGCACTGTAATGCTGAGAGTAGATATTTTTTCAGCGCAATCACTCTGGGTTTTAACGTCCTGAAAACTCTTAAGCGCTTCAAGCGCCTCTTTGTAAAGTTCCCTTGCCTTGGCAACCGACTCTGCGGTATCCTTGGTAAATTCAGAGTCACCATAAGCGATCAGACATTGACTGATCCCATTTACGATGTAGGTCTGGTTAGCTAAATATCGGGTGTTACCCAATGAATGAGGATGCAAAGGGTCTTGCAGCCAACTTTGATTCTTAGAAAAGGTCGAAGCAATCACTGCATCGTTAAGCCCTTGATAGATCTCCCGTTTCTCAGATTTATTAAAATCATAGACCTGAGCATACCACTTCAAAGAATCCTCAAAGTTTCCCGAATCCCTTAACTTTTCCGCCATCAACAATGGAAAATGCAGGTAAGCTTCATCGTAATAGAAATGCTCAACAGGAGTTGAGTTTGCCAAATTCTGCAGATTCATTTTAGGCTTGGAAATCGGTGACTTTGTCAATTCTAAATCATCGATCGCCCTTGGAGATATGAATTTTGAGGCAGTCTTTTTCGGGACACCGGTGTCCAATTCAAATCTGGCCATCCTGAGATAACCATGATGAAATAACCAGTTGTTATAGTTATTTTCAGATTTACCAGAGTAATTAGTCACTTGCGAATGATGCCACATAAATGGTAAACTGTTGGCGTGAAAGGTCGTAGGAATCACACCATTACTGGTGTTAGGATTTGCCAGATCCACTACAATGGCATCAGATGAGCTATCACCACCATTTCCCAGGGGTATAAGAATCTTGGTTGGGTCTAAGAAGGAAATACCCTTAGAATTTGCACCCTGTTTCTCAAATGCAAAGTTGAAATACTTGCCTGAATCATCAGATGTTTGTGTGGTAGCAATTCCAGTTATTCTTCCCTTGTGAGCAACAGAAATGAACAAATGACCTGGCCTATTTCCATCTTTGACTACATATGAAGGCCTGTCATTATGAAAGTTTTTATCAGCATTGTGAAAATCATTTCCACTACAATGCGTATCCCAGAAAATTGGTTTCCAAGTAAATGTTTGACCAGGCTTTTCTCTATAAAGAATAAATCTTAAGCTATTATCCCTGGGGTGCCCGGTAGTCTGGTTCCCGATTTTATAATATCTAAAGATCGACCTACCATCGTTTTTGTTTTCAAAATACCCACCATAATGGCTCCCCTTTACATTGGATTTATCAAAACTAGGGCTGGGTATTTTGATCAGATTATTATTCCATTCACAACCTCGTGGGTTAAATGATAAGCCAAAGAGCTCATCGTTATCATTGGTTTTAAAAAAGAAAACAATATCCTCATTTGGAGGTCGATCCTTATTTACGTAATGGCCGACAAAGAATAGACCCTTCGTAGCTTCTGGAAGTTCTTTCCATATATTCTTGGGGTCAAACTCCTCGTTTCCAAATTCGGGATTTTGAAGAGAAAAGTATCGTTTCCCATTTTTTTCGGCTATAACCAATACTTTTAGCTCAGGATCGGACAGGTACTCCTTACAATCACTGTTGCCTATTTTTTCTTCTGCATTTATTAGTACACCTCCCAGTGAAGACAAGCCGGATATATCCTTTAAGTAATCGCTAAATTTACCCTCCAATTCACAGGCATCCTCTTGCTTAAATCTTCTCGCTCGTAAAACATCATTGGTGATCTCCTTGAATTTTCCAGAAAAGTGTCTTTTATATTGGGGGGCAAGCAAATTTTCAGGATAAAGAAAAATCATCATCGCAGCACGCCAGGAGGCATATCTCCCAAGCCACTTCCATTCTTCATCAAAGAAATCCGAGTTTACATTGTAGTTGTAGCTATTCTCATAAGCTTGATTTCGAATACCCCAGAGGAGGCCTTGCAAGGTAGTTGTTGCCTGGGTGATCCGATTGGTTCGTATCTCCCCGAGACTATGCATGTCCATCAGGAGTGAATTTTCCAGACTAAGAGAATCCTCATTTTCAACTTCCTCAATTAGAAGATCTCGCAAGGTGGTCATATGATCCTTTTCAAGATCCTCAACCATTGTTGTGGAGGATTCAAACAGGGTAGAAAGCTGGGTTGTCCTGGATGAAATCTTATCTCTGTGTTCCTGTCTTGAAACGATAGAAGCCCTCCACCTATTAAAACTCAATTCACTCTCCTGAAGAGAAGAAAGGGGCCTGAAATGAAATGGCGATAAAGTTATGCCGTCATCATCCTCATCTTGCTTCCAATCACTTGCCTTTTCCTTCTTGTACACATTGATCAATATGTCTTTTGCCTGGTCCCACCAATCAGAACCAGCAAGAAATTGCTTCCATTCGTACTCTCTCTGCAAGGTGGTTTTGAGATACCTGAATTCAGAAAAACTCAGGCTGGCTTGATTTAGATCCTCCTGGATATTGAATCCATCGTTTTCCTTGTTATTTAATAAAACAATATCGTCAAACTTAAATGGCTGTTTGCTGAGTCCGTTTAAATTATTAAAACTATCGATCAGCTGTTCCAGCTGTGTTTTCAAGAACATGTTTGAAATTGTTCCCGGGTTGCCTGAATGGAGAACCAATCCTTTCCTTCCCGGTGCAGACTGAAAACAAACAGTATTACTTAAGCCAAAATTTCCTCCACTAAGATCATCTGTTTCCAAAAAGCTAAATTCTTTGTTGAATCGATGAAGATCTAAACCAGAAAGAATGAAAATATTTCCAAACTCATCAGGACTTATTGAAAGCGTGTTAATCGAATTGATCTCAGCGGTCTCCGAGGCCAGAGCATGTTCCTCAGACCAATTAGCGGTTTTTAAAACATAGACTTCCGCATCCGTTCCAGCCAGGAGGCGTCCTTTTTCAGGAGCCATTACCTCCTGGATGCCCTCTCCAGTTTTATTCCATACCACGACTGGAGCGCCAAGTTCAAGGATTTGGCCTTGGTCATTGGCAATAAGCAGCTGGCCTTTCCTATAATGGCCTATGGACAAGGTACCAGAGAAATTAAGCCAACCATTTTTTGAGTACCAGGACCTTTCCAAAGCCGGAGTAGATTGATCGTCTATTTGCTCGATACTCCCTGAACGAGAGGAGATTACCAATCCATTGTAACTTCCTCCACTATCCTGTGACAGCTTGACCCAATTAAAATCCGACATGCCTGACGAGGTGTAGTGATTAGTCGATTCTGTCCCTGAGCTTGCAAATTTGTCAATACTGGAAACCATTGAAACGAATAGCTCACCATTTTCATTACAGACCATCTTTCCAGCATGATCGGCACCAGTTAGAGTTAAAGTTGTTGGATTAGAATCCACCGAAAAACCGTCGTCAATAGAAAATGAAAACTTATCCATCTCCGCCTGACCTTCATAAGTGACAAAGAACTCGGAAATACCAGATTCTTTTGACGGGGCTAACCCCTGAGGAATCAAATTTTGATCCAGTTCATGTGAACCAATGAACTCAAGGTCTTGACTGAAAAGGATAACCAGCTTTGATTCACCGTCCAGAATGAACAAGATTCCATTTTGACCGTAGGCTATATCAGTAATTGAAGAAAAAGTCTTATATCCATCTGTTGGGTGCAGGTACCCGGCGATTTTCGTAATATGATATTCCTCACTTTGATATTCGAACTCACTCTTTATCGGGTTCTCGAGATTGAACACCTTAATGAAATGCGAATCCGCAAGGGAATATGAAATAGCTATGGCTCGGTCCCCATCTTTGTCCATCCCTTGAATGGGTACACCGCTATCCATAAGCTGATTGACTCTTTCATACTCTTGATTGAGTCCTATCAGAACCGGATTTCCAAAGCTTTGCAATCTTGAATGGCTTCCACTCCCCCCAACTTCTCCCTGGTCAGCAAGGACCAACTCTCCGGATTTAAGGAATGTGGCTTGGTTTAAGTTGTTAAGAAGCCCCTCCTCGGAACCGGATAGCTGGAACTTCAATTTTAGATCCCCTGATGGGCTAAATCCTTTAATTATGGAAAGAGAGTCCGAATCATCTGCGACAAGCAAAAGATTGAATTCTGAAGAATAGCTAATGTCCTTGAGTCCTGAAAAGTCCATCTCGGAGCTCTTATTTACATCCCAGGTGTCGATCAGATTTCTATCTGAATCAAGGACCAAAATCTTATCTGAACCAGCCAGATAAAAATTTCCATTGCCATCAATGACAGAAGAATGGAACTGGTTTACATCCGGAAGGGGGATTGTTGTTTTCGACCCATCCAACTCTTTCCGATGAAGTTGGAAAGAAGATGCGCTTTTCTGAGAGCTAGACCCCTCACTAAGTTGAGTCTTAAGTTCCTCAATCTCCTCTTTTCTGTCTATCCATACGGTCGCCGGACTGCTCGCATCCGTATTAAATGGATCAGCAAAGTCTTCCGGAAATAAAAGATCAGGATCTATGACCGGGCTACTTTCGACGTCTTGCTCTACCCAAGCCTCAATAATGCCAGCGAACTGTGCAGCGAGAATTTGAGGAATTACCTGGAAGTAGATATCGGATGCTGAATTAGCTGCTGCCTTAAGAAACACAGTACCGGAGATTCCGTTTACTCCCTGGGGAACAATCGACACAAAGCCAGTGCCTGCGGCATTGGTAATTGCGCCTTCACCGACTTTAGCAGTTCCTCGGTAGACTTCAAGTTTTCTCTCATTACCGGACACCGTTAAATCTACCTTTATGGTTCCGTCCGTATTTGTGTTTATCCCGAAAAGCAAATTTTCAAATTTCCACTGACTGAGATAATTATTTGGATCCCCACTTTCCTTCATGCCATTGGAAAAAGGATTATTGATCTCCGAAGTAATCTGAGTGTTCTTTAATCCCGTAAGCCTTTCAAGATTTTTCTCATCTATCTCATTAACTCCACCAGCTCCAACCTCAAGGAATAATTTGGAAATGATGTCAAAGTTTGGGTCATAGGCGAACCCTAGCTTTTCACAAAGCCGCTTCTTTCGATCGATGTTTTCCTGGGCATCAAAAAGTTCCAGTTTGCTGGTACCCAGCAACCTTAGCAATCCTTCATATGCTTCATTTAGGTACACTAGGTACTCTGATGAATCATTTTCCTTTTTCCTTAACACTTCAATAGAGAGTCTTGCCTGGGACACCGACTCATCCACACTGTCACAAGCCGCTGGCAGATCCTCAAAATCCTGGAAAAATCTTGCACTCAGGTCAGTTAAAGAAACATGGGTTTTTGACCCCACAGGACCTTCGGTAATATTACTTACGGAATAATGCAATAAGTCCAATAGGTAGGCAAGGGGGCTCACAGCTGTCTCACAATCCTCACTATTGCAGCGCTCCTTGTAAATCCTGCTCAATAGAGTTTGAATTCTAAGCCTTATGGCAGGATTTTCAATGGTCTGGGTGCCAGTACTGGATCCGTTGGTTTGTGTTTTCATGGCCGTCCTAGACTGCTGTCCAGCAACAAAACTGGCAGAATAGTTTACTGCAGCTGTAATGCCATTGTTTTCAGCATAGGCGGTGAAATCGTTCTGATTGCTGGCCTCAGCAATTTTGTCAACCGCCTCATTTCGATTGAGCTTTGCAATTCCGTCCAGGCTATACCCCGAAGCTTCCTCTCCCGGGACCAGCGCTTTTGCCACGTTGATATCCACTCCAATTCCATCCAAATATGCATGCCGGTCAAGAATTCGAATATATTCTTTTGTGATTTCATCGTCAGGCGAATCTGTAAGATCAAGATATTCCAAAGTGTTCTGTAGACCTCCAATTCTCCTTATGTCGCTTAAGTCACTGTCATCCCCGGAATAATTTATTTCGCCGGAATAACCATTATTTTCCTCATTTATTCCATTTATAAACGCCTGGAGTCTTGTGTGGGCCGGTGTTTCACCCACTCCCCAAATCGCTATGACAGTATCTTGAATTGAAACTTCATTTTCAGAGGATGGTGGCTCAACTCCTACTTCCATGACCAACAATTCCTTTGGGCCGTCAAGGGAGGCTCCTGAACCGGTCAGCTTAGTAGGAATTACTCGCTGAGAAGGTACCAGTTCTAGGGTAGCGTGGTTAAAGTCCAGCGCAATGTTGGAAGGAAAATGGCTCTCGTTCTCCTGGACTATTGGATAACGAAGTTTTATGAACCCATTTTCATCTGTTGTATATTTTCCTATCTCAAAGTCATTGGCACCGACTTCGATTTCATTGATGGTCAGGTAGTCAACTGTTACCGTAAGTTCTTCGCCCGGAACGGGATTGCCATTATCATACTTAAGTTTCAAATCGAATTCCCAATTGGAGGTAATAGTCTCGTAGAAAGACCAACAGCTGTTCAGAAACCGATCTGCCAAGGCAACTACCAGGCTGTGTCCTGTTCCTAACTCAAGAAGCTTGTCTTTAACGTTAATGGAACCTGCTCCGGATAAATTGGTAAGATCTTTCAGCTGGATAACCGTGGGTATTCCTGCAGGACTTCTTAAGCCTTTGATAAACTCTTGAATTCCCGTATTAATATCCTCAGGAAAGGAGGCAAAAAAGGAATCCCATGCGTTCAGATCATTCTCCGTAACCGAGTCAATATTCGTTTCCCTCAGATAGGCATCCTCGGATAGGACATTGATCTCTTCCACTAATGCGGGTATGATATCCGTTGTGTAGTGAAGGAATTGGGCTTCTTCTGAATTGGTAAAAAACTGAGTGACATGTTCAGTCTTAACCCGTTTCAGGAAAGTTCCGAAATCATCGTAGTTGGCTCCCCCCTCAAGACCTATTTCTGAATCTTGAAGCACATAATCAAGAAGATCAAGAATCCTCGTTTGTTCTTCCGTTGGATCAAGAGGATTGTAAGGTTCAGACGTTAAAAATGAGGAAAAAGTGGTCCAGGGCTGATTTGATAATGCCATAGCTGTTGTGTTAGTTTTTTAAGAGTAAGAGATCAATACGGTGACTTGAATCATGTCATCAGAATTCAAAAAAGTTAATAAACATTTCAAGCAGAAATATCCAGGATCCAAATGAAAGGTGCTCTTATCCCGAATATTAAGACTTAAGAAGTCAGGTTATTACATGCAACTACTTAAAGACGCGGTGAAGACTGCCACCTCAACCTGCCATCGGTAGTCGTTTTATTCATAACGCGAATCCACTTAAAGAATTGCGTTTTTCTCAAGTCGCTTGCAAGGAAGGACAATTGATCCAAAAAGTAAATCCCCATAAATGGGGATTTTTTCAATTTTATTAATTCAGACAATGACCCATTATTTAGAACATCCAACGAATTTTTAAGGAGGTCACAAGCATTTGGGGTATTTCCGATATGATTGGCAATTAGGGTTGCAGGTATTCGGATTTCTTAGCCGTTTTCCGGTTAGCCATTTTTAACATTCACATCGTTTTTCCTGGAGGAAGGGTGCCAGATCAGAATAGACTCAAGTGTCACTCAAAATGAAATAGATTACAGGCATTTTTGACCATTTCAGCAGTATTCTTTGCTCCAAGTTTTTCAATGAGATGTTTTCTATGAGTGACTATGGTGTGCTCACTCACATATAATCGGTCCCCGATCTCCTTCGCACTAAATCCATTTACAAGAAGCTCTAACACCTGGTATTCTCGTTGAGTTATTCTGTTCAATTTTTGTTTTACGGAAGTTCCATTCAGCGGATTGCTTCCATTCGCAAGAGAGGAAGGTTGGTTTTGGTCATGTATGGTATGATTACCAGAGGACATTACTTCAGGATTAGCATGGTTTGTTCGCTCATCCTAAGAGTAATGAATATCTCCAAATAATGTAATAGAAAATTAGAATTTGGTCGTTTTGGGTTTGAATTTGGTTTAAATGCTAATGGATAGATTCATGCCGATAAAGCAAGAAAAAGCTAAATCCAAAAATCAGATTTGTAAAAATGTTCATCAGGTTATGAATTACGTAAACACTATTTCCAATTTTAGTTTCCAGAAACGAAACAATGAAAAAGGTAGAAAAGTGGTAAAAGAATATCCCAAAAACTATCCAGAATTCTGATTTAAAGAAGGAATGGCCACCTTCTTCAATATACTTCAAAATGATGAAAGCAGTTCCAAATGAAAGCAGGACATTTGATACCAGTTCATAAATCGAAAGATAGGTCTTACCAAAGATTAGAGAAGAAATCGGAACTAAAACCAACCATAGAAGTGATAAAAGAATAATTAGAATCTTTATTGGGAATACATCTTTGTTTTCATTAAATAATTTGACTATTAGAAAAAAGTAAAAAATAGGTTCAACTAAAGAATACAAATACCTAATCTGAATTATGGGGCCAGTCATTCCATTCCTTAATAACCATACGCTAGTAATATCAACAAGAAAAGCAAAAAGCAAAAAATAAAAGAAATACCATAAGTATCTCTGGACGTTGATCCTAAGTACGATAAAGGCAGCAATTGGCACCAAGATGGAAAGTGCCGAGACCCACATTACTACTTGACCACCCATAGCTCAAATTTAAGGATCTAACTATCAGGAGGAGGGGGAGCGGATTTTTGAAGGAAGATTGGAGATCCGGAAGTAATAACTTCTCCATGGCTATCCAGGGGAGCGAAAATCAAACGTATCTTGTTGTCACCATAAACAGCATCATCGGAGTAACCGAAGAAATATGCGATGTACTCAATATCGTCTTGATTTGTGAAATCCTCCAGGTCGTTACTTTCCGCAGTATCAGTAAATGAATACGGATATTCAGTATTGTCATCAAATACTTCGATGAAATTATCCTTAAAATCCTCCACATCACTTTTTGAAATACTACCATTGCTCAGATTGTCAACATCCGATTTATGATGGTTAAGGATCTCATCTTTATGCTCGTCATCGTATGTGAAGGTGTTTCCGGGAGAAATCAAGGAACTATTTTCCGGATCAGGCACTCCATTGATTGTGGAGTAGCTTGTCAGAGCTTCAATTGCCATGAAAAACCTATCATATCCTCCGGATTCGTTTGGATTCCAGCAAAACCATGCCATAGACCCTACCTTATCGGAAGCAAGAGCACCATTCAATGAATCCTTTTCTAATGTCCCCCCAAGAGCGTCATTACTGGCTTTTGTTCCATATTCATCAATGAACTTTTCGATATAGTGGTTTGCCTGATCTAAGTTGATTTTGAAGTCTGCCATAATTCCTGGTTTTTGCTTTAAATCTTGAAATGAAAAAATCCGAAATCTTGTCCTTGCCCATCCAGGGGTTTGTTCAATTCGAACTGATTTTTAGTTGGAAGGGAAAGAGCAATCCGAAATTTCCCAAACGCTTTTCCTTCTACATACCAGTTGAGATAATGGGATCTACCACTGGCAAGTTTAATTTCTGTCTTTCCTCCTTCACCCGGCAAGATCATGTCATCATTGATCCTTATGCTCATAACTCCATCTTCGACAAAGGCTGATACTTTTAACTTCTTCATAATAAAGGGGTTGATCAATAATAGAATTATTAGATCATTGATAAACCTGCCGTTCAGAATTTAGCAAAATCGATTTAGAATTTGGTTGAAAATTCTAGATTTAGGGTTGTTTTTTGATAAGCTTTAGAAAATCATCCTTTCTCCGCCTGGAAACCTCGACATGACTTCCATCTGATAGATGTATTATCCCTCCGTCACCTTTTTGATATTCTTCCACATGCCTAAGGTTTACAAGTATGCGATTGTGGACCCTGCAAAACGAAAATCCATCCAGCATTTCCATAACCGCTTTTAAGGTTTTTGAGATCATTAACTTCTTTCCATCATCAAGGAAAAAGGTTGTATAAGTATTGTCCGATTTACAATAGACGATAGTCGAAGGATCGACAAAGATCATTCCTTTTATAGTAGGAAGGGCTATTTTTTGGTCCTCCACTCCCATTCCCTTGATGCTTGAAAGTAGAAGTTTCAGGTTTTGGGAAGAAGAATCCGCGCGGATCCTTTTTTCAGCTTTTTCCAAAGCACCAACAAGCTCATTTTCTGTCCAGGGTTTTAAAAGATAGTCGATAGCAGAAATACGGAAAGCCCGAATCGCAAATTTTTCATAGGAAGTAGAAAAAACAACTTCCATATCGACCTCCCCCAGTTGATCCAAAATATCAAATGAAGTACCACCTTTAATCATTACGTCCATAATAGCCACATCAGGTTGCACTTGCCTTATTAAGGATAACCCATCCAAGACTGAGGTAGCATGACCCAATATATTCCAGGATGGAAGGGATTTTGAGATTATTCCCCTGATCATGTCTGTGATTCCCAAATCATCCTCAATGATTACAAGGTTCATTTCACTTTTCCTCAATCTTTGTTTTATATGGGATCATCAACTCGACCATCTTACTCCATGGTTTTATGACATTTTCCTCATCTTCAAAGAAATCAATTCTGGCTTCTGTACCGTTCATTTGATTGAAAAGGTCAATCCTTTCTTTGATAAGTTTCATCCCAAAAGAGCTTTTCTTGAAGGGATAGACTGACCTGCTTTGGGTGCTCTGGGTTTCACCATTGTCCAGGACCCGGCATAGGAAAAAATCATTTTTCAAAATGATCTGCACTTCAATCTTGCCTCCACCTGAGCTTATGCCATGCCAAATCGAATTTTCAACCAAGGGTTGGATTAGTAAGGGAGGAATAGAATAAGTGCTTTGATCAATTTCGGGATCAATACTCAGATTGTACTGAAATTTGTTATCCGTCCTGATCTGCTCCATTGCTACATAATTTTCCAAGGTCTCAAGATCTTCCTGCAATGGGATAAATGAGTGCTCAGAGTTTTCAAGAACTTCCCTTATAAGTCTTGAAAATTTTATCAAAAACTCCTCAGCTACGAGAGAGTCATTCTTCTTCAAGAAATTCTGAATTGAAGTAAGGCAATTGAAAATGAAGTGGGGGTTGACTTGAGCCTTAAGGGCCTTTAGCTCCATTTCCGCCCTTCCAAACCTTAAACTGTATTCCTTTTTCCTGAATTCTTCCTCCCTCTTGATCCTATAAAAAATGAATACAAAGAAAATGAAGGCAAGCACAATCGGGACCATGGCCCCGAACAAGACCAGGTTGATTTGCTCCTGTTGCTTTTCCAGCAGTTCCTCCATTTCGGATAGGCCCTGACCAAACGAATTGACTTGAATTGAGAACAAAATGATCAGTACAATCAATGACTGACATTTCCAAGTCCAAAAAGATCGTCGCATCAAACCTTCATCTTGGATCATCATGGAAAGATATTCCTTGGTTTGTCGAAAATTAAAAGAAGTTTTTTATACTCCAAAAAGACCCGGATATAGGAAAAGCGAAATCTTCCTTTGTCGTTTATGCTTAAAAGGAGGGAGAGGGTTTAAGAAATGAAAAATCCCCGAAGAAAACTCTTACGGGGACTTTCGTGAATTATCCGGCTATGGCCAATAACAACAACGGCCGGATTGGCTTGTTGCATTGCAAAGGTTGAAAAAAGTATTCTTGGAAAGTATCCCAATTTCTTGGGATTTCTGTTTGGAATTTGGCTGAAGGTTAAGGTTTTCAATCAAATCACGTCTCCAACTTCAAAAAAGCCCGGTTCATTCAAACCAGGCTTCCATCCCTTTGCCTCGCTCGCCGAAGCTCGCGAAGGCGAGCGGTCTGGACGGAGTTCCCCGCATTCGCGGGGATAAACTTCTCGTCCCGTTTTTTCTGACGAAAAAAGCCTGATGCTTTCGCACCAGGCTTCCATCCCTTTGCCTCGCTCGCCGAAGCTCGCGAAGGCGAGCGGTCTGGACGGGACTCGAACCCGCGGCCTCCTGCGTGACAGGCAGGCATTCTAACCAACTGAACTACCAGACCAATTTTGAATAAGGGAAAGGTAGAACCCCCTATTCTTTTGACGCTTCAGAAATCTCTCCCTTCTTAAAGCATCTGCTTTATTTTCAAACGACTCAGAGTAGACCAGCTTCCAGGGGCCTTTGGATTTTGTGAACTTTGACTGTCCTCGATTGTGACCTTCAAGTCGTTTTTCAATATTCTTTGAATATCCAATATAGAATGTTCCATCTAATTGGCTTTCAATAATATAAACACTAAACATAAATTCCGCCTTGTGCGAAACCGCGGCCTTCCCGAGTTCTCGGGACAGGCATTCTAACCAACTGAACTACCAGACCAAATACAGAATTGAGAGCGAGAGATGAGATTGGAAACCCCAAATATCAATCTCGTTTTCTGAAATTCAGTGCGCAAAAATAGAATGTTTTTTGGATTCAATTGTTCTACCAGTAAAAGAAATTCTTTCAAGCAACCTATTCACCATTGACAACAACAAAAGGTAATTTTGAGCATGTCCCGGCGACTATCTTTCTTTTCAATATTCTTAATTTCCATCTGGTCCTGTGGCCAGCAACATTCCAAAAACATGAACCAAGGCGACCAAAATTTCACGAACGAGCTCATCAATGAAACCAGCCCATACCTGCTGGAACATGCCCATAACCCTGTTAACTGGCATCCATGGGGTGAAAAGGCCCTTGAGAAAGCTAAGAAGGAAAACAAACCTTTGATCATCAGCATCGGTTATGCTGCCTGCCATTGGTGCCATGTGATGGAAAAAGAGAGTTTCTCCGATACCGCTGTCGCCAGGGTCATGAATGATAATTTCATCTGTATCAAGGTGGATCGGGAGGAAAGACCGGACATTGATCAGATCTATATGGATGCCTGCCAAATGGTTACCGGATCAGGTGGCTGGCCCCTGAATGCCTTTGCCCTGCCCGATGGAAAGCCCTTCTATGCCGGCACCTATTTTCCTAAGGCCCAATGGACAAGTCTCCTTCAGCAATTGGACAGGGCCTACAAAGAGGAATATGAAAAAGTGTACCAACAGGCAGAAAACATCACCCAAGGGATATCCCAAATGGATCTCCTAAACCTTCCCAAGGAGGAAAACAAGGATCTGAAAGCTGAGGAATACCAAAATTCGTTTCAATCATGGAGGAGCAAGCTCGACCTCGAATTTGGGGGATTCAAGAGGGCACCAAAATTCCCACTGCCCACGGCCTGGGAATTCATGCTTGCTTTTGCCGACCAATACAATGATGCCGAAGCTCTATTCGCAGTTGAGAAGACCCTGCTTGAAATGGGCAAGGGAGGTATCTATGACCAGATCGGTGGCGGGTTTGCCAGATACTCTACCGATTCTTACTGGAGAGTTCCGCATTTTGAGAAGATGCTTTATGACAATGCACAACTTATAAGTCTCTACTCCAAGGCCTTCAAGAAAACCAAGAATCAGGAATACGCCATGGTGATCAGACAAAGCATCGAATTTGTGAATCGGGAACTGAAAGATCCTAAAGGCGGATATTATTCTTCACTTAATGCCGACAGCGAGGGTGAGGAGGGAAAATTCTATGTCTGGTCAGATGAGGAACTTCTTAAGATCTTGAATGAGGAAGAATACGGCTTTTGCCAGGATTATTTCAATACCGACTCCAAGGGCAATTGGGAGCATAAAAAGAATATTCTATTCCGGTCAATGACCGATGAGGAATTCGAATCGAGGAATGAAATATCAAAAGAGGAGTTCGAAAATCTCAAAAGCTCCGTGGGCAGCAAGCTGATGGCGGAAAGAGATAAACGGATAAGACCCAGCACCGATGACAAGATCCTTTGCTCATGGAATGCCATGATGATATCGGCACTTGTAGATGCCTCGCTTGCATTAAAAGAGCCTGAATACCTTCAAGAAGCAATCGAGAGCATGGAATTTTTAAGGAAAAATATGGGCAATAGCGATAATTCCCTTTTCCACAACTTTAAAGAAGGTAAGGCTACAATCTCCGGGTTTCTGGAGGATTATGCCTTTATGATCAAGGCTGGGATCGACCTTTATCAGGCTACCCTGGACATTCAATGGCTTGATTATTCCAACGAGCTCTGCAGGGTCGCAGTTGAACAATTCCATGATCCCGAATCGGGCTTGTTCTTTTTCACCTCAACCAAGGGAGAAAAATTGGTGGCCCGCAAAATAGAGATCCCGGATAATGTGATCCCAAGCTCAAATTCGGTAATGGCCAAAAACCTCAAGCTTTTAGGTCACTTTTTTTTCAATGAGGAATACCTCGAGATGAGTGAAAAGATGCTCTATTCGCAAATACCGAGCATACCTCAGGGAGGAGCCTACTATAGCAATTGGGCTAGTCTGTGGGGCTGTTTTGTCAGGCCGTTCTACGAGGTTGCAATAGTCGGTCCTGAATCCAGATCACTCGCGAGGGAGATTCAAGGCAACTACCTTCAAAACCTGATCCTTTTGGGAGGAGAAGAAGAAAATCTTCCTCTTCTGGAATCGAAGAGTGTAGAGGGAAAAACATTGTTCTATGTCTGCAAGGAAAGGGTATGTGATCTTCCGGTAGAAGATCTTACTTTGGCCCTGGAGCAAATAAAAAATTCCAAATAGAGAATTACTTTTTCTTCCGCAGAGGTATTTATTCCTGTAAGACCAAACCATGAGTGCATCTTTCAATCAAGAATTGGGCAACCATTTACCCCCACACATCGATCGCTTTCTAGAGCGTGACTGGCTCTTGTTCAGAGTTTGGGTCTTGGTCTTCGGACTGGGAGTTTTTGGGTACGGGATCTATACCCAGGTACAGGCTCGATCACAAGGGGTTGATATTGTGGAAGGAAAGGTTTCCAAATCGCTGGCTTCGGACTTGGCCAACCTTTATTTGGTCCTGACCCACAGAGATCCAAATTCCATCAAAAACATCGAATACGAGTCATTTAATACCATTTCCGGCGAAACAGGCGCACGTTTTTTTCAACTGAGTATGAATTACGAAGAGCTTGAATTGGACGGAAGTTATCAACCCATTCAGAAGGACCTTTTCTTTGATGAATCCGGTTGGGCAGAGGCTTTTGGAACCCTGAATTAAGCTATTCAGGAATTATCATTAAAAAGATTGACATAGATCAGTATGGCTGGGGTCTTTGGCCTTAGATTTACCATTGATGAGGAAACTCCTGTCCTTCTTCTGTCTTTTTTGCCTCCTGTTTCAGATTTTCTTTGTTACCGGACTATCTCTCGATTACAAACTTGATCTGAAATCCTACGCTGAAAATTGTATTAACAAATCGAAGCCAGAGTTGAATTGCGAGGGAAAATGTGTATTGATGCAAAAAATGAAGGCTGCCAGCGAGAACGAGAATGGGGAACACAGTTTTTTGGTCGAAAATCAGGTATTCTCATATCTAATTAGCCTCGAAAAAATTGAGCTTAATCCGAATTCCTACTTTGAGATAGAACACCAATACCTATATTCCAGGTTTCCCTTAAAAGAGGAGTGGTTCTCGATCTTCCACCCACCCCAGGTTTAGTATTTACTCCCAAGCGAGAGCTTTTTCTCACATACTAAACTTTCAACAATGCAAAAACATATTTCACTAGGCCTGATAATGGCCTTAACAATTCAATTTCTCGGGTGTACCGAGGACCAAAAAGTGGAACCCGCACCATTTCAAAATCCAAACCTGGTCTCGAAGGCAAACACCACAGACGGAAAATATCAGATCTCAATTCTCTCGAACCATTCATTCCAATTGGGATATAACCTTTGGAACATGGAGGTGGAGGTACTGTCCTCAGGTGAATCAACGGAACCCGATGAATGGAATGCAAGCCCGATCATGGAAATGCACTCTTCTGCCCATGGTTCTTTTAGTGAGATCATTTCCACGGGGGTAGAAAATCAGGGTGCTGCGGTTTTTCAAATGCCGGAAGGATCAGGAATGAGTTGGAAGATCATCCTGGATCTCAAATTGGACGGTGTCGATTACTCCATGGATATGCCGGTAGAAGTACCATCATCAGATATGCCCAACCTCGCAAGCTTTGTTTCTTCCAAAGACAGTCAATCCTACTTTCTGTCAATAGCTAATATTAATTCCTTTTCGGTCGGAAGCAATGAGCTTGATATACTGGTATTTAAAAAAGAATCCATGATGGACTGGCCTGCGGCTGAGGATCTCGTGGTAAGTTTTGAGCCTTCAATGCCATCAATGGGTCATGGCTCACCAAATAACCTTGATCCTGTTCACAGCGGGAAAGGACACTATCTGGGAAAGGTCAATTTTACCATGACCGGGGTTTGGCGATTAGACTTCACGATCTATCAGGAGAGTAAAAAGATCGGGGAATGTTTTATTGACCTAGACCTCCAATAGAAGAATGATCAAATCCACTTCCATAATAATAATCCTGCTCGTACTCTTCGGATTTGAGGCACATAGTCAATTCGCCAATCAGGAAGAGTATCAAGCTTGGCTTGACTCGTTAGCTAAGGAAAATTACATAGCCAACACCATTCTTCTTGAAGAGGTGAATGTTCTTTCCCGATCCGGCAAGGAGAAGGATTTCTATGAATACCTGCGGGGTAATCCCATGAATTCCGTGGATGATTTTGTCCATCACCTTCCGGGGATGAACATGAGCAGAAAAGGAAATTATGCTAGTGAGCCTATGATGAGGGGGATGGATATCAACCGATTAGAGGTAAACATCGATGGAATGAGGATCAAGCCTGCCTGTACCGACCGAATGGATCCGGTGACATCCTATATGGAACCCAATAATATGGCCACATTGGAACTGGAAAAGGGCTCTGAAGGATTTAAGAGTGCCTCTTCCACCGGCCATGGCTTGAACTTCACTACCAAATCGCCTGTATTTGATCGATCAAGACAGGTTAAAGGTATGGTTGGGTTAAAGTATGGAACAGTGGCAAATGAATTCAGCCAGATGGGAGATGTGAATTGGAACAGCAAAGGCTCAGCGGTTAGGTTTAATTTCGTAAACCGATGGGCAGGGAATTACTATGGGGGGGAAAAGACTTTGGTAGAGAATTCAGGTTTCAACAAGCTGAATTTTAGTTTGGGCTACAGTCAGCAAATTGGAGAGTCCGATCTGATAAAAATCCACTATATACAAGACGAAGCATGGGATATCGGATACCCCGCCCTGCCAATGGATGTATCAAGAGCTAGTGCCAAGATGTTATCCGGAACATACCTTAGGTCATTTGGAGCTGAAAAAAGGAACTCCATGGACGTAAAGTTCTATTACAACACCATTGTACATATTATGGATGACTCAAAAAGGGAAGATGTGGTCATGCATATGGATATGCCTGGTGAGACCCAGACCATCGGGACTATTTTTTCTACTCGTCTGGTGAATCAAAAAGGCAACTCGATCAATACCAAGGTGGAATTGTATAACTCCTACAGCTTTGCTGAAATGACCATGTATCCCGAAGGGCAAAGCTCTATGTATATGCAAACATGGCCAGGCATCAGGCAATATGGTTTTTCTGTAGGGGTCGACGGCAAGGCCGCCCTTTCATCAAAAACAAGGGTCAGTGCAGGATTAAGGCTTGAAGTGGCAAAAATGTACATGGAAGAGGATTTCGGGATCAGCCAGTTCGACGTCTTTGGAAAGGAAAACACAGAGGAAGAATTTACACCACTTCCCACGGTCTTCCTTGGACTTGACAGGAAGCTTGGATCAAAAAGCAACCTGGGCATCAGAGGCTCCTATGGGGTCAGAATGCCCAATAATTCAGAAAAATTCGGGTTTTACATTTTTAACAGCACTGACCGATTTGATTATGTTGGAGACCCAGAGATCCAACCGGAAAACTCATTTAAACTGGATCTGGAATATACCTATCAAAGCAGTCGCTTTACCTTCAAGGTCACCCAATTCAACTACTATTTCACCAATTATATCCTTGGTGTGTCCGATACCATCCTTCAGGCTATGACACCCGGAGCCCAGGGAGTAAAGACATATTCAAACACATCGAATGCAAGCCTTAATGGAATTGAGCTTTTCAGCCAATTTGAGCTAAGCCCAAAAACAGGTCTCATTGCCACAATTAATTATTCACATGGAAACGATTATGAGGGTGAGCCTCTCCCCTTTATCCCCCCATTTAAGATGATGGCCTCGACCTATTCTAGGTTGAAACTATTCACAATTCAACCGGAAGTGGTTTATGCAGCAGCCCAGAACAGGGTCAGCGAAAAGAATATCGAATCCTCAACCCCATCTTTCTGGCTCTTTAATTTCAAGATCTCCAAGGATTATCAATTCAATAATAAAAGGCTCAGAGGGGTGGTTGGCATAGAGAACATCTTTGACAACTTATACCGTGAACATATCGATTGGGGAGGGATCCCAAGGCCTGGAAGGAATATTTTCGTCGATCTCTCCTTTTCCTTCTAAGGGATCAGGGATTCTTGAATTTACCCTTTGACCTTCTGAAATCCACTGAAACAACCTTGTATTCCGGACACATGGCCTCGGAATCATGAACATCTGATGTCAAAAGATTGACCATTATTTCAGGGAAGTGAAATGTGGTACTTAGGACTCCTGGTTTTACTTCATCAGTGACCCTGGCCTTGATATCCACCTTTCCTCTATCGGATATTACACAAACCATTTCCCCATTCTTCACCCCTTTTTCTTCCGCATCACTGGGATTGATCATTATGGTATCCTCGGTCAGGATATCCACATTTGGGGTCCTTCGCGTCATTGTTCCACAATTATAGTGGGCCAATTCTCTGTTGGTTGTCAATATGTATGGGAATTTGTCCTTGTGATCAAGGATCTCCGCGGTTTCTTCAAATTCCTTAAAAAAGAATTTACCCTTTCCCCTTTTGAATGAATCAATGTGAATGATCTCTGAGTCGGATCCATCTTCCTTTACAGGCCATTGCTTCCCATTTTCTCCCAGTTCATCCCATTTGACTCCCTTAAAGAATGGAACGATCTCGGATACCTCCTCCAATACGGTAGCTGGATCATAATCCGGCTGTTTATATCCCATTCGATTCATGATGTCAACTACGATCTGCCCGTCAGATTTGGTTCCTTCCAATGGTTCCACCACCTTGTTCACCCTCTGGATCCTTCTTTCTCCATTAGTAAAAGTTCCACTCTTCTCGAGAAACGATGCACCAGGCAAAACCACATCTGCCAATTTTGCTGTTTCGGTCATAAATAACTCCTGAACTACCAGTAGGTCGAGGCTGGACAAAGCCTTTTTAACCTTGCTGGTATTTGGATCCGTTTGAACCACATCCTCACCCATCAACCAAAGAGCTTTCAAGTCACCTCTGATAGCCGCGTCAAACATTTGAGGGATCTTTAAACCTATATTAAGAGGAAGTTTGGACCCGTAGAATTCCTCATATTTCCTATGCACCTCAGGATCCGTAACATCCAAATAACCAGCACCTTGATGGGGCTGAGCGCCCATGTCAGCTGCACCCTGTACGTTATTCTGGCCTCTAAGAGGATTTACTCCCACCCCTTTTCGGCCGATATTTCCCGTCAACATTGCCAGGTCAGCGATCTGCATCACGGTGAAGGTTCCCTGAAAATGCTCTGTGACTCCCAATCCATGGAAGGACATCGCATTTGGGGCCTTTGCATAAATGAAGGCGGCTTCTCTTGCTTGCTCCCTTGGAACTCCCGATACCCTCTCCATTTCATCCACGTCCAACTGCAATAGGTTTTCCTTGAAGCCCTCATAATCCTCACACCTTGACCTGATAAACTCTTCATTCTCCAACCCCTCTTTCACAATGTAATGCATGATCATATTCAGGACAGCTACGTTGGTACCTGGCCGGAGTTGCAGGTGAAGATCGGCGTACCTGGCCAAATGCGTTTCCCTGGGGTCAATAACGATCATTTTTGCGCCTCGGATCGCGGTCTGCTTGATCTTGGCACCTGTAACCGGGTGTGCCTCGGTTGGATTTGCACCAATTACCAGAAGGCAATCCGTGTATTTCAGATCTTCAATAGAGTTTGTGGCCGCTCCCGTTCCGAAGGTCCTTTGCATTCCCAGAGCGGTAGGTGAATGGCAAACCCTTGCACAGCAATCAATATTGTTCGTCCCGATCACCGCCCTGATGAACTTTTGCATCAGGTAGTTCTCCTCATTGGTACACCTAGCAGAAGAAATGCCCGCTATGGCATCAGGTCCGTTTGATTCCCGAATTGTTGTAAGCTTATCGGCAATAAGATCATAGGCTTCATCCCAGCTCACCTCTTCAAATTCTCCATTCCTTTTCACCAAGGGACTCGTGATTCTATCCGGATGGTTATAAAACTTAAAAGCATACCTTCCCTTCAAGCAGGTATGACCCTGGTTGACCTCAGCATCAAAGGGTGCCAGGATACTTTGCACTTCCCTGTCCTTTACGGTAACATTCAGGTTGCAACCTACACCACAATATGTGCATACGGTCCTCACGGCATCCTTTTCCGCATTTTTCTTGGATTCATAAATATCTGTGATAGCCCCTGTAGGACATGCCTGGGCACAGGCCCCGCAACTAACACAATCCGATTTATTGAATTCGTCACCCATTCCCTTTTGAATGACAGCATCGAATCCTCTACCGGCCATGGTCAATACCATTTCTCCCTGAACTTCTTCACAGGCCCTTACACAGCGATAGCAATTGATACAAGTAGAAAGGTCAGATCTCATATATGGGTGAGAATCATCGACTTGCCTATCGAAATGGTTCTTCCCTTCAGGGTACCTAAGGTCGGAATACCCAACTCCAACCATGTCTGCAACCTTTACCAATTCGTTCCAATTGGCATCTGCTTCATTGAATTTCTCTTCCGGATAGTCAGTAAGAACCAATTCAATGATATTTTTCCTCAATCTTTTGATCCTGTCCGAGGCAGGGTAGATGTATGCTCCCGGATCGATCGGAGTATGACAGGAAGCCACCGCCTTTACGGGCCCGCCCTGTTTCATCGCCATGTCCACGGAACAAACCCTACAGGAGCCAAAGGGCTTTAGATTTGGCGCATCGCAAAGGGTCGGAACATTATCCTCTCCAAGATTTCTTTTTATGAATCCAAGAACAGTCTCACCCTCCTTGATAGGATATGGGATTCCATCGATATAGGCGACCTTCAGATTTTCATCCTGAACGTCTACTCTGGATTTGGAAGGGCTTTCTACTACTTGTTGGCTGGTAGCAGCCTGAATATCTTTTCCTTTTTTCATGGCCTATGATTGAAAAAACGGTTGTAATTCATCTTTAAAATACTCCATCGCATTCTTTATTCCCAAAGGCAGTCCTCCTCCCAAGGCACAAAGAGAGCCGATCTCCATAGTCTCCAAAAGGTCATTCATAAGATCAACATCGACCTTGTATCCATTTCCATCCTGGGATTTCTGCAGCATCTCCATCCCCCGTGTTGAACCTATGCTACATGGAAAGCACTTTCCGCAACTTTCATCCGACGTAAACTCAAAAAGGTGCTCCATGTACTTGATCATTGGATATGATTCGGGAATTGCCAAAACCGAAGCATGTCCCAAAAGAAATCCCTTTTCAGCAAAACTCTCAAAATCAAGGCTTAGTTCACTGAATTTCTGGGCTGGCACGATTCCACCCAGGGGCCCTCCGACATGTATGGCCTTTACAGGAACTCTGAATCCTCCGCCCATTTCGAATAAAACCTCCTCCAAAGGGGTGCCCATGACCACCTCATAGAGCCCGGGTCTATTGAAATGACCGTCCAGGCAAACCAGCTTAGAGCCCGTGGATTTTCCTCTTCCAATTTTTGCAAATTCCTCCCCTCCCATTCTTAATACATGGGGAACCATCGCCAGGGTTTCAACATTATTAACTACCGTTGGTTTCATGAACAATCCTTCCTGTGCCGGAAAAGGAGGCCTAACCCTCACTTCCGGACGCTGACCTTCAATTGAGGACAACAGTGCTGTCTCCTCTCCACAGATGTAGGCACCTGCACCCTCAAGGACCTTGAAACGAAAATCAAATCCTGAGCCCTTAATGTTCTCTCCATGATAACCAAGGCTCTCCAATTCTTCCACTGCAAGTTTTACCGCTTCCACTGATTCAGGATATTCTCCGCGGATATATACCACGCCCCTGGTAGCTCCAACTATAAAACCAGCCACCATCATCCCAAACAGCAGATAGTGTGGCCTCTCTTCCAAAACATAGCGATCAGAATAGGCCCCCGGATCACCTTCATCGGCATTGCATACGATAAATTTCTGGTCTGATTCATTGTCCCTGCAGAACTGGAGCTTCATTCCCATTGGAAAGCCCGCGCCACCTCGACCCCTTAGATGGGAGGCTTTGAGTTCTTTTAGTACTTCTTCATCTCCCCTTTCCAGGACACGATCAAATGCGGAATAAAAGACCTTAATATCGCTCATTGGAGCGGTGAGGAGGGGTTCATCCATATTGTTTCCAACAAAATACTCTTCCTTTCCATCGGGACTCTCGGATATGATCTTATCCAGGTTCTCAAGGGCCTGGCCTGAATAATTATTGCCATCAACATGGAATGCACTGTTTTCATGGCACCTTCCCAAGCAGCACATATGTCCTACTTCTTCCTTAGGAAACCTTTCTTCCAAAGCTTCTTTGACCTTCTCCTGTGTTCCAGCAAGCAAACAGGCGCTACCATTGCAGACATAGGCTTTCTTACCAAGGTTTTGGTTTTTCAGGAAATCATAGAAAGATGCTGTACCATAGGTGTTGGCCTCACCCATCAGATATTCTTCAGCAAGGGACCGTAATTCTTCCTGATCGGGTGCTCCTTTTTCCTTTCCGGATTCTACCAGCTTTTCAAATAGGTTCTCCGCTAAGCCCTTCCTTCCGGATAGTCTGCTAAGGTTTTCTGCCATTCGTTTGGTGTTTTCTCACCTTTAAATATACGTATTGGGCAAGGGAGAATAAAAAAAGGCCCTTTCGGGCCTCTTCAGGATCCTAGATTTGAACCAACATTATCATAAAAGGTCAAACAAAATTTGAGGGAAACCTCTTTCCCCTTGATCGCTCAGCATGGCTGTAAAAATCAGTTTGTAGGTGTTATTCTGTGAATCTCTAAGAACAAAAAACCTATCATTTCTAACGCTGGTCACACTTCCTGGAGTGGGAGTGGCTATGGTCCTCCAACTGTCACCAATGAAATTGACTGAATCGCTAAAGTTCAAGTCAGCCACATCCTCCCCTGAGAATTCATTGAATTCCTCCAAAGTCTTTGTTTCGTCATTAACAGGCACTTTGGCGACAGACACTCCTTTCTGATTAATGATCACATAATCTTTGAAGAAGTAAGGGATATCATCACCATTTAATTCTGTCAGCTCTGTCCAGGTGGTAAAGGCCAGATCCCATTCTGCCGCCTTTGGTTCCACATCAACCAAACCATTACTGAAGTGAAAGAATGAAAAGTTATAATCCGGGTCCTTTTGGATGGTCAGTGTCGAATGCTGCGTATCCCCAATGTCTCCATAAAGGAGGTCATAACCGTTTCCATTCCTTTTAATCTGGATCTTTTTCCATCCCCTTGAGTTGTTCTCCTCATCATTTCCTCGATTGATGATATATACCATGTTGTCAGAATCCTGTTCCATTACCTCATCAATAGCTGTAAGATCCAAATCACGCGATGGATTATCAATCCAGGTACTCGCCTCGGAAAGCCATGGCACTGGAGGTCCGAACAATGCTCCAAATACCGCTTCAAGAGACAGTTGATCTCCCAATCCTAAGGTATCGGCATGGCCAACCTTATCAATTTCATTCTTGTCCAGGCGATAGGCCATCATGGCCACAGAACTGTTTATTATGACTCTAAACTCTTGACCACTGTAAAACCCCAGATCCCAAGTCGATCTTAAGATCGCGGTGCTGGTATTTGTACTAAGGTCAATATAGACCTGATTCGGTTGTTTTTCTCCTCCAACGTTTGCATCCAATAAGCCCCCCTTGAAAGCGGGGACAGTTTGGAAACCACCTTCATCATCACCTATGCAAGAAACAAAGGTCAAAGAGCAAACCATTAAAAGAATATTGGGGAACACCAAGGTTTTCATCTAGTTGAAATTTTGAGTTTTAAATACTAGTCTAACAAAGAAGGACCTTCCATACCCGATCGGGTATTGCCCCCCTCCTCCATGAGTACCACCACCTGAGATAGTTTGGTTCACATTGGTAACATTCGTCAGGTTTTTGACTCCTAGAATAAGGGTCAGGTACTTTTTAAAATTTTTGGTAACACTTAGATCCATCCACTGAAAAGGATCCCTTTCCCCAAGAACCACATCTTGATTTCCATTGTCATCCTCAGAAATAAGATATTGAGGCACTTTACCTGTGTATTTATAGAATAGAGAAAAAGACAATCCCCAGAATCCCGGCGTATAGGCAACACTGGTATTAATCTCAGGACTGAAAAGGTATTGATCCAATTTCAGGCTATCAGAAAACTCATTGTAACGGCCGGTAACCCCAATTCCGGCTCCAATCTCAAACTTGTTTATGCCAAGTGATTCTCTTAGGGAAAATCCAAGGGTCCGGTAAATATCTGCATTGATATAAGTGGTAATCGTTGGGTCCAGCGCATCCTGTCCAAAAGTTATTTGGTTATTCTGATCATTATAGAAGAAATTCAGATCTGAATTCAGGATGTATCCTTTACCAAACTCTAACCTATGGTTGAAACCAAAATCAAGATGATGTGAATATTCCGGTTGTAACGATTCATTCCCGCTGATACTGTGATTGGAATCAAAGAAATCAAAATAAAGTTCCTTTAAAGTTGGCGCTCTAAAACCTCTTGCATAGGATAAACGAAAATCAAGTTTCGGAGACAGTGCATACTTTACGTGCGCTGAGGGTAAAAGCGGGGCATTATAATTTGTGTGATACGAATACCGAAGGCCAAAGCGCATTGAGAAGCGACTTGACGCTTTGATCTGCATGGTACCAAAGCCAGCATAGTCACCAAGACTCTGCCAATCAGCCCCCTCAATCCTTCCTCCTCTTGCTTTCTCGGTGTTCAGATCTACCCCCAATTGGAAGGATAACTTACCCTCCATCGGGTTTGTTGTATAGATCCCTCTAAACAGGAAGGCTTGAATATCAGCAGTATCTTGAGCTCCTTCGCTTTCTACCAAAGGTTTTTCCCCTGTTGCTAGATTATGGGCATATTGAGTTTTTATTCTGGAATAAACTGTGTAGGAGGCAACCCAATCAATTTTTTGGGTATTGGATAAGGAATTGTATCCGTTAAGTTGGTTTATGAATCTTCTTGTATGGTATTGCTCATCAAGGGCAATCGGTTCAATTAACCCCGAGGGGTTTGCCTTGCTGTCGATCAGTTCGTCAAAGAAATCAAGGCGATACTCAATTTTCATTCTTTTTGGCCTGAATCCGAGCTTAAGGTTTCCATAGATGTTTTCCTTTGGATCAAAAAGTTTGGCTCTTCCTTCTATCCCGCCCTGATAACCACCGAAGAACCTATGTGTAAATTCCAACTGACCGTAGAAATCCTTCCCAACCCCCATTCCAAACAGGACTCCCTGCTGGTGGATTCCCTCTTCCGCTCCATAGTCCGAGCCAACTGATTCTTCCAGAATATCCACCCTGGCATAAGGCTTCTTTTTCTGAGAGGTTTTTGAAATTATATTGATGACCCCAGCCATTGCATCCGTTCCATATTGCACTGCCAGTGGACCTTCAACCACTTCAATTCTCTCGACAGCTGAAATATTGATCTGTGAAAGATCAATTGAGTTTCCAGTCCTTCCGGAAATCGGAACTCCATCCAATAAGATTTTCACTTGTCTACTATCTAGCCCTTGAATGCTGATCCCAACCGCTCCTGTAGCTGGATCTGGTTCCAATGTGTAGTTCAACTGATACTGCAAAGCCTGGCTCAAGGTTGCTGCACCCCTGTTCTCCAATCCTCTTGGCTCAATGGTCTGGACCCTGATCAAGGAATTCCTTAAGGGCTCCGGTTCATATTGACCGGTTACTACAACCTCTTCAAGGATCTCATTCTTTAAATCTAAAATCAGAGTATCCGGAGAAGAGACTGTTCCGGAGAAAGCCAGGTGATTCACATGAATGATCTTGACCTGCAATGGATACTTCATGTTTTCCGTTGAGATCCATCCATTTTGATCCAAGAATCCGGACAATTCCCCCTTGCCATTAATCTCCTTTAACAATACAGAGGCATAGGCTACTGGTTTGCGGTTTTCCTGATCTATCGCAACAATTCCATCTGAAACCCCAGAGATGCAGTAGTTAGAAAAAATAAACAGGCCAAAAAATATTGGACAGGCTAAGACGGACCTCACATTACAAAAATATTTTTGTAACAAACATTTAATTACCTCTTTCTGTATAAAAAATACCTGCCTTTGTATTTTTGCAATTGGTAAAGAAGTTTTGCTTCGGTTATGCTTGGAGAAGACATCCATTTAGACAAGATTGTTTCAGCGGGATCATCGCTGTCATATGGGTTGGTGATGGAGCAATTGGGCTGGTCACTCTTTTCTGATGTTGATAACAAGAGTGAAGGGATTCAGGTACCAAAGAATTTTATGGCTTTGGTTTCGTCCAATTCATCCGAAATTGCCTTAACCACATCCTATTCTAAGGAGGAGATCTCCATGGCTCCGCCTGAATACCAAATCCTTGCTTTTCCAAGGGCAGATTGGAGAATTAGCAGGATCAGCCCGGGGGCCAGGGTATTGTTGATCAAGCTGGACCTCCTCCACCAGATTATCGGAGCTTCTTATTCTTCTGATCAGAAAGAAATGCAAAGGTTCAGATTACCGGATACACCACTGGTAATGAATGCCAAAATGCGTAATGCCCTTTTTGATCTATTTGAATGCAAAATTTTGGGTGCCTGTGGGATCCTTTACCGAGAATCCAAGATCATGGAGTTCTTCTCTCTTATGTTATTGGATCTGCAAAAGAAGAAGCCTTCAATTGAGCATTGTCCATTCCTGGTCGATGAGGAGGAAGTAAGGAAAATCGAGCAGGTTAAGGCAATCCTACAGAAAGAGTATAATCAACCAAATAGAATAAGAGATCTGGCCAGGCGAGTGGGCACGAATGAGTTTAAACTTAAGGTTGGATTTAAAGAGTTGTTCGGTACCACAATTCACCATTTCTTGGTTGAACAAAGAATGGAAAATGCCAGATTCCTGATCCTGGAAAAAAAGCATAAAGTTGGGGAGATCTCATTATTGGTTGGATATTCAAATCCAAGTCATTTCATTGAAGCCTTCAAAAAGAAATTCGGAATCACTCCAAAAAAAATGCTAGCTTCCTGACCCATTCAGGACCAAAATGTTCTTAATCCGCTGGCTTTCATATCTGCCTCTCAGCTTTCTTTATTTTTTAGGTGATTTAATTTATATCCTTGGATATTACCTAATTGGATACCGAAGGAAGGTTGTACAAGCAAACCTGAAAAGGTGTTTTCCTCAAAAATCTCAATCTGAACTTAAGAAGATCGAAAAGACCTTTTACCGAAGACTGGGGGAATTCATCGCCGAATCCATAAAAGCGATTAGCATTTCAGAAGAAGAAATAAAGAGAAGGGTGGTCTTTGAGAATCCTGAGGTATTTATTGAGCCCCATCAAAGGGGGCATAATTCCCTTGTTTGTGCTTGTCACCAGTTCAATTGGGAATGGGCTATGCTTTCTGGATCTGTGAATCTAAAGACACCAATAGATCCAATCTATATGGAATTGTCAAATAAGGGATTTAACCAATTGATCTACGATATACGTTCAAGATTTGGTGCAAGGCCCATTGAGATGAAGGCTTCAGGATTGGTTTATGCCAGAACGATCAAAGCCAAAAGAGCCATCGCCAATGTTGGAGATCAGATCCCTCCTAAGTCGGGTTCAGATATTCAATGGATCCCATTCTTCGATCAAGAGACCGCCTGGTTCAGTGGTCAGGAACAACTTTCCAAGATGTTCAAAATGAATCCTGTGTTTTTAAGGGTAAAAAATCTGAAAAGAGGTTACTACAGTTTGAGGTTCATCCAACTCTGGGACCCTGAAACACCATATACCGAAGGTGAGATAACCAGGAACTATGTGAACAATCTTGAAGAAATGATCAGGGATTCCCCATCGGATTGGCTCTGGTCCCATAAAAGGTGGAAACACAAAAGGCAGGATTACCAAAATTCCAATAAGGAATAGACCAAAAGGCATTTTCATTGGCTTTCAAAGCATTATTTTCGGAATGAATTATCCGGAAATCATGAAACGAATATCCATCCCTATCCTGTCTCTTCTTACTGTTTGCTTTTTTTTTAGCTCAATCAAGGCGCAAGACAAAGACAGTCTTGACCTACCCTATAAAAAGGGGAATTGGCTTGCCGCGATGAGCGGAAATCTTTCCTCCATCAATCTCAACGCCTTCAACAGTTCATCAGGCGGAACGGTAAACCTTTCCAACGAATACATATTTGAGGTTTCATCAGGCCATTTCTTATTTCCAAAGGTGGCATTAGGGCTTTTCGCAAATGCATCAAGATCAGAATCAAGGAGAGTATCCAATATTATCACCGAAAGGTTTTCCATTGGGCCTTTTGTTCGGTACTATATAGGAAAGAGTGAGAAGGGTTCGCTATTCCTGCTTGGTGGCCTGCTTTATGGGCAGATAGCCGAAACCAATGAGGTTCAAAATTCGGGTACCACCGAGATCATTCAACTTTTCGGGAAAGGGCCCGGGGCAATGGCAGGGATCGGATACACCCATTTCTTAACAAAAAATGTAGGACTTGATGTTTCAATACGATATGATTATTTGAGGTTTAATACTGAAATAAACAACCTTACCAATGATACCAGGACAAGCGAAAATATACAGGCCCTCAGGTCATTTTTTGGTTTTGGATTTCTGATCATTATTCCTGAGTTCGCATTTTGATGGTTAAGATAATAGTTCAACTTCTACTCTTGTTTTCTTTCCTCATCGTTCATGGAGCTTGGGCCCAGAACGATTCTCAGGAGTACTTTAAGACGGACACTTTAGGCAAACAAAAGGATGTGCAGTTGCTGGGTATTCCGGTAATTTTCTATACCCCAGAAACGGATGTTGGCATTGGTGCTGGAACGCAGATCTTCTTTTTCAAGAAGAAGAATATTTATAACGAGAGGGTGTCCAACATCCTAGCCACCGCGGTTTACACCACCAAGAACCAATTCCTGCTGGATGTTCGACCCCAACTATATTTTCTTAAGGGTGATTACTTTTTTGATGCCCTCTTTAAATACAAGGTCTTTCCAAATACCTTCTGGGGCATAGGGCCAAATACCACCGAGGATATGGCGGAGGCCTACAATATGAGAACGGTGATCATCAATGCTGCATTTCTGAAACGACTCCCCCCAGATTTCAACTTTGGCTTTGAGTATAACTATGAGCAGGATATAATGCTAGAGGAAGAGGAAGACGGGCAATTGGCAGCAGATACTATCCCAGGGTCAGATGGGGCCCTGATCTCCGGTCTATCGGTCATATTCAATTTCGATGATAGAAGCGATCAATTCAACCCAAGAAGCGGTCAACTGGTCCAATTCAAGGGAGGTTTTTCCAGCAGGGCCATGGGAGCTACATATGGATATTCAAAATTCTTTGTGGATTTCAGAAAATTCTGGCCGATTGGAGAAAAATTCGTTTTCGCTGGACAGGTGTACCTTGAGAACTCCTTTGGAGAAGTACCTTTTCAGACTATGGCTTGGCTGGGAGGTGGTGATAGAATGAGGGGCTACTTCCGCGGCAGATATATAGACAATAATATGATGGTCCTTCAGACGGAACTCAGGCATCAATTTCTTCCCAGATTTCAATGGGCAGCATTTTTTGCACTGGGAGATGTGGCTCCTGAACCCTCCAAATACTTGGAATCACCAAGGTTCTCCTATGGAGGCGGTCTGAGATTCAAAGTCTTGAAATCCACTCCCACATTGGTGAGGTTGGACATAGGTATCAATGACCAGGGAGGATCAGGAGTGTATTTTGGGGTCAACCAGGCATTTTGATGATCTAAGCAGGTGGATAGTTCTTCTCAATGACCATGGAAAATTGGGTAATGGAAGAATTCTGTTAGAAGGATTGATTAAAATCGCACTTTCCTCCTCTATAGGTTCAGAGTTTTCATGGCATTATCCAAAAGAAAAATTCTTTTTATTACTTGGGCCGCAAAGAAAATACTGATTAACTTTTGACTTCCGATAATATTGAGATCGGGATTCATATCCCATTTCACTGGCTTCAAAGGAGGCCCGGAAAGTGATTTAAATTGGAAATTCCTAGTAAAACCGAGTTCGACGCCAAAAAAAGGGAGCAGAAGATTGACATCCTTTTGAAAAACGGTTCTTACCTATACTGGAAGAGAGAAGCTGGTTATAACCTATATCTGTACTCGCTTGGAGATTTTTATGTCCAGCTATGGCTGTCCCGAACCACTGCCAAGATCGTCAAGCTAGAGTCCTTTTCTTCCGACGATGCACTGCTTCCATTTGTTGATGACATTGAACTACCTGAGTAGAAGATCACTCTTCCTCACTAAATCTTAGCTGGGGCTGTACAAAAACCCCTTTCCTAGCAAGACCGTCAAGGACTCTTATTACCTCCGAAAACTCTGGGGATTCAATATCAAAGCTGTTTTCCTGAAGAAAGATCCTGTCCAGAGAGGGCAATCCAAGAAGACAACCATCAAGGTCCTCAATTGAGTTGAAGGAGAGATCCAATTCTTCCAATTTGGTCAACCGGCATAACTCAGAGGAAAAGAACTGAATATTATTATGATTCAGGTCCAGGATCTTAAGGCTGTCAAGATTTGAGATCCCTTTTGGGATCGATGTTAAGTGATTGTGATGGGCGTATACGTATCTCAGGTCCTTGCAATCCATCAAGCCAGATGGGAGCTCATAGAGCTCATTGAATGAAAAATACACCTTTTGAAGATTCCTCAATTCTTCAATTCCATCCGGCAGGTATTTGATCTTGTTATAATAGATATCCAACTCAACGAGTTGGGGAAACCCATATAACTCCCTTGGATATTCCTCCAATCCATTCTTGTACATGATGAGACGTTCCAGGGTCTGAAGGCCTATCAATTCCTTGGGAAGCTTGTTAATTCTATTTTCAGCTAAAACCAATTCCTTTAAGCTGTCCATGGCCAATATCTGTGAGGGAAAGGTCTTAATATCAGATTTTGCAAGGTTCAATGAGTGGAGGTGTGTAGCCTTAAAAAGAAAAGAATAACCTTCCGGAAAGGTGTCTTGCATCATCGAAAGTTTCCTAACATTTATAAGTGCCTTCCCTTTTATCTTCTTTTCCTTTACTGGATTTCCATTAAAGGAGAATGATCTTAACCCTTTTAACCTCCTTAATCCACGAGGGAAAGAGGAATGATTTGAATTATTGAGGATTATCTCCTGAACGGAATGATTTTTTGGAAACTTGAACCTCTTCCCCTTAGGACTGTTTTCAGAAATATTGAGGTATTGGAGGTTCAGTTTTTTAAATAGCCACCCAGGAAGATGATTGATCCCATTTTCAGAAATGGAAAGCCGTTTAAGGTTTTTGAACTGTTTTATTTCCTCAGGAACCTTGTCATACCCTCCGCCACTAAGGTTCAGGTACTCTACCACAAGAAGATCTTCAACATTCAGGGCTTCCCTGATCTCAACCTTCCGGATAGAATCCCGTTTTGCCTTCCATTTTATGTAGCGCTCCCGCCTTTCATTTTCAAGGGAATCGGATTCTTGATCAAGTCCAGACCGCTGGGCTTGAAGGCCGAAAGAAACAAGACAAAGAATGAGTAAGGGGAGGACTTTTGTGCGCATTGAGTAATTCAAAAAAAACCTTTAGCCAATGAGTAAGCAAATCCGTTTACTTTTGCGGCTCATTTTTTGTCTCGATGAAGAAGATCATTAGTCTGCTTATTCGGTTCCTTCCAAGGCCATTTCTTCAGAGGATCAGTCCTCTGGGTTTGAAGATGGTGGGAATCTTTTATGCAGGAAACAATGTGGAGTGTCCAATTATCAATCGGACTTACAGGAAATTCCTACCCTACGGAAGGCTGCACCCAAGAGACAACGCCCTTTGTCCAGGTAGCCTTTCCCTTGAAAGGCATAGGTTGTTGTGGCTTTACCTAAAAAAGGAAACCGACTTCTTCACCTCTGATAAAAGATTCTTGCATGTAGCACCTGAGCAATGTTTTCTCAAGCCATTCAGAAATGCAAAGAATCTGGAGTACATCACGGCTGATATCGTCTCTCCGTTGGCAGACGTAAAAATGGATCTTCATGATATCCCATTTTCTGAGAACGAATTTGACGTGGTCATGGCCAATCATGTTTTAGAACATGTTAAGGATGACCATAAATGCATGACCGAGATCCAAAGGGTTTTAAAACCAGGAGGCTTTGCGATCATGCAGGTCCCAATAGACTATTCAAATCCAAAAACAGAAGAAGACCCCAATATCACGGATCCGGCAGAGAGGGAAAGGCTCTATTGGCAAAGGGATCATGTTAGGCTCTTTGGACTTGATTATTCGGGAAAGTTAAGAGCCGCAGGATTCGAAGTAAAAGAAATAAAGTATGCCAGGGATCTAGGAGAGAAAGCCATCCAAAGGTATGCCCTTCCTTCTGAGGAGGTCATATACTTCTGTACCAAGCCTGCTTAAAAGCCCAGCTCCTCTCCAATCTGGTAGTCACTCTTGTTATTTGAGTCCAGGTTTATCAGCTCGGCCAGATAACCGGCCAGGAAAAGTTGAACCCCAACGATGATCCCGACCAGCGCTATATAGAAAAGGGGTTGATCAACAACATCCCGCACCTTTAGTCCCTGGGAGATTCCCCAGATCTTATGGAAAATGATAGTAAGACTTATCACAAATCCGACAAGGAAGGAAAGGCTTCCGAGTGTCCCAAAAAAGTGCATGGGCCTTTTTTTGAATTTGGTAATAAAGGAGATGGACAACAGGTCCAGGAACCCATATACAAACCTTTCAATCCCAAATTTCGTCTGCCCGAACTTTCTGGCTCGATGCTCCACGACCTTTTCTCCAATTTTCTTAAAACCCTTCCATTTGGCCAAGAAAGGAATATACCTATGCATTTCTCCATAAACCTCAACGGATTTGACCACCTCATTCCGGTAAGCTTTTAAACCGCAGTTGAAATCATGCAGTTTAATCCCTGAAAATCCTCTGGCGACCTTATTGAAGAGCCTTGTAGGTATGGTTTTAGTGATAGGATCGTACCTCTTTTTTTTCCAACCTGATACCATATCAAAGTTGTCATTGACGATCATATTGTAGAGTTCCGGTATCTCATCGGGACTGTCCTGCATATCCGCGTCCATAGTGATCACAACCCTTCCCCTACACTTCTTGAACCCTTCATTTAGGGCAGCTGATTTGCCATAATTCCGCCTAAACCTAATACCCTTAACAGAGGGATCAATTGAAGCTTGTGATTGGATCACCTTCCATGAATCATCATCACTTCCATCATCCACAAGGATTATTTCATAGCTGAATCCATTTTCCTTTAGGACCCTTTGATTCCATTGGATCAGCTCAGGAAGACTTTCCTCTTCGTTAAAAAGAGGTACAACTATGGAAATATCCGGGTTCGACATTAGATCTCTCTTTGCTGTTCTTTTTTCTTAACTACAGCTCCAACGATCAAGGAAAGAACAGCATATATTATCAAGCCAATCAGGTATTGCTTTACCATTCCCCAAGCAGTAAACCGGCCTATAGTGTCCGTTTCTACGTCGGCTAAAGTTTTATCGATGTCATCATCAGACATCTGATCAGTAGGTAACCACTTTTCAGTATTCTCCACTGCCGCATCAGCAATTACCTGGACGGAGTCTGGATCTATCACAGAAAAAAGAATTAGGTTAAAAACAGTTCCAATTAGGCCTGCAACTGCCAAAAGTCCAAACGAATGCAGGAATGCCTTATTGAATTCAATGTATCCTCCTTGCGCAGCCCTGTTTCTGAACGCAAACACAAAAACAAGTACTAGGGTAAAAGCAATTAATCCCAGTCCATAAAACAAATTGGCGTTTAACTCAACATCAATAATGTAGGTGATCAATCCAATGATCACCCCGATCACACCAAGGATGGATCCATCCTGGATCATTTTTTTTATAGATTCATTCTTTTCCATGGTCGTTTTTTTTACGAAAGTAATTGGGCATTGCAAAAAATAAAAGGAGAAACAAAATGGTGAATGGAAAACCTATCAGGAGCTTCTTCAGAAGATCATCGATCAGGATGGTCCCATTTGAGGTTTTTCCCAAATTTGATTTTGCTATCTCATACTCTTCTTCACCCGAAAATCTAATGTATACTTCCTTGTTCTCTTCCAAGAAGTCGTTAGCCTCCGTGATATAATCTTTCACCAGACCTGGGTTCAGGCCAAGAAAAAAATAGAATACCACTGAGTACAAAAGGGAAGAAAAAAATGCTACGCCCAGCCCAAAGATCCCGAGTTCAAGCAATCGGACACGTCCCTTTTCTTTATAGTAGAAATGCGCAATACAAGCCCCACTCACAAAAGGAACAAAAACAGCCTGTAGTGGACTGTATTCCCTGCCTAAAGGATTATAACCCAGGAGCGTTGTTCCCAAAAGAAGGAGCGTGTATACAACAGATCCTACAAGCGAGTACTTTAATATTGACTTGAAAATTGGGTGGATCTTCAAAAATCAGTAGCTAAGGGAGGTTTCTTTTCCCAAAATGGTACCCAAAACCCTTGAATTGAATGCATTTCCCGCCATGGGGTCGGTATATTCTCTCCCCTCCTGCCCTTCATAATTCCATTTGCTTCCCAACTGAAACACCGACAAATTAACTTCGCTGCCCTTTTCGATAATCGGCAAATCTATTCCTAGGATCTTTGATGCATTCAATGAAAAAAGATCGGGAATCAATTTCTTATCTATTTTTTTACCAGCTCCTACCCAGAAGGATGCGAAACTGGTCTCCAAAAAGCTTCCTCCAAATGATGCCAGATCAAATTCGAGATCCCGGGATTCGATATCCTGAGGAGAATGAAAGGAACTGATAGAATCAATGGTGCCATCCACGATAAAACGGATCATGGATTCTATTGTCTTCTTTGGCTTGAGGGGCGGGTCGAGTTTAAATCTCGTGTCATAACCCTCAACATTGGATTCATCAAGAAAAAACAGGTAAGCCGGCACATCACAGCTTACATTGAATCCTTCTGATTTTGCCTTCTTGATCAGTTTTAAGCCCTCTACGGTTGAAACGCCCGAGAAGTGGATCCGACCCCCATTCATTCTCAGAAGGTCCAGATCTCGTGATAACCTCAATGATTCGGATTCAGGGCTGAAGCCCTTAAATCCCAATTTTGTACTCATCAGGCCCTCATTTACCTGAGCCCCATTACTCAAGCTCGGATCAGAGGGTTTTGCAAATAGAAACCCCTTCGAACCATCAAGATACCTCAATGCATTGGAAACAATCTCCGGGTCATGGGAACTATCTGAATCAGAGAACCCCACTGCTCCTGAATTCATGAGATCCATAAGGTCATTCAATCTTTCTTCCTTTTGATCTTCCGTCAATGCTGCAAGCGGGTGGATATTAATGTTCCTTTTTCTTCCTTTTTGGATCAGGCTATTGATCTGGTCCTTGGTTTGGATCAACGGGTTGGTATCCGGCAAAGTCACGATCGAGGTGAATCCTCCCTTCTTAGCCAGATCGATGGTTTGGTCCAGAGTCTCCTTATATTCAAACCCGGGGTCATTGATCCTTACATTCATATCGATCCATCCGGGACTGATACCAAGGTTGGGTAGATCGATCACCCGGCCCGAAGCCTTAATTGTTTTTGAAATTTTTTGAATGACTCCCCTATCGATTAAAATATCAGCCCTTTTTTGAAAGTGTCCCGAACGGGGGTCCAGGATCAGAGCGTTCTTTAGGGTATATGGCATTTAAAGGTATCTAAGAATCAGTGTCTCAGCTAGTAGAAAAACCAATGCAAAAATAAGGCAATATTTCCAAAGGGACCTGCCTACATGTTCCCGGGCATAGGTGGTAGAAGCCCGGAGTGTTGCTGCCTCATCAAAGACGGTTACATTTTCAAAGGATTCGAGATCGGTCCTTAGTTCCTCTGCTGAAATGAAATCGAGGATCGATTCTCTGGATGAAGGATTCAAGGCAAGAGATCCAACTATAGAATCATCCAACACCAGGTCGTAGAAGCCAGGCTTAATGTTTACATCCTCTACCGAAAGAAGGAGGTCTTTTCCTGATAGCCTCTGGCGCGGTATGATGCTTTGACCCCGATTTTTCAGGGTTATCAGGTCGTTAGGCCCAACATTTTGGACCCGGGTTCTGAAAAAGGATCTGTCAAAGCGATGAAAAAGCGATTGGCTTGAGTTTGCTTGAGCAAAAGCACCGATCCTGAAAAGAACAGGGACAAACAGGGAGTGCTTTACAAAATTCCCAAAACCTTCAACCAGGGGGCTGGAAAACAAATAGATCCTTCCATTTTTTCTTTCCGAATAAGCCAGGAAAGCATCTTCATTTTTTAGTTTAAGAATGGCTCTGTCCCACCCTCCTGTCTTCCATTTGGGAACAACATTAGGAAGGTCCATTCTTCTATCCAGTTCCTCAAATACTCCCTCAAAAAAAGGATCTCCTTCCGAGAGGGGAGAAATTCCAATGGGATCGGTCTCTCCCTGTATCCTATTCATCACAAACCCCTGCCTAGCCAAAAACCTGTGAACTCCATTGGAAGCTGAATCCGGATCAGGAACGATAAGTACCTGGCCCCCCGAAGAAATGTAATCATCTAAAATATTGGCTGGTAGTCCATCAAATGAGGGGTTGTCATGAATGATCAAGAGATCAGAGGAACCTATTCTGGAAAGGTCAGGATTGTTGTATAAAAGAAACCTGTGGTCAAAGGCCGGTTCGGATTGGAACAATGCCTGGATGAAGGAATTGGGGCGATTTCCTAATTCAGTTATCCGAATACCGCCCAAGGGACTTAAAACAAATCGGAAAGAGTTATCAATCGAAACCCCGGCGTCCTCCAGTTCTATCAGGCACTTGAAATCCTTCTGGTCCTCAAGACTCAATTCGAAACTGAATACATGAGCCATCTCCCCTTCCAGAACTATGTTTTTGGAGGCCCGTTGCTCCCCACCAACAACAAGTCTGATAACAATGTCAGAACCCTCCGAACCTCCTGAAGCCTTAACTATTCCATTCAGCTTAAAGGGATTTCCCATTTCAATAAATGGACGTTCCAACCATACTGAATCAATAAAAAAGTTCAGATGGCCTTGGGATTGAACGGGAAGCAAAAAATATTCATTGAGGGAATCAATTTGCCAGTCCTCCCTATCATCAAAAGTATTTCTTTGAAAATCAGAAAGTATCCAGATCTCCTTTCTGGCACCGGAAACTTTTGCTGACTTTTCGAAGATCTCTTCCCCATTTCTTTTTTTCAGAGAAAATTCAAGGTCGGTTAAACGGTCCAGCAAAGAGTTGTTATCGTAGGGGTATTCATCCTTAGGGTAAAAATCAAAATCGATATAAAACCTTGGACCATTGAAGTCCGTCCTATTTTCGATCTCTTCGATTCTATTCCTGGCTTTAGTCAGTCCATTTTCATTTCCATCTGCAATTTCCATAGAGTAGGAATTGTCGAGAACATAAACCCTATCCCAATTGCCCGGATCTTGTCTTCCTCTTGTTGGGGGAAGAATGGGTTGGGCAAAAGCCAGAACAAGCATTGTTAGAGCTAAGATCCTGGAAATGAGGATCAGGATATGCTTGAGGTTCTTGGTCTTTGAGGAACTGACCTTGATCTCCTCAAGCCAACGGACATTTGTGAATGCCACTCTTTTTAATCTCTGGAAATTAAACAGGTGGATCAGAATGGGTATAGAAATGAGCGCAAGCCCCCAGAGAACAGATGGATTCAGAAACTGCATGAATTCTTCCAGTGCCGTGAAATTAATTTGATTCGAGGGAATAACGAATCCTTTTTTGTTGTGGTCTGAGCATTTATGAAGATTTTTGAAAAATGAATGATCCTGAAATTCTCAATAACATTATAAGATCCAGAAGGAGTTTTTACCCGAAGAGCTACACGGGTGAAATGGTTGATGATTCCATCATCAATGAGATCCTGGAAAACGCAATTTGGGCCCCTACCCATAAACTCACCCAGCCCTGGAGCTTTACAGTCTTCACAGGTCAGGGAAGACAGGTACTAGCTGAACTTCAAAGCCAATTGTACAAAAAGGTCAGCACAGAAAAAGGTGAATTCAAGGAAGAGAAATTCAAGTCATTGCTGGAAAAGCCGATGACGGCCTCGCACATCATCGCTATAGGCATGAAACGCGATCCCAAGGTGCGTATCCCCGAGATCGAGGAGATCAGCTCGGTAGCTTGTGCGGTTCAAAATATTTATCTAAGCGCCTCAAATTATGGTTTGGGTTGCTATTGGGGAACAGGAGGAATTACATATTTCGACGAGGCTAAGGAGCATTTTGGATTAGGCCCAGAAGACAGGCTTATGGGGTTTTTCTACATTGGGGTAAAGGCAACCGACAGAGAGATCCCATCAAAACGCATCCCCAAAGAGGAAAAGGTCAATTGGATCAGGGGTGGATCTTAACTCTCAACCAACAATGAAGGGTGAAGTCCGTTGGCCTGTCCGATCTCTTCCATGATATCTAGCAGGATGCTTTGATCATCTAAACCCGCATAATTCCTTGGTTCTTTGAATTCAACAATCAGAGAGGTTCGACGTTTCTTGACCATCAAGCCCTTTTTTTCGAATCCCTTCCTGAATCCTTCCACTTTCACCGGCACAACAATTGGCTCTGCTTCCCTTATGATCTTGGCCGTTCCCTTTCTTGCGGGAGAAAATGGTTTTGTAGTTCCCTGAGGAAAGGTCACTACCCAACCGGATTTGATTGCCTTCACTATCTTCAGCTGATCTTCCGGAAAGACCGTCCTTTTGACTGCCTCCCCTTTCTCTCTCCAAGTCCTCCTTACGGTTATTGCCCCGGCAAGAGAAAAGAGAAAAGGAAGAAAGCCTCCCTTTTTCATTGTTTCTCGGGCGGCCACGTAATAGCTGGAAACGAAGGGAGGAAACAGATAAAAAGGAGATCTGGTAGAGGAAAACCATCTTTTTCGGGAGAGATGAAAGCCATGGTTGATCGCAGTTACATCTGCAAAATAAGTTTGGTGATTAGAAACAAAAAGAACGTTGGACTTAGGCAGTTCCTTCAGATGATGGATCCCTTTGAATTTCAATCGTTGAACCCTGGTGAAGACATACCAACTGGTCAATCCAAAAAGGAAAACCAATATCCCTTTTAAAAAGTAGACATTTCCGAAAGGGTCGCGGAGTTTCATCGAATATTTCTCAGGTCGACTGTGAGGGAAAGCCTATGAACACACCATCTTCATTATGCTTTACAGGATAAAAGGTAAGTTCCCCCCCATTGCCTTCCATTTCTTGTCCGGTTTCCAGATGATAAATATACGAATGGAGATAACATACAATTTCCTTTCCTGTTGGACAGGAACCTCTTGACAAAGGCACCCTTTTATGAGGACATTCATCAAAAAACGCCCGGATCCCATCTGAATTCCTAATCAGACAAAGCCTATGGTCCCTGTACTTCAATGCCCTTGGAACATTTAGTTCAAGGCTGGACTCAGCTATCTCCAGGCTGGGAAAGACCCTGACCCATTCTAATTCAGTTTCCAATTCTTTCCTTGATTACGCTTAAGATCTTCTGCTCCTGATCAGGGTGGAACCATTGGATTTCCGCATCTCTTTTGAACCATGTCATCTGGCGCCTGGCAAACTTTCGGGTATTGGTTTTTATTTTATCAATAGCTTCCTCAAGACTCATTTTCCCATCCAGATGGTCAAATATCTCCGAATATCCTACCGAATTCAAAGCCTTCTCGTTTTTGAATTTCATCAAGGAGCCTACTTCCTCAACAAGACCCATTTTGATCATTTTTTCAACCCTGTCGTTAATTTTTCTAGCCAAATCTTCGCTGGGAAGCCTTAACCCGATCTTGATCACATTGAAATCCCTTGGTGTTGAACCGCGCCCTTTCCTGAGCTCAGAGTATTTTACCCCGGTAATTCCGATCACCTCAAGGGCTCGTATCAATCTCCTTGGGTTCTTCTGATCAACAATCTCAAAATACTCAGGGTCCTTTTGACTTAGCATGTCATTCAAAGCCCGAATCCCCTTATTCTTGAAAATTATTTCCAATTCCTGTCTGATCTTTTCGTCCGCCGATGGAAGTTCATCAAAACCTTGGATAATGGCGTTAATAAATAATCCTGAGCCCCCGACAACTAACGCCAGGCCTGTTTCAGAAAACAGCTTTTCCAACTGTTTAAGACCAAGAACCTCAAACTCTCCTGCATTTAAATGTTCGTCAGGATCTCGAAATCCTACAAAAAAATGTTCAATCTCCTTTTGTTCAGAAATGCTCGGAGCAGCCGTCCCGATCTCCATTCCTTTGTAAAACTGCCGGGAATCAGCAGATATGATCTTTGTTTCCAGCGATTTGGCGATAGATATTCCCAATCCTGTCTTTCCAACCGCCGTGGGGCCCAAAACGCATATCAGATATCTTCCTGCCATAAAAATGGTTAGTTCAGGTTGGTTTATAGAAATTTATTGAACAGAAGTAAAGACAAATTTTGTTCATTTGTAACAGCCATTTTAAGGAAAATGTCAGGTAAAATTCTTGTATTGGAGGATAGTCAGGTTGTTCAAAAACTGATCAAGCAGGTTTTAACCCTGCAGGGCTTTGAAGTTTTCCCCGCAAAAGACGGTGCCGAGGGGTTAAAGCTGACAAAAAGCATAGATTTTGATATCATGCTGGTCGATCTTCTCATGCCGGTTATGGATGGGCTGGAATTCTTAAAGCAGCTCAGGTCATCAAAAGGAAAAAACTCGAATTCAAAAGCGATCGTGATCTCGGGAAATGAATCAAACCTGAAGCTGGAGGATCTGAAAGAATATGATGTGGTTGAGATCCTTGAAAAACCCATCAACTTTGATCAACTGAGTAAGATCCTTGAATCCTTTCAAAATCAAACATAATTGCAGATCAAGTATTCAAAAAACTACCTGAATCGTCTCGAGGATCTTTTTTCTGAGACCGAATATATCCTCAGGTATGAAAAGGGAAATTTCAAATCGGGTTATTGCCTGGTCAGGGAAGATAAAGTGGCATTGATAAACAAATTTCATCCGCTTGAAAGGAAGATCTCAAACCTCGTGGAGATCATCCGACAGATCGAGGTGGATCAGGAGAAACTATCCGATAAGAACCGATCTCTTTATCAGCAATTATTGCAAGCAGAGATAAAGCTTTGAGGGTTACCTTTTTAGGAACCGGAACTTCCCAGGGTGTCCCGGTCATTGCCTGTTCTTGCCCTGTCTGCGAAAGCAAGGATCCAAAGGATAAACGACTGCGAACTTCCATTTTGCTGGAATGGGGCAGCCTCAATCTTATTGTAGATACAGGACCTGATTTCAGGAGTCAAATGTTGAAGTTTAAGGTTCAGAGGGTCGATGGGATCTTCACCACTCATGCCCATAGGGACCATATCGCCGGGCTTGATGAGGTAAGGTCATTCAACTTTAAGCAAAAAGAATCCATCCCCTTGTTTTGCCAACAGATCACGGCAGATAAGATCCAAAGAGATTTTTCATACATATTTTCTGTTCAGGACTATCCCGGATTGCCGAAGATCGACCTATGTCCTGTTCCTTTGAACCCAATTACCTTCAAAGGCAAAACCGTTGTTCCGGTTGAGGTAATGCATTACAAATTACCTGTCTGGGGATTCAGGTTTGACGATTTCACATATATCACAGACGCAAAAACCATTGCTGAAGAGGAAATCCAAAAAATCATTGGTAGCAAGGTTTTAGTATTGAATGCCTTACAAAGGGAGGAGCATATTTCTCATCTAACCCTGGATGAGGCCATTGACCTTTCTCAAAAGATAGGAGCGAAGACCACATACCTGACCCATATAAGCCATAACCTGGGATTCCATGAGACAGTTTCCAAAGAACTCCCAGAGGGCATACATTTAGCCTACGATGGGCTTAATATTGATCTTTAATGGCTTTTTCGTTTTTCGTTCTAAGGGTAATCGTAAATGACCTCAATGAGAAAATCCAGGGCTCCAGGATAGATAATGTTATCTCCCACAAAAAGAATGGAATCCTATTTGAGCTTCAAACTTCAAAGAATGAGGACTTAGCTTTGATCATCGATCTCGAGCCTCAAAGAGAGATCATCAGCTTAAGGTCCAGATACTCAATTCCAAAAAAGAACTCTACAACCATCTTTTCGGATTGTATAGGGTCACGAATCAATTGGTTAAGAATGCCGGTCTACGACCGGATCTTTCAAATGAGCCTTGAAGAGAACCAAATTCTTGAATTTCGGGTATTTGGAAGGCCAGGGAACATAATCCTCTTTCGGGATGAAACCCCTATGGTAGGATTTAAAGCAAAGGACCTTTCCAACCAATCTCTTTCTCTAGTCCCCGCAGAACCAGATTTTTCTGAAAAAGAAAAGATGATCAAAGATCCCAATGAACTCAGGACCTCTTACCCCTTTATTGACAAACTGACAAGCGAGTTCCTGGAAGACCAGGATTTCTTTTCAATGGAATGGGATATACAATTAAGTGCGTTACATAGGATGGACGAGGAATCGAAAGGAACAAAAAAGCTTTACATGTCTGATTCCGATCCCCCTGAGTTAGCGGCTTTTTCTCTGAAGAATTTCAGCCCCCTTGAGCCAAGCATGGATTTTCTTCAGTTTTATGAAAAACGACTCTGGAAGTACTATGATCTGGAGGTCCCGAGATCAAAAGCCATTGCCAACGCTGAAAAGGAGATCAAATCCCTGGAAAAGAAACTTTCTCATACAAGGCAGGCCCTCGAAAAACTTGGAGAGGTTGACTATAATTCAAGAAAGGCGGATCTTCTAATGGCCAATTTGCATTTATTCCAAAAAGGCATCTCAGAAGCCATGGTTGAGGATTTTTACTCAGGAAAAAAGGAACTCTTAAAGATAAGATCCGGCCTTACTCCCCAAGAGCAAGCAGAAAAATGGTATTCAAAATCCAAAAGCCGGCATATCGAGATAAAGCAATTGGAAGGAAGAATTGAACAACTGAACCTGGACATCTCCGCAAAAAATAAGGCGGTTCAATTGCTAAGGAGTTCCTCCGACCTTAAGGAATTGGGCCAACTGCTAAAGAAAAACGAAACGAAAAAACACCGGGATAAAGAGAAGGATACCAAGCCCTACCGCACCGTGGATTTCAAAGGCCATGAGATCAGAATAGGAAAAAGCGGAGAGAAGAATGACCTCCTTCTGAGCAGGTTTTCAAAAAAGGATGACCTCTGGTTTCATGTCCGTGATGCACCCGGATCACATGTGATCATTCCCTGGGCGGGAAACACCCCTCCCGAAAGAGATCTGATCCAACGGGCAGCTTCATTTGCGGTTTACTTTTCCAAACGGAAAAATGAAATGAACTGTCCTGTGATCATGACTCAGCGGAAGTTTGTTCGAAAGATCAAAGGGGCTAAACCCGGATTGGTAAAAGTGGAAAGAGAAAAGGTGGTTTTTGCGGACCCTATTGCTCCGTAGATTCTTTTGCCTGAATACCTGATCGGACCGATAAACCAAGGAATGCCAAATAAGCCAGTAATCCCATTAGCAAGGTGACGATCAATGTTCCTCCGTTGTCCACAATAGCAAAGTTCTTACCATCCTCTCCGGAGAGACCAAAGGCCAGGAACAACTGCCAAACAACATAATGAAAGGGGCCCATCCCATTAGGAACGGGAAGAACCCAGCCCATTCCACCAATAAAGAAAACAACGAAGGAAAAGTAGAATCCAAGATTCTCGGTTTCTTTCAGGGAAAGAAAAAAGAAGTAGGTAAGGACTACAAGGAAGGCCCATAGGAATAAGGTATATACCGTGAATCTAATTGGGTGTTCCAGAGACCTTACAGATTTGGCGGATTTCCAAAGCTCATCAGCAAAGTCATAGACCTTTTGACCAACCTTTCCACTCTTGGCTTTGATACTGGTGTTCTTCAAGATCCAGAAACCAATCAATCCAAAAAGCAGAAACAGGCCCACACCAAACCATAATTTGGTGGAGCCTATGACTCCGGAGAGTCTGGCCAACACGTTATATACCAGATCTTTAAGAATTGAAAATTCCAAAATCAGGATCAGGAAGATCCCCAGCCCAAGAACAAAAAGGTCAGCCACCCTTTCAATAATAACCGTTCCAAGAGACTTCGCTACAGGAACATTTTCGCTTTTGTAAAGGGTAGAACACCTGGCTATTTCTCCCAATCTGGGGGTAAGTGCATTTACACCATAGCAGATCAACACAGAATTCAAGGTGTTGATGAAGTTGACCTTATTGCCTGCTTCTGCAAGCAAAAGCTGCCACCTTAGAGTTCTGAAGACATGGCTAAGGAAAAGGCAAAGACCTGCTAGCCAAACATAAATCCATCTTACGTCAGAAAGATCAGAGATGATCTCCGCGATCGGTCGGTCCCTTAAAGTGATGTAAAGGAAAAAAGCGGCAATACCAGCCCCAAATAAAAATTTAAGCGCTTCCTTGATCCAGGCTTTCATTGAGGCCGCAAAGAAAAGATAATTGTTAGAATTGCTGTTGCTGCCTTGAAATCTAGTTGGAAGAATCCTTTACCTTCAGAACCATTCCGGAAAACAGAACATTGCTATCAAGGCCATTCATTTGCCTAAGAGCAGAAACAGTAAGGCCATATTTTTTGGCAATATCGAACATGGTGTCTCCTTCTTTAACCACATATTTCCCAGCGGAGACCTCACCATAATTGACTTCCTTGGGTTCTACGATCAACCTCCATCCGATCTGTATTCTATCGCTGCTGAGATTGTTTGCGGCCTTGAGTTCATCCACTTTCATCCCATGCATTTTAGCAATTCCATATAGGGTGTTTAAAGGCTCTACGACATAATACTCTTGCCCATCCTTTAATGGGGGTAATGACAATTGCTCGATTTTCAGCATTGACCCTGCTCCCTTACTACTGCGTTGAGCAGCAGCCATTGTAATAGGGGCGATGAGTCCGTTATCTCCGGTTCTGCGGACCCTCAAAGGCGTGAGGGCATCGATCTGGTCCTTGTCCAGATTATTGACCCTTATAAGCTCCTCTCTTGGCATGTTAAAACTCTTAGCAACCTCGTCAAGGCTTTTTGGGGATTCTACCACGTAGGTCATCATAAGCGTTTCATATCTATGACCGCCGGTCACCACGAATTCCGCCCTACGATTTAACCTTCTTCCCACATCGCTGTCATTATTTCCCAAAGGCTGCAATTCACCCATGGCATTAATAACTAATGAGCTTGACTTTGCACCTCTCATTTGGAGGTACTTTTCAATCTCTTCTCCCCTTTTCTGTGAAAGTTTCTTATTGTAGTCCTCTCCGCCGATGGCATCCGCATATGCAGAGATCTCCACCTTAGCTTCCTTATTATCCTTGAGATAGGTTGCAAGCTCATCCAAGGTCATTTCAGCTTCTCTACGGATCTTATAATCGTTAAAATCAAAGTATATGTTTTCAAAAACGGTTGCACCATCTGCCTGGGATTCTTCTGGCTTTTGCCAGATCAACTTGGTCTCTCCACTAACATACTTGACATCGGAAATCAGGGAAAGGAAATCCTCATCGATCACAATGTTATAATTCCTGTCCGAATCCAGATTCTCAAACCGAACTGCACCCAAATGATCTGTTGTTGTCCGTTTCAAAATATTACCCTCATCATCAACCAAGAGTACAGGCACATCCACGGCAGGCTCGCCGGATTCGGCCATCATTATGGTTGAAAGAAGGGCAAACTTTCCGATCTCCTTTAGCTGATCACGAAGGACAACTGCAAGTACCTTTCCATGTCGGGTCTCTGAAAGGTCAATATCTCCATTGGCACCAGAATAAAACACGGTGGAATTCAGATCATCCCTTTCCTCTTCAAGCATGACCTTATATCCCTTATCAGAACTTAATTCATCAAACTCGACCTGGCCGTATTCATCTGTTTGTGCCCTCTTGATCAGGTTTCCAACTTCATCGGTCAATAGCACAGGAACATCGTGAGCCGGCTCACCGGTTTCAGAGTAAGTCAATGTCGCAAGGACCTTAAACACATCCTGGAAATTTACGCTGTCACTATTGACCTTCGCAAGGATGATCTCCCGGCTCTCAATATTGAAATAATAGATATCATCACTTCCTATCCCTCCTTCCCTGTTGCTGGCCATAACACCCTTCTTATCCCCCAGGTGGAAGTAAAAATCGTCCCTGTTTGAATTAAAGGGGAGACCAAGGTTTCGTGCTTCACCGGGTTTACCAATGAAGTATTCAAAGATATCAAGGCCCCCAAAGCCTTTTTGACCATTACTCACAAAAAACAACAGGTTCTCTGACGCATAGTACTGAGGAGCCATATCGAGGAACGGGGTGTTGACCTTTGGTCCCATGTTTTTTGCCGGCCCCCAATCCTCTCCTCCACCGGATTTTACCGAATACCAGATATCGTTGTTTCCAAATCCATCCGGCCTATCTGTAACGAAGAAAAGGGTATCACCACTGGGGGTAAGGGTGGGTTGTTTGGTCTCAAACCCTTCCGTATTAACATTATCATTCAGCCTCTCACCATCTCTCCATTTTCCGTCTTCCAGCCTGGAAACATAGATAGCACAAGGGTATTCATCTTCCAGACAACTGGTATAATAGATCTTGGTGTTCCCATCTGTGAATTCAGCAGCGCCATCATTCCTGACCGTATTAATATTTGAAAAATCGTCTTTGTTATCATACTGTTCCCAAGAGGAACCAACCTTTTTAAATCTAAAAATATCTGTGTATTGACCTCCAAGTCTTACATCGATCTCATTGCCCTTGGTCCCCTCCCTAGAAGAAGCAAGAATTATAGAGGAGTCATTTTCATAAAATGCGGGGGCATATTCAGAAAATTCAGTGTTAACCGGATCTGGAAGAAGTTCAAACTTGTAGTCCCTGAGAGGTTTTTTGAGCTCTTTCATTGCTAACTCGCAACCCGCCTGCTCAAGTTTCGCTTCTGTAATGAAAATGGTGTCTTCTGCTACTTCAGGCTCATATGCTGTTAGAAATTTATCGAATTCCCCTACTGCTCTCTGGTAGCGACCATTTGATTTTAACATCATCGCATACCAAAACCGAACAAGGGGGTACTCCTTATCGGCGCCGAGTTTCCCTGCTTTGAGATACTGTCTTTCGGCTTTCAGGTAGTCGAAATATAGCCTGTAACACTCAGCTAGCCTGTAGTTTAGATAATAATTATTGGGTTCTTCTGCTAAAGCGCGACTGTAGTAATCCGAGGCCAGGTAATACTCCCCGTTCTCAAAATACTTATCGGCCACCTCTGTCTCTGCCTGCGCTTTTCCTTGCCCATATAGATTACTAAAACCAAGGGCAAAAAGCCCAAAAAACAGTAGCGCGTGAATCTTTTTCATAATGGTTTCGAGGAAGAAAACAGCCTATTTTGGACTAAAGAAAGAAAAAATTTTGCAGCCAAAAAAAATTTATTCTTCCTCTTCCGGAGCTTTTACAATATAGAACTCAACCCTTCTGCTATATGCTGAGCCCTTTTCCTCAGGATCGGTAACCCCCGGAATATTGATCACACCGAGATCAACAGTGACATTGGTTTCTTCTCCCATAGGATAAAGAACAAGAGAGCTCTCGTCAACCTTTCTCAATCTTAAATATTCCAGAACTGAATTCGCTCTTGCCGCGGAAAGCTTCTGGTTGAATTCGGCATTGCCAACTGTATCAGTGAACGCAGAGATATCAACCTGAATGGTGGGATTTTCTCCATAATACCTTCCCAACTTATCAAGGGTCTCTTTTGCATATTGATTTAGGTCTTTAGACCCGAAGTCGAAATAGATATTGTCGAATTTCACATTCTCAACAACCTTATCATACCTTTTGAGTTCCAGGTCGTTAAATACCAACCCCTGACCGGGATTGAAATTTGGGTCACTCTGATCCAAGACCACCTTGTAGTTCCTATCGGTATCAAGATTTTCGAATCGCATGAATCCCTTTTGGTTGGTCCGACCTTTCTTGATGACATTCCCATCTTCATCGAGAAGAAGTACGGGAACACCACCTGCAGGCGCACCGCCCGATTCATAGGATATGCTTCCAAGGAGAGCGAACCCCTTGAAATCCCCAAGGGAATAATCCGAACCCTTTTGGTCCATTTTCAATGTGGCCTGGGGCTGGTCCTGGAAGTACACAAGACTTAGGTTATCGACCACCTCGATATCATTGATGAAATACCTCATATCAGCCTGCAGGCTCGGATCATCCGAATCAACTACGATCCTGTAATTCCTGTCTGTGGGAATCTCCTCAAACTGGACCAATCCCTCTGAATTGGTCTTCGTCGTTTTCAAAACCTTTCCCTCATCATCAACCAGCATTACCGTAACGTTTGAGGCAGCATGGTCTCCCGATCCTCCGTAGCTGATCCTGGTAAGAGCAGTGTATTGCTTAAAATCATCAAGGTATTCATTAGCAACCATCTTGATGAAATGCTTACGAGAAGGGTACTCAAATCCGTAAAGGTCTGTTTTTCCCTTACCACCTTCCCTGTCAGACGAGAAATACCCCCTCTTCTCCCCCAAAACAAGATAAAAATCATTCCGGCTGGAATTGAATGGCATTCCAAGGTCCTTAACGAAGCTAAGGTCATCACCTGTTGCCATAAATAGATCTACTCCTCCAAAACCTTCCCTCCCATCGGAGGCAAAGAACAACGTTTTCTCTTTTGGATAATAAGACGGAGATATGTCAGTAAATGGCGTATTGATCCTTGGACCCATATTTACCGCGGGACCCCACTCTTCCGCCTTGGTCTTGGTTGAATACCAGATATCCTGCTTTCCAAGCCCACCTGTCCTTTCCGAAACAAAAAAGAGAGTATCTCCTTTAGGGGTAATGAAGGGGTGCTTGTTCTCAACCTTTGGGGGATTGATGTTTTCGTTTAGTTTTTCGGTCTCCCAGGTTTTTCCCCTTTTCTTTGCAACGAAGATGGCACATTGCCCATCATCTTCTTGGCAGGCCGTATAATAGAATTTCTTGCCTCCTTTCGTAAATGAACCGGGTCCATCATTTTTAAAGGTATTGGACTTTTCCAGAAACTTACTTGTATTGGATACAGACCAACGTTGGGTTCTTTTGTTGAATTTCACATAGAAGTTATCAGAGTAAAAGATCTCGGCTTCCCTGTCCTTATTATCCTGTTTTACCCCTTTTCTATCTGAGGTAACGGTAAAAACCGAATCCCTGACCAGACCAGGTGCATATTCATCAGCTCCTGTGTTGATCGGCCTTGGAAGATTCTCAAAATGGATGTCCCTTTCCTTCTTTTGGAGTTCCTTCATTGCGATCCGGCAACCTTCTGCTTCAAGTTTTGCCTTTTCCAGTAGGATCTGATCTTCTTCAGAATTTCCGTGGAAATTTTCGATAAAATGGTCAAGGATCCCTTTGGCTTCCTCGAATTGACCATTCATTTTGGTAGTCACCCCATACCAGAAATAAGAATGGGGAAACTCATCGGCTGCATTTTTTGCAACTACCTCATAATATTTTTCTGCATTGGGGTAATCAAAGAGCTCATAATACAGCTCCGCAAGCTGGTAATTCGCATAATAGTTTGCAGGGTTTTCATCTATTTCCTTTTGGTAATATTCCAGGGCGCTGTACCCTTCACCCATTTTTAGGTACTTATCTGCGATTTTGACGTTTTGGGTCAGGTACTGCTTTTTGACCTGGGAGTCCTGGGAATAAGATGCTGGCAATAGGAAAAGCCCTAATGCAAGTAGCATCAGCAACTTTTGTAGAAACTTCATAAAACCAAATTAGGGATTTTAGATTTTCGGAGTAGAAAATCTTCGGCGTTTCTTTTCCTTCGCCTGGCGAAGTGTCAGAGTGATCTCGTATGCGCCCAGCCCTCCTGTGACCCTGGTGAGGGAGCTAGCATTGAAATCATAGCTAAAGCCCAGGGTGTAGAATTGGTTATCCAGGCCTATACTTAAAATGGCGGCATCCCCAAACCTGTACCAAGCCCCAAAAACCACATCGGTCTTGGCCAAAATCCCAAAAAAATCGTGTGAAATCCCATTCAAATCCGATTCTTCATGGTGGATTCCCAACAAACACTTAGGAAAATGATGTGAGTTACAGTAACTGGGGAAAATGGTGAAAACCCATAGGAAAATTGATGATTCAACGAACAAACCTGGGAGATTTCATGGAAAATCCCAGCTGATTTATGGCTAAGTTGGTTGAAATCGCTAGGTGGAT
>JANQSY010000123.1 GCA_028279065.1 Cytophagales bacterium
TGCTCTTCAGGGTTAAAGCCATAGGCCATGATCAGAAAATGATAGGCCTTGTGATTTACAAGCGTATTGTCCCCTTCAGCAAAAAGATCCTCGCCAACGCGAAGGGATCTGAAGATCCCCTGGTCTTGTCCTTCAACCTTTAAAACCGGGACCGGCTTATCGATGCCCAATTCCCAATCGGTTTCATAGTTGATCAGGTTGGTGATCTCATCCTTTTTGTCAAATACCGCTATCAGACGGGCAAGATCAGGGTTATCCAGATCGGTGGTCTCAATGTTAGGATCGGATACCTGGTAGACCTTATAGCCCTGGAAGCTGTAGTTGGTATGGGTCCGCAGGCTCCTTTCCTGATAGGTCTCGGTGTTCATGGCCCGCATAACACCCTGATCCCAGACCATGAATTCAGATGGCTCCCAGCTAAGGACCAGTTCCTCATCGTTTTCGCTGATCATCAGGTCGGGGGCATTGGGACCGTTTAGGAAGTCGGTATTGGAAAGTAAAGGAACCGATTGATTGCATGGCGTTCCCTGCTGAAAATTAAAGAACTGTTGGATCTCATCATCACAGACCTTCAGCTTTGCAACCGAAGCCTGAGGACCTCCTGAATTGGCTCTAGCCCATGGTACACCTACTACTACTTCAAATACTTCACCGGGTTCAATGGTGAAAGGACCAGCAGAGCTAACCATCCTTCGGTCGTTTGGGATATTCCCGGAGGTGGTTTCTTCCCAGGGAACATTGGTCCCACCGGTCAAAGGAAATGAACAACTTCCTCCAAGCCCCCAACCTACACTCAAATCGGAAGACCCAGGAAACATGTATTTACATGCCGGGGCCTGTTGGTTGGTACCGTCACCAAGATCATAGGTCATGTTTGATCCATCACGCCATTTCGACCTTAGGTAGTTGAAGAAATCTTCACCAGAACCAGGGTTTCCATTTATGTGATTTGTGCTGTTATTGTAGTAAACAAAATTTGACATTGATATACGCTCGTCGATCTCATCAACAATGCAATCTTTATCATTATCGATTCCGTCTCCCTCAAAAACCAGCAATCCTGATCCGGGAGGTGAATCGTTCTCATCAATAAGCCCATCTCCATCATTATCAATTCCATCTCCAACCTTATCCTGATCAGCCAGGGGGCCAACCATGAAGTCGAGGCCAATTGCAGGCGGATTGCTACCATAGCCACTTCCCCAAAGGTTGTTACCAGGATCAAAATCATCATCAAAAGCATCCCCATTGTAGGCATATCCCAAACCCCGCTCCACATCGACTCCAATGAAGTCATCTTCTGGAAAACCAATATCCGGATCCACCCAATGCCCCACATAGGTATCAGCAATGGTCTTGGATCCCTCATTTCGGTAAGTGTACTTATAAAAAGTAGCATCATCGATACAATCGTTGGTTGACACGGCAAAAGCCTGAACATCAACTTGTAAATAGGTCGGATTTGCGTATTGCCCGCCTACCACGTTTCCAAATTCTTTGACATTTCCAATATCATTCATTACCCACCAGATATCCTGGTCTCCATTTACTTGGGGATAATCCCCATCCATGGGGTCATAGATACCATCGGGATTTGGTGTCAGACATTCAACAAAGGGTGCCAATTCCTGATCCATATTGGCTCCGGCCATTGAAACCAAGTTTTGATAATGAGGATTATTTCTTCCGGGCCAATAAAGAATGGAAGGAGGGACATCGCTGGGCTGGGTAATATTCCCTTCATTATAATCAATGATAAAATCTTCAATCTCCGACCTTTTCACCTCAAAATGCCTGTCCCAGATTGAACATTCATTTGCACTGATACTTACTAAACCACTTGAGTCTTCCTCAATCGGACCTGTCCATAAGCTGTAATGGGTTTGCCTATAGGTATTCGCAAAAACCAGAAGATTTCCAGTTGATTTATCTACCCCGCCTAACCAGGTACCTCCAGCAAACATGCTATGCCTTTTGGGGAGATTGGGATCATTTACCTTGGGAACTTCATAAAAGGCATTCCCGGCTGCTAGTACAGTCCACCACATATCTCCCCCTGCCATTACTATGGTTCTCACATTATTGATATCTAAAACCGCAGAAGATTGACTCCTTTTACAGTTAATCAAAGTCGATCTTTGAGTTTGTTGATTGGGATTTCCCGGCGGGAGGTCAGGAAGACCTCCCAGAGCTGGAAAGGACAAAAAAGGGAGTAGGAGTTTTACAAAGGTCCGTATCATGTCAGTAATATTTTCAGATGCTAAGGACAAAAAATGATCAATGGCTATCCATTATTTCATTTTCTGACTTTTTGGGCTCCGAAAGGTGATTTTGATCTTGAGCAGGACCCTTTAGCGTAGTTTTCGGTCTTTTTGGGCACAAACCGATAATTTATTTTCCTGGTTTTCGAAAACCATAAGAAAGGCTACTAGTCCATTCGGCATGAAATTCACCCATATAAGGGGATGAATTTGCCATTTGTTACCAGAAAATATCTAATTGGGTTTTGGGTGTCAGACCAGCGATTAACTACTAAAAACTAATTTCCGAAGAGGATCTGGTTATGTTAAAGAACTTGATCACCCTCTCACCCAGCTCACCCGCATCCACATGGATCAAATAAACCCCTGAACCTACAAGTTGGCCCTCTGCATTCCTTAAATCCCATTCTATGGAGCTTTGATTCTGTGCATCATAT
>JANQSY010000124.1 GCA_028279065.1 Cytophagales bacterium
ATTATGACTTTGGGAGCAGGTGATATAGACCGGTTGGTGGAACCAAATTGCCTGATATTTTTGATCGCCTTTTTCATGACTCTTTCAGTGCATTTTTTATTGGTTCCACCAACCGGTCTATATCACCTGCTCCCAAAGTCATAATTACAGCATCCTTTTTTCCGGCCATCAGTTCCGGGATCTCATCCTTGTTGACAAGTCTTGCATTCTTTCCTTTGATCTTTTGAAGGATGATCTCGCTGCTCACCCCTTCAATGGGCAACTCTCTGGCAGGGTATATATCCATGAGAAGTATATTGTCCGCAAGGGAGAGGCTCTCAGCAAATCCATCCGCAAAATCCCTTGTTCTTGAGTATAGATGAGGCTGAAAGATCACTGTAAGGTCCTTTCCTTTATACTTTTCCCGGGCTGCGCTAATGGATTCTCTCAATTCAGTTGGATGATGGGCATAATCATCGATGTAAATCAGGTCGGGGGTTTCAATGACCTTCTCAAACCTTCTTTTTACACCGGGATAGTCTTCAAGCCCACTGCTTAACTTTTGAGCATCCACGCCAGAGATATGGCATGCGGCCAATCCGGCAACGGCATTCTCTATATTGTGTTTTCCGGTGATCGGGGCTTTGATGGTCAACTCTTCACCTGCCGGGGTAGAAAGAACAAATTCCGAAAGGTCGTCTGTTGTTGAATTGATAGAATAATGGTAATCTCCGTTCGTACCATAAGAGGTGGCACCGGAAAACATTTGGGAGAAATCCTCATGCACCAACAGTTTACCAGAGGGTCTCATCCTGCCTGCAAAATCCAGGAATGCAGACCGTAAACCCTCAGTATTTTCATATACATCCAGATGGTCAGCCTCTACCGATGTTATCACCGCAACATCCGGCTGAAGTCGATGAAATGATCGATCGAATTCATCCGCTTCAACCACCATGATCTCGGGGCCATCCTGCCTGGAGGTCAGGTAATTCGTCTCATAATCCTTGAGTATTCCCCCTATGAAGGCGGTGAAATTAGTATCACAATCCATCAATAAATGAGCGATCATTGAGGTGACCGTGGTTTTCCCATGGGTACCAGCAACCGCGATGGAAAACTTTTCCAGAGTAAGATTCGCCAGTGCCTCAGACCTCTTAACCAGATTGAAACCCTCTTTTTTGAGGAAGTTCATTTCCCTATGATCAGGAGGAATTGCAGGTGTATAGACCACAAGAGTTTCTTCCCTCGGAACATCAAAGAGATAACCTGGAATAAGCTGTGGATCGTCAGAGAAATGGATCTCAATCCCTTCCTTTTCAAGGTCATCGGTAAGGGAAGTGCTTACACGATCATATCCAGCGACCGCGGTATTATTTGAATTGAAATACCTTGCCAGGGCACTCATTCCGATACCCCCGATCCCAATAAAATAGGCGCTATGGATATTTTTCACGCTCATGCTGCCAGTTCAATTACTTTTTGAGCTATGGATTGGGTAGCTAGGGGTTTACCGAAGGATTTCATGGCTTCGGACATAGATGACCTCATCCCCTCCCCACGAAATAGTTCGTCCATTTCATCCATAAGATTTTCTGATACCTGCTGATTTTCGATAACCCTGGCCGCTCCTTTTTCAGCAAGGGCCATAGCATTTTTCGTTTGGTGATCCTCGGCCGCGGTTGGGAGGGGCACGAAAAGCGCCGGCTTCCCGATAACGGCTAGTTCGGATATGGATATCGCTCCCGATCTACAAACAACCAGATCCGATGCAGCGTAGGCTTTATCCATTTCATTGATGAAGGGGAACACTTTAATGTTGTTAGCACCTGCATTTTCGACCGCCTTTTTCGCTGTAGGGAAAAATGCCTGGCCTGTCTGCCAGATCATTTGATAATCTCGTTGACCTATTTTCTCAATGTTAGACTCTACACCTTTGTTGATCCCTAAAGCACCCTGGCTACCTCCAAAAACAAGTACTGCCGGCTTCTCCCTGGGAATCTTAAAATGATCCTTTGATTCCTCCTTGCTTGTTTTTTGGTCCAGGATCTCTTGTCTGACCGGATTACCTAGAACGAAGATCTTCTCTCCAGGAAAGAACTTTTCCATCCCTTCGTAAGCCGTACAGATCACCTGAGCCTTTCCTCCAAGGAGTCTGTTTGTGATCCCGGCATAGCTGTTCTGCTCCTGGATCAGGCATGGGATACCCAAAAGTGAGGAAGCATATAATGCGGGTCCTGAGGCAAACCCTCCAAACCCTGCCGCCACATGGGGCTTGAACTTCCTGATAACGGATAGAGCGGAGATCAGGCTTCCAGCCAATTTGAATGGCCATAGTAGATTTTTCAGAAGGTTGGACCTCTCAATGCCGCTGATCCTTAACCCCTTTATTTCAAAACCGGCCTCAGGCACCTTTTTCATTTCAAGCTTGCCTTTCGCCCCGATAAAAAGGAATTCGGAATCGGGTTGTATCTCCCGGATCTTGTTAGCAACAGCAAGGGCTGGAAAGATGTGTCCACCAGTCCCTCCTGCACTGAACAGGTAGCGATATGGTGCGGTCTCAGGCACGGCTTTTAAATGAATTTGCATTGGAAACTTTCATTTGATCACCCTGGCTTACACTTAGAATGATCCCTAATGTGAGACCTGTGAAAAGTAAGGAGGTTCCTCCCATGCTGACCAGCGGTAAGGCAAGTCCAGTGACAGGCAGCAAGCCCACCGAAACACCCATATTGACGAGAGCCTGTATGACCAGGCTGAAACTCAGGCCCGTTGACAAAAGACCTTCAAAAGCTTTTGTGGAATTGGCTGCAGACACCATTCCCCGGTAGAGAAGGGTAAGGAACAAGGCGAGAACAATGATCCCTCCTATCATTCCATATTCCTCAAGAATAATGGCGTAGATAAAATCCGAATAGGGATGTGGAAGGAAATTCCTTTGGTCACTTTTGCCCGGACCCTTACCAAAGAGTCCTCCCGTGGCAATGGCAATGTTAGCCTGCTGGTTCTGGTATGAAACATCTTCCTGATCAACGAATTGCTCCAACCTGGAAACAACTGTTTCACCCCTTTGGCCTAACGAGAATGCAGTGATCCCTGCCATGGCGCCAACCAAAACCAGCATGGCTAGATACTTGAATGGCACCCTTCCAATGAACATGATCAACAGGCAGGTGAGAAATAGGAGAACGGCAGATGAAAAATCCGTCAATGCGATCAATCCACAAATACTTCCACTCCACAAGATCATCGGAAGAAAGGTTTCCTTTAGCTCTTCGATGCTGTTTTGTTTCTTAGCCAACATATTGGCCAGATGAATGATCAGTACCAGTTTGGCAAGATCCGAGGGTTGGATAGATTGATTGATAAATGGGATCATTATCCAGCGAGAGGCATTGTTCAGATTAACCCCAAACTGCCAGGTATAAAGAAGAAGAGGGATGGACAGCCATAATCCAAAGAGGGCAAGTTTTTTATAGAACTTGTAGTCGATCTTGTGGGCAAACCACATGGCCACCAGACAGAATATCACCTGAAGGGAATGTTTAATAAGGTAGTACTCGGTATTTCCACCAGCGTTTCTATAGGCTAGGGACCCGGTGGCACTATATCTCCCCT
>JANQSY010000184.1 GCA_028279065.1 Cytophagales bacterium
ATAGTTACCTCGCCTACGGTAGGCGCTGACAAAACCAAATTTGCTGGATGGACCTGGGCAGACCAGGCCGGCGAGCTGGGTAGTTTTTAGAAAAACCTAGTCAAGATCGCCCGGGGACTTGTCCCCGGGCTTTCTTACTTAAAACATTATGGACCCTGGAAGACACCACAAGATTAACTCCTTCAATCTTACTGAAAAGGTAAGAGGACAGCTCATGAAAAAATTATCTATAGTTCTAATGCTCCTGCTCGGCGCATTTTCGTCGGTATTGGCTCAAAATGGATTTATAAGAGGGGTAGCAATTGATGAGGCCACAGGCGAACCCATGTACGGGGTAACCGTCGTTATTGCCGGAACCACCAATGGTACTGTTAGCGATTTTGATGGAAAATTTGAGATAAGCGTTGAGCCGGGGACCTACAAAGTACAAGCCTCTTTTATCTCTTTCGTAACGGTTACCATAACCGATGTAGAAGTAAAGGCCGGAGAAACAACTATTCTGGAGGAGATCATTATGGCTGAAGACATTCAGCAATTGGAAGAGGTGGTTGTCACCGCTGAGGTATTGCGAAATTCCATTGAAGGACTTCAAACCATGAAAAGGAAGTCGGCGAATGTAATGGATGGGATCTCAATTGCCAGTATTAGGAAGACTGGGGATTCGGATGCTGCAGCAGTGATGAAGAGGGTTACAGGTGTCTCCGTTGAAGGTGGAAAATATGTTTATGTAAGGGGTCTGGGAGATCGTTACACCAAAACCACGCTAAACGGGATGGATGTACCTGGACTTGACCCGGACAGGAACACAATCCAAATGGACATCTTCCCTACCAATGTTATAGATAACATTTTGGTATCCAAATCCTTTACTTCTGACCTTCCTGCAGACTTTACTGGCGGGATTGTGAATATTGAGACACAGGATTTCCCTCTTGAAAAGAAAATGAAATTGGATTTTGCGTTGGGGTATAACCCTGCGATGCACTTCAACGATCAGTATTTGAAATATGAGGGTGGATCCACCGATTTCCTGGGATTTGATGATGGAACAAGAGCTATACCTACTGACAGGCAAACCGATATCCCACAGTATCCCGATGCATTGATTGATCAGGGTGCTCCTGGAAGTGAAGGGGGACAGGATTATCAGGAATATCAAAGTCACCTCAGGGGATTCAATAAAACAATGGGACCCGACCGAATGACAAGCCCAATGGATTTTGGAGTTTCCTATTCCGTAGGAAATCAGGTGACCAAGGAAAGTGGAGCTGTTGTGGGATATAATGTTGGTTTGACTTATAGGAACAAGACCAGGTTCTATAAAGATGCTGAGTTCAATCTTTGGGTGAAGGATCAAACGAATAATGAGGTATACGAGCTTCAGCCATTTTTGCTCCAAAAAGGGGATATCGGTAATAATGACGTTCTTTGGGGAGCCCTTTTGGGTGTTTCCAGAAAGAAGAATCTCTCAAAGTATCGCCTGAACTTTCTTCACCTCCAAAACGGGGAAACCAAATCCGGTGTTTTTAGCGTATCAAGTACTGCGGTTGGAACAAACTTTACCGCCGATCAATATAACCTTGAATATGGTCAAAGGAGTTTATCAAACCTGTTGATCCAGGGAGTCCATAACAGTGAAGACCTTAGATGGAAAGTGGATTGGAAATTTGCCCCAACCATTTCCTCCATCTATGATCCCGATATCCGTTTTATGCGGTATAGGACAGACGTTCCGAACTATCCTGTCTCCACTGAAGTCGGGCTTCCTGAAAGGATCTGGAGATACCTATTTGAATACAACCTTTCAGGAAGGGTAGATTTTACCAGAACCCACCTTGTTAAGGGTGCTGACGCAAAATTTCGGTTTGGGGCCTTGGCCACTTATAAGGACAGGGACTTTGAGATCCAGAACTTCCAGTTTGCGGTTGGAAACACCCAATTTAATGGAGATCCCAATGAATTATTATTGGACTCAAACCTTTACACCAATTCAAATGTCAATGGTGTAAGGCACAATCCGGCTTTTATTCCTTCCAACCCAAACGAATATCAGGCAAACATTCAAAACTTTGGACTGTATGTTTCAGAGGAGTTTAACCTGTCCAGTAGGTTAAAAACAATTTTGGGATTAAGAGGAGAGTACTATGCTCAACGGTATACCGGGCAAAACCAAACCGGGTCAATAGTATTGGATAATGATCTTGTCCTGGAGAATTTCGATCTATTTCCATCGGTCAATATGATCTACGCGGTCACACCAAAACAAAACTTAAGGTTTTCCTACTCCAGGACGACAGCTAGGCCATCCTTTAAGGAATTGTCATATGCGGAGATCCTTGATCCCATTACTGGCCGAACCTTTATTGGAGGTCTTTTTGAGGATGTGGATCCATCTACTCAAACCACCCTATGGGATGGAAACCTCAGGTCATCTTACATTCACAATCTTGACCTTCGGTGGGAGGCATTTTGGAAAAGAGGTCAAACACTTGCCTTCTCTGTATTCTACAAGGACTTTTCTAACCCAATTGAGATGGTTCAATTCGTTCAGGACCCAAATAGTTTCCAACCTCGAAACGTAGGGGATGCTACAGTGATTGGTGTGGAAATGGAATTTCGCCAGAGCCTTGAGCCCTTGGTTCCTAAGCTGAGAAACATTTTCCTCCTTGGAAATTTCACCTTAAACAGGTCTGAGATACAAATGTCGGATTCTGAATATAGGTCAAGGCTCCTAAGTGCAAGGGCAGGGGAAGAGGTTAAAAACACCCGACCCATGGCTGGTCAATCTCCTTACCTGATCAACGTGGGACTTGGGTATGAATCCAACACTGGAAATTTTGAGGCCAACCTTTTCTACAATGTTCAGGGAGAGACCTTGGTCTATGTTGGTTTCGCTAACCGTACCGATGTCTATGCTGTACCTTTTAATAGCCTGAATTTCACCTCAAGGTATAATTTCGGAAAGGACCAACGTTATTCGCTTGGTGTGAAGATCTCCAATATCCTGGATGATATGAGGGAACAGATCCAAAAGAATTATGGGGCTCAGGATCAGATATTTACTAGACTTAGGCCTGCAACTGAAATCGCCGTTAGATTTAGCTACAACTTCTTCTAGGCCGGTCGAAAAAATTAAAATAAGCCCTTCGGGGCTTTTTTTTTGCAACCTTTTTTTTTGATAATGGTCTTTGGAAAAAAGAATTAAAATGAAATCCATCACAAGTACATTATTTCTAGCATTTCTGCTCTTCGTTCAATGTGGCATTGCCCAAAAAAAGATCAAGGGTTCTGGAAATGTAAAAACGGAAACCAGAGAGATCTCTGATTTTGATGAGTTGAGGGTAGGTGGTGCATTCAGCGTTGTTCTCAAGAAATCTTCATCTAACTCTGTGATCCTTGAAATGGACGACAACATCCTTCAATATGTAGAAACCAAGGTTTCGGGAGGTACATTGAAGATCAAGACTCAAAGTGACATCAATATCCAAAACTCAACCAAGCTTAAGGTAACAGTCAATTATACCAGTCTCAACCATATTGATATCAGTGGGGCTTGTAATTTAAGCTCAGAAGATGTTTTGGTTTCAGATGATATCATTTGTGAACTGTCCGGAGCAGGGAAACTAGAGATCGAAATAAAGAGCAAGAAATTCAGCGCGGACGTATCCGGTGCAGGCAGCATGGTTGTCAGTGGTGAAAGTTCCTTTCAACGACTTGATCTTAGCGGTGCCGCCTCGTACAAGGCATATGATCTGATCACCGCTGAAAGTGTGGTCCATGCCAGTGGGGCATCCTCAGCAAGGGTGAATGTCACAAAGAAACTGGATGCCCATGCAAGTGGAGCTTCCTCCATAAGGTATAAGGGAAGTCCGGGGGAAAAGGATATCCACAAATCAGGAGCAGCATCAATCGATGGTATCGATTAAAAAAAGAAGGTCAAATTGAACCGAATCCCGGGAATTTTAATAAAAACCCGGGATTTTTTTTGCCCATTAAACTCTAAAAACTCCGTTTGTATTGGAGTAGTTTTTCTTTGTTAATTACTGATGCGTTTCTTGAAGTACGGTGAAAAAAAGGACGGCATATTTTCTTACCCAAGGTGGGGTGATTGCTTTTTGGGTCATCCTCACATTTATTATTTCCTATCTGAATGGCACGGTCCATACAGAAGGAATAATTGATGCCTTTCTATACATCTCCTTTTTTGTCTTTTTGACCCACCTTTTTCGGGAGATCATTATCCGCAGGGATTTCTTTAAGTATCCCATTGGGAAATTGATCTTCATTGTGCTCAGCTGCTGCCTCCTGTTTGCCTTGGCTATGTACCCCTTTACATCTTTGGTTTCACTTGGTTTAGGAATCCTTGGCTGGTCCGAGGTATTTGATTTGACCCGGTTCATTTTGCAGATCCTGGCGAACGGTATGTTATTCTTGGGCTGGTCACTTTTTTACTTTTCCTTTCACTTTTTCAGGTCTTATCAGCAAAGTTTAAAGTGGGAAGCCTTTAAGATCGAAGCCGAACTCAATCATCTGAAAAGCCAACTCAATCCCCACTTCCTCTTCAATTCCCTGAACTCTGTTAGGGCTTTGATCGATGAGGACCCTAAAAAAGCAAAGACAGCGATCACTCAGTTAAGCGGATTGCTGAGAAAGGGATTGGAAACCGGAAAACAAAAATTAATACCCTTTTCTGAAGAGCTTTCAACTGTTCAGGATTATCTGGATCTGGAATCGATCAGATATGAAGAAAGGCTTAGGGTAGAGCTTGATTGCCCTGAAGATACTTACAGGGCTAAGGTTCCGCCATTATTGGTTCAAACCCTGGTAGAAAATGGGATTAAGCACGGGATCTCAAAGCTCAAATCCGGGGGATTGATCAGGATCAATTCCAAAATAGACCCTGAAGGGCATCTCAAGATCGAGATCTTCAATTCTGGGTCCTTGAATCCGGCTTTGAACTCCTTCCAGGGCAAGGGATATGGACTGAGGAACTCCAGAAAAAGGCTTGGATTGCTGTTCGAGGACAAGGCCACTCTGGACATTAGGAACCTTGAAAAAAATACTGTAAAAACCACTTTAAGAATTCCACAAAAACTATTGGTATGAAAACAATAATTGTAGACGATGAAAGGCTGGCCAGACAGGAACTGAAGAACCTGCTGAGCTCTGTCGATGGTATCGAGATCATCGGGGAGGCTACGAACTCCGATGAAGCAATTGAGATCATTGAAGACCAAAAACCGGAACTGGTATTTCTGGATATTCAGATGCCGGGAAAGGATGGGTTCGCACTTTTGGAGGAACTTACCTTTGTTCCAAAGGTGGTTTTTGTTACTGCCTATGATGAATATGCCATCAAGGCCTTTGAGGTCAATGCGCTGGATTATCTTGTCAAACCTGTCAACCCAGACCGCCTTAAAGAGGCGATAAACAAGGTAAAGGAAAGCATTGACCTGGAAGATCAAAAAGCTCAGAAAAGGGATGCCTCCGCAGAGTTAACAGGTGATGACCAGGTCTTTCTAAAGGATGGGGATAAATGCTGGTTTGTTGCACTTAAGGATATCAGGATGTTCGAATCGGATGGAAATTATGTCAAGGTCTATTTTCACAAATTCAGGCCCTTGATCCATAAATCCCTGAATTCTTTGGAAGAGAAATTGGACAAAAGAGAGTTCTTCAGGGCCAGTAGAAAGTACATAATAAACTTAAAGTGGGTTGAGGGAATAGAAAGCTGGTTCAATGGAGGTTTAATGGTGACATTAAAAGGAGGGGAGAGGCTGGAGATCTCTAGGAGGCAGGCGGTCAAGTTCAAGGAAATGATGAGCCTCTAGGCAAATTCCTTATACCAGGTTTTGGTTCCAAGCCTTAGCATGGGTTTATCGCCTGAGCTATTCCCAAAAACCCAAATTTCGTCGAATTGACCCAGGTCAACTTCCTGCTCAATTCTTTTGACCTTTTCCTCCCCTTTGCAGTTTTTTCCTGATATCCTTCCTTGAAATTGACCCTTGGTTAGTTCCAGCCTTGTTGCGATCCCAACCGAATTCAAGGATTCAGCAAGTGGTTTGACCCAGAATTCAGGCGAAGCTGAAACAACTATTGAGATCCCCCCTCTTGAATTGACTCTCTCGATTCTTTCCAAAATATATCCTCGAACCCTGGGCCTTAGGAATTTTGAAGAAAAGTCCAGACCAATTTTTTCAAGCTCACCTTGCTTCTTCTTTCCCAAGAACTTGTAAAGGAGCTTTGCCTTTGCGGTTTCAGTGCTCATGAGTCCCAGCTTCCAAAATATTAGTAGGGGGGTGTTCAGGAAAAATTTCAGGCCAAAAGAAATAGGATTACCAGAGCAGTACCTAAGGAAGATCAAAAAGGAATCTCCTTTGATCAAGGTTCCATCCAGATCGGTAAGTAACAGTACTCTCCCTTCCAAAATCAAATATTCATTCGAAGAAGGATCCTTTCCGGGATGTTCCTAATAACCATCATCACCCAGTACCAAATTGGTCCGACGTAGAATTTCCCCTTTCCTGTAATTGACTTTTGAACAATAGCCTTCGCGGCTTTTTCCGGTGAGGAGGTGAGAAATCCAGGTGTTTTTTCCTTGAGCATCTCAGTTTTTATATACCCGGGAATAACCGTCACAAACTTCAATTCTGATCCAAAGAAATAATGGCGATAACCATCAAATAAGGTTGTCAATGCTTTCTTAGCACTGCCATAATAGAAATTACCTTTTCTGCCTCTTTCGCCTGCTACAGAGGATACCCCTGCTATGATCCCTCCTTTGCTTTTCATTTTCCGGACCAATAAATTGACCAGCACCGCTATTCCCCTAAAATTGGTGTCAAGGATCCTAAGCATTTCGTCCTCACTTTCGATTGCCCTTTCATGGTCTCCCATTATTCCAGTGCAAATGAATACTGCATCCGGATGTTGTATGGTCTGAACCAGTGTCTTTGCCTTAGCCAGGTCCAAAACATCGTAGACGTGAATTCCTACTCTGTGATCAAATTCCTCCCCAAGGTCGCTTTTTAGACTCTCTCCTTTTTCCAGGGACCTAACTGTAAGATCAAGGTCGTAACCTTTGGAGAGCAATTCAGTGCAGATACATTTGCCCAATCCGGAATTTGCGCTTATTACCAGAGCTCTATTCATGTTATTCCTAATCGTTTTGAAAGCGAAGATTCAAATCTTTTTCCACGGATGAACTGTTTAAAATCATCGATCCGCTCATATCCTTTTGACAAATATTTTGACTCAAGCCTGGCATCCTTGGCAAGATAAACCCTTCCACCCATTTCATGGATCACCCTGTCAATTTCAACAAGATCTTTTAAGATCTTTTTCCTGGCAGGAAAATCCAAAGCCAGAGTATATCCCTTTATCGGGAAGGAAAGAAAACCCCGACCTTCCCCAAGCTTTTTCAAGACTGTTAGGAAGGAGGACAAACCCCTTTTTTGTAGATCCAAAATTACTTTTTCGACACCTTTGATCCCCTGGTTTTCGGGGATCACGAATTGGTATTGGACAAAGCCTCTACTCCCATATGCGCGGTTCCAGTTTTTAACCCTATCCAATGGATAAAAGAATGGATCCAGATCAATAAAGTCCTTATCTGAGCTTAGATTAAAATAGGCCTTATTAAACAAAGAATTTGAAATGGGATTAAGGATGAATCCAGGAAGGTGGAAAGGAATATTCAACGAGAACTTCTTCTTCATTTCTATTGAATCCCTTCCATTTTTTACTTCATCCTTTTCTGCGTGTTCACCCAGGTAGAGTATCCCTCGTCCAAAGCTTTTTCCTTTGGCCAAAGAATCCAGCCAGGCAACTGAATAGGTCCAATCTTGATTTTCATCAAATGCTAAAAGCAAAGATTCCAGGTCTTTCGCCTTGATGGCATTTTGCCGAATTAGCGATGTTTCGATCTTTTTTAACCGAAGCTTGACTGACTGGATAACACCGGTAAGACCCATTCCTCCGCAGGTCCAGTTGAAAAGTTCCGGATTTAGTTCGAGGCTGCAGGGAGATATTTCTTTTCCATCAAACAACTCTAGAGACGAAACGAAATTTGAAATTGTACCTTCTTTATGGTGGTTTTTTCCATGAACGTCTGCGGCTATTGCCCCACCAATAGTGACATATTTTGTTCCTGGTGTAACTGGGAGGAAAAACCCTTTTGGAACAATAAATTTTAATATTTCGTCTAATGATGTCCCAGCCTTAACCGCAAGTGTACCACTTTCATCAAAGTCAATAACACCAGAATGGTCAACCATGGAAAGCACTCTGGAATAAAGGGAAGCATCCCCATAGCTTCGACCTAAGCCTCTGGAAATGAAGCTTTTTTCAAACCAGTTCTTTTCCCAATCAGATTTAAAGGGTTTTAGATCAGCCTCGATCCTCGGAAAATTCCCCCAATTGGATAGCTTCATAGAATTAATAAAGGATCCAGTAGTTCAGAGCTAGCCAGCCCAATAAACAAAAAAGAACAAAGCGATCTCTTAGCAGCATCAGAACCGGCTGTCCTCCTTTTCCTTGAACAAGGCTTTGTTGTAAATACCTAAGGATACCAAAGATCACAAACACGCTGGTTAGGATTTGATATTCGGCTTTTTCGGGTACCAGGCTTGTTGTTTGGGTATACATAATGTAGGCTAGGATCAATACAGATGCAAGGATGCCCAAAACCGTATTTAAAAAATCCAGATTATATGCAGTTACTGATTTCCGTGTCACCCCAGAGTTCTCCGATAGGACCAGGTCTGATCTCCTTTTGGCAAAGGCTAGAAAAAGAGCCAATAGGAAGATCATTAAAGACAGCCAGGGAGAAATTGGTACTTCGGCCAAAACTCCACCACTATATACTCTCAGTTCAAATCCTACTGCAATAATGAAAACATCGATTAGGGGTTGATTTTTTAAACCCATAGAATAGATGATATTCATTACTAAATACCCGAGAGTAATAAATCCAAAAGCTGTATTAAGAGAAAAAGCTATTCCAAATCCGGCTAATGCAAGGCAAATAGAAAATATGATAGCAACTGAGCTTTTTACTCTCCCTGAAGCGATTGGCCTGTCCTTCTTTTCAGGATGTTGTCTGTCAAAATCCTTGTCCTTTAGGTCGTTGAGAGTATAGACCGAGGAGGTTACAATCGAAAAAGAAAGGAAGCCAAAGAAAAGTTTTAATAAAAGTTCAGAGTCCAGAAAAACCTGGGCAAAAAAAGCAGGGATCAATATGAAAAGGTTTTTGATCCAATGTTTTGGTCTTGCCAGTAAGAAAAGGTCCTTCAAGAAATTCAGATTAGTCGGTCAGAAAAAGCTTGGAAACAATTTCATCCGAAATATACCAACCTGAAAGGGTTAATTTTAAGAATCCATCACTTATTACGCACTTTTCATCATGGATCAATAGGTCGAGGTAGGCCTTGTTTCGATCCAATAGATCCACATCAAATTCTGTTTTCAAGCGTTTAAGATCGAGCCCGGTCTTAGTCCTTAGTCTTGTCATTATCCTTTCGTTTACTTTCATTAATGTTGACAACACCTCTATTTCTTCTGGAATTATCCCCTGTTCAAGGCTTTGAATGTATTTCCCATTGTTGGCTATGTTCCATTTCCTTTCTCTTTGATTAAAGGAATGTGCAGAAGGGCCAATACCTTCGTAAGATAACCCGGACCAATAATTGGCATTATGAATTGACCTTTTGCCGGGTAAGGCAAAATTTGAGATCTCATAATGATCATATCCATTGGAAGAAAAGAAGTTGTCGATCTCAAAAAATTGATCCAGGTACACTTCATCTGCTTCAGGAATCAGTTTCCCTTGTTTTTCCATCAAACCAAATTTGGTTTTTTCCTCGATCGTAAGCGAGTAAGCAGATATATGATCCGGATTGAATTTTCTGATGATTTCAAGGTCCTTCAGAAGATTGGATTTTTTCATATCCGGGATGCCAAAGATCAGATCTATGCCCAGATCAAATTCGGAATAGCTTTTGATCAGTTCAATAGCATCGATAGCTAGTTTTCTATCATGGCCCCTGTTAATGTATTTGAGAGAAGGTTCAAAAAACGTTTGGACCCCCAGACTGATGCGGTTGATGCCCAGGTCTTTAAGACCATTTAAGTAATCTCTTGAAACATGTTCAGGATTCATTTCGAATGTGAACTCTCTGAAACTGGTAGGCAGGATGATCTTTTCAATTTCATCCATTATCAAGGAAACCGAATCAATAGGCAAAATGGAAGGTGTGCCGCCGCCGAAATACATGCTTTCCCATCGTTCCGACTTTAGCGTTTCAGATTTTAACTGGGCCTCCTTGGTCAGCGCTGCCACCATTTGGGGGATCTGTTTGCTATTCACCCGGAAATGAAAATCACAATAGTGACAAGCTCTTTCACAAAAAGGGATATGGAAGTATAATCCTGCCAACAATATTGGATTTCAAATTCTAAATTTGTTTTTGAGAAACATAGCCTATTGGAAACCTCACCCTACAGCCTTTTTGATTTCGTCCTTCCCTTTACCTGGTCTTTTATCATCTCTGTTTTTGCAATACCCTCGATAATATTTGTTGCTCATGTCAAAAACCTGCTGGACGAGCCAAATGTAAGAACCGTTCACCATTCCCTTACCCCCCGGCTGGGTGGGGTCGCCATTTTTGCTGGGTTTACTTCCAGCATTACCATTTTTGGATCGATGAACCAAGGGGTCCAATTCCTCTTGGCAGGAAGTGTGATCCTTTTCTTTATTGGCATCAAGGATGACCTTGTATCTGTTTCGGCCTTTAAAAAGTTCTTTGTTCAGATCCTAGCAACCGGGATCGTAATGATCCTGGGAGATATTCGGATAACAAGCTTTCAAGGGGTTCTGGGCATCCATGAGCTTGACATCGGAACAAGCTATGCTTTCACATTCCTTGTGATAATGGGAATATCAAACAGCATAAATCTCATCGATGGTCTGGATGGGTTGGCCGGAACCATCTTGGTGATAGTAGCCACTACTTTTGGTTTGTTCATCCAGTTCTTTGGTGGAGCTGAGTTTGCTCCATATTCTATGGTGGCTATATGTCTGATAGGAGCCATCATCGGATTCCTTCGCTATAATTTTTACAACGCGGTCGTCTTTATGGGGGATACCGGAAGCCTGGTATCCGGCCTGGTGGTCTCGGTTCTTGCAATCGAATTTATCGAGATGGCAAAGGTTCCAGCCGGCCCATCAATGGCTGTATGTGTTTTAATTGTCCCGATTTCCAAACGACAAAGAAAACAATACCATGGTAAAACAAATGATGGATGACGAAGAAGAAAATGATAATGGATGACAAAGA
>JANQSY010000145.1 GCA_028279065.1 Cytophagales bacterium
CAAGTATCTCAAAGGAATATGCAAGGTCAATCCCAATCGAAAGGATCAGAACAACAATGATCAACTTCCATAAAGCGGAAAGTGCCATGAACTTCTGAACTAATTTTTGGAAGACATTGCTCATTGTAATCATGTTTTTTGCCAGGGAGTTTTTCGTCCAAGGAGAGTTTCCAGGTCTTTGTTGGGGTTTTCAAAATAACTGCGAAGATGATCAATGATATGGACTGGAACCTCATCGCGAATGGATCGGTTTTCCATTTTGCCTGTGTCAAGATGCTTTGGTTGATCCTTCGAGCCAAGGAAATCAAGGAGTCGTCTTCCGACAGCCAGCGGTTGATCGATGAACTCTTCCAGAAACAAGACCTCTAGTTTTTCGAAGGGAAAGACCTCCAAAACCCTTTGGATCTCCCTGGCATAAAGGCTCCTTTTCAGATAATCAAATGGGTTCACCGAAAGGGTTTTCGGCTTGGGAGGTTCTTTTGAACCATGAACAAAGACTTCCTCAAGGCTTCGTGTTTCAAGTCCATGGTTCACGGTAAAAAAGTAATTCGAAAGTGTCCTTTGCACAGGTTCCCTAAGAAAGATCAACAGCCTTGCATCAGGAAATAATTTTAGAACCCTTTCCAGTGCTTTTTGATCCTCGATATAGGACACTGATTTTTCACCTAGGATGAGATCCTTTGAACGATCAGGAAAAACCATTCCAAAATACTCCTCTTTATCCTGGATGTCCTGTTTCATGAAAACTTTTGGCTCCGGTTTAATGGGCGAATTCAATCCGATATCTTCATGTTGATCAAGCCATTTGGCAATCAGGGTGGTTCCGCAGCGTTGGCAGCCAATTATGAAGAAGTTGTTTTTCCTCAATTGGTTTTTTCTTTTATAAGAAAGGGTTCGGAGATCGTGAGTTCCAACAAAACCCTTGAAATGTACTCGCCTAACAATCCCAAAAACAAGATGATATAGCCATTCAGAAACGAAATGATCACAACCAGGGAGGACCATCCCTGTACTGAGCCACCAAATAGCAACGCCCGAATAAGATAAAAGAGACCATAGCCAAAGCTTAGAGCAGAAAGTGCAAATCCGAGCTTGGTAAGAAACTTTAATGGGTACGATGAGTAGTTGATCAGAAGTCTTGACATTAAGGCCAGGATCTTTCCAAAGGAGTAGTTTGATTTGCCTACTTCCCTTGCATGGTGCTCGGTCCTGGTATTGGCAAAGCTTGTTCCGGCAAGTAGGACTAAACCAGGGATGTATGGAAACCTGGTTTTGTAACTGCAAACCCGTTCGGCGACATCGTTGGTAAAGATCCTGAAATTGGAAAGGGTGAGGTCACTCGGCTTATTGAAGATCTTTTTATTCAGATAATTGATCAGAATGGTCCCCAGTTTTCTGATCGGACCATGCCTTTTTACAGGGAATTTACCAAATACCACATCGTAACCTTCCTTGATCTTGGAATACAAAGGCAAGATCTCCGATGGTGGGTTTTGAAGATCATCGTCCATGGTAACAACAAAATCACCATTAGACTCTCGAATACCACAAAGAACGGCAGAGTGTTGCCCATAATTCCTAAGCAGCTTAACGCCAAGGATCTTTGGATTCGATGCAGCCCGCCTTTCAATAATACCCCAGCTGTTATCCGGACTACCATCATTGATCAGGAGTATCTCATAATCAAATTCCTTCCCATTGAAAAATGATTCGAGTGCATCAACGGTCTTATCTAAAATAGCTTCGCTATTAAAAACAGGGATGACAACAGAAATCTTGTCCAATTCTTGTCGTTAAATGGGCTCTAGTTTAATGAATCCATAAAGTTATCCAAACAGGTATTATGTGTACCAAATTGATGGACTAAATTGGGCCTTGGTGTGAAAAAGGATCAGATCGAAAAAATCAGGAAGAAACTAAGGTTGTGGTTTGCCATTCTTCTGGCGGTCAGCTTTCCCTTTACCATTCCCTGGTTTCATAACCTCTCCAGTTATATCATTTGGGGGTTTGGGGCATGCTCAATGGGATATTTGGCCATTGACCCCAAGGCGATTAGAAGGTTACTCAAACCTGAGCTTTGGATACTAACTCTTCCATTCCTTTGGGCCCTGGCAGGTATGGTATATTCACAAGATCAGGCCCCCGGTTGGTATTATATTGAAAAACAACTTTCACTGCTGATCTTCCCATTCTTCTTTGTTTTTGGTGGTGGATTCAGTTTTGCTGAAAGAAAAAAGGTCTTGTTTGGGTTCGTTCTCTCTTTGGCCGTTTGTCTTTTGATCGCCTTGGTTTTGTCACTCAAAAAGAACTATGAGCTGGATCAATTAAGGTACTTCCACCTTATTTTTTATTCCTATCATGGCCTTTCTTCCAGAATTTATATCCATGCTGTTTACCTGTCTGTCTATGTGGGCTTTGCAATGTTCATACTATTGGATCAAATCTTTCAGCATAAACTCACTTTCAGTAGGAAAAATGTGGGTCTCGCTCTTGGGGTAGTATACTTTGGTTTTTTCCTCACTCTTTTAGCGGCGAAAATGGTCCTTTCCGCCTGGGCTATTGTTTTGCTGATCTTCTTTTTTATCAAGGGGAAACCCAAACTAGGTGCCCTGGTCACTCTGTTGGCCTTTGTTGGTTTCTATTTCTTTTTTTCTTCCCTGGGAAACAAAAAGACGATCCAGGAGAGGCTTGATATGTCTATGGATTCACCGGAACAGATAGATTGGACAGCTGACCCAGAAAACCTTGATCGGACATGGAATAGTCTCAATATGAGATTAGGGCTTTGGCTTGGAGCCAAGGAAGGAATTAAGAAAAGACCTGTATTTGGACCAGGAACAGGTGATTCTGATAGACTATTCAACATGGAATTGAAGAAGCTGGGATTTGAATTCGCCTTTAGCAGGAATTTCAATGAACACAATCAATACCTTGGGATCCTAAATACCAATGGTTTGGTTGGGCTACTCTTCTTTGCCCTTATGTTCGCTGTGGGCTTTAAGGTCTCTAAGAATCGTGATGACCATTTGTTCACGGTTTTTCTGACCTTCCTTTTGTTTTGCTTTTTGACTGAAAACTATATTGAAGCCCAAAAGGGAGCCATTTTTATTGGGTTCTTTTTTTCATTTTTCTTTTTTACAAATGATGAACCGAAAACCAATGATTAGCCCCCGGTTGTTATTGGTTTACTATGGTGTGCCCTAAATTTGCAAGCAATGGAGAAGAAGGATTTGGAATTAAGAATTGATCCCATAGATGAGGCGATCAAAGACATAAAAAGTGGAAAGGTTGTCATCGTGGTTGATGATGAGGACAGGGAGAACGAAGGAGACTTCATCTGTGCTGCTGAATGCATTACCCCGGAGATCATAAACTTCATGTCGAAGAATGGGAGGGGATTGATCTGCGCACCTTTGGTTGAGGCACGCTGCGAAGAGTTGGGGCTGGAACTTATGGTTGGTAAGAATACAGCGCTTCATGAAACTCCATTTACTGTTTCTGTAGATCTTCTTGGCCATGGTTGTGGAACCGGAATTTCCGCAAGCGACAGGGCCAAGACGGTGAAAGCATTGGTTGAAGATTGGACAAAGCCCGAAGACTTGGGCCGGCCTGGTCATATATTTCCCCTCAGAGCGAAGGTGGGAGGGGTACTGAGAAGAACAGGACATACAGAAGCAGCAATAGACCTCGCCCGACTAGCCGGATTCAAACCTGCAGGTGTTTTGGTTGAGATCCTAAATGAAGATGGCAGCATGGCACGCCTTCCGGATCTGAGGAAAGTTGCAGACAAGTTTGAACTGAAATTGATCACCATCAAGGATCTGATTTCATATCGACTTGAAAAAGAGACGCTGATAAAACATGAGATCTCAGTTCAGCTTCCGACAAAATATGGAAGTTTTGAGCTCCACGCCTATCGGCAGACCAATACTGGTGATCTTCACTTAGCCCTGACTAAAGGTTCATGGAAAGAAGATGAATCCGTCCTCGTACGGGTTCATTCCTCCTGCATGACAGGGGATATTTTTGATTCGCTTCGTTGCGATTGCGGGAATCAATTGCATGGAGCTCTGAAGATGGTTGAGGAAAATGGAAGTGGTGTTGTCCTTTATATGAATCAGGAGGGAAGGGGAATAGGGTTATTGAATAAGCTCAAAGCCTATAAACTTCAGGAGGAAGGGATGGACACGGTTGAAGCCAATTTGGCACTTGGATTTAAAATGGATGAAAGGGATTATGGGGTCGGAGCTCAAATATTAAGGGATCTAGAGGTCAGGAAGATCAAGCTGATCTCCAATAACCCAAAAAAGAGGGCCGGCTTGATAGGTTATGGTCTGGAAATTGTGGACAGTATTCCCATTGATACGGGTTCAAACCCTCACAATGAAGCTTATTTAAAAACCAAACGGGACAAAATGGGCCATACCATTCTCAAGGGGCATGGTTAAAAAAACGCTCTCTTTAATTCTTTTCGGGTTAATAGCCCATTTTTCCTTTTCACAGGAATTTTCGCAGGATGTATGGCATGAAGGAAAAGTGATCTTGAGAACCGGCGATACCCTGACAGGCCAACTGAAGTATGACCTGAGCGAGAATATTCTCCAATTCAAGTTCGGCAACAGAATCGTAACCCTTACTCCCAAAAAGACCCATGGGTTTACTATAAACGATAAGCTTTTGGGCAAGGAAAGGGTTTTCGCTGTTTTTGGATACAATCCTTATTCGAGCTACAAGCCACTTTTGTTTTTTGAAGTTCTGGTCCGAGGAAAGCTCAGCCTGCTATCAAGGGAATCCGTTTACGTCGAGACCTTGCCCCAATTCGATTACTTCACCAATACCACCTTTTACTCCACAAGAAGAATGGTTGATTATTCCTTTTTCTTCATGAAGGCTTCAAAGAAGAAGGGCCAGGAATGGGATATTATTCAGTACAATGAAAAGAAGAAACAGTTGGTCCAGGTGATGGGATCTAAGGACGAGGAGATCAAAGAATACATCAAGGAAAACAAGGTGGCCTACGGTAGCAGAGATGGATTGATACTGGTGGTTCGTTATTTTAATTCCCTTTACAAAAAGGATAAAGACAATGGCTGATAAACCACTGATCCTGATCACCAATGATGATGGGATCACTTCTAAAGGGATCAGAAGACTTGTTGAATTAATGAAAGAACTCGGGGAGGTCATGGTGGTTGCGCCAAACAGTCCCCAGTCGGGAATGGGCCATGCCATCACCATTGGGGAGACCATTAGGCTTTACGAGAATGATATTTTCGAAGGCGCTTTGGCTTATGAATGCTCAGGAACACCTGCCGACTGTATAAAGCTTGCCAAGCATCATCTACTGAGCGATAGGGTTCCGGACCTGGTGGTCAGCGGGGTGAACCATGGAAGCAATACTTCAGTCAACGTACTGTATTCGGGGACAATGTCTGCAGCGATCGAAGCAGCGATCGAAGGACTTCCAGCGATCGGCTATTCGGTCTGTGACTACGATCACGATGCAGAAATGGAACATTGCACTGAGCATATTTCTTTAATTGCCAGGAAAGTTCTTGAAACAGGGATGCCACATGGGATGGCCCTGAATGTGAATTTTCCCAAGCATGTCAACGGAGAGGAGATCAGGGGCATCAAGGTGTGCCGACAGGCTGAGGCCAAATGGAAAGAGGAATTTGATCAGAGGATCGACCCACAAGGGGTCCCTTATTTCTGGCTTACCGGAAAATTCATAAATCAGGATGATAATCCGGATACGGATGAATGGGCAATAAAAAACCATTTTACCTCCGTGGTTCCTTGCGGTTATGATCTTACCCATCATTCCTCTTTGGAGGATCTCAGAAACTGGTTTTGATACTTCCGGTTCAAAAGGATCTCAAAAAAATTGAAGTCGGAGTTGACGAGGCCGGGCGTGGATGCTTAGCCGGACCTGTGGTGGCGGCTGCGGTAATATTGGATCCTAAGAATCCCGTTCAGGATGCAATGGATTCCAAGCAACTTTCCCAAAAGGTCAGACAGAAACTTTTTATCCAAATAAAGGATGAGGCCCTGGCATTTGGGGTAGCCGAAGCAAGTCCGGAGGAAATAGATGAGATCAATATTTTAAATGCTTCATTCCTTGCGATGCATCGGGCACTTGCAAAGCTCAGTTTGGAATATCAAAAGATACTGGTTGATGGAAATCGGTTCAAGCCTTTCCAGGACTATCCCTATGAATGCATAGTAAAAGGGGACTCCAAATATCAATGCATTGCTGCAGCCTCTATTTTGGCCAAGGAGACCAGGGATATGATAATGAATGAAAGGTCCAGGGATTTTCCAGGTTATTCATGGGAAAAAAATGTAGGCTACCCAACGCCCCAGCATAGGAGAGCAATACTCGAATTAGGAATTACCCCTCTGCATAGAAAATCGTTTAATTTGCTCCCCAATCAGTATTCACTTTTCTGAAGATTATATCATGTCAAACAACCTAAAGACCATTCCATTAAATGATATTCACCAATCCCTTGGAGGAAAAATGGTGGACTTTGCCGGTTTTTCCATGCCTGTGAGATATTCCTCCGGAATTACTGAACACCTGGAAGTAAGGAAAAATGTTGGGGTTTTTGACGTATCCCATATGGGAGAATTCTTTGTCGAGGGACCTGAGGCCTACCAATTGGTCCAGTATGTTACATCGAATGATGTTTCAAAACTCAGCCCGGGAAAAGTTCAGTATTCCTGCCTCCCGAATGATAAAGGAGGGATCGTTGATGACCTTCTTGTTTATTGTTTTTCAAATGAGAGATATCTGCTCGTGGTCAATGCATCCAACATCGACAAGGATTTTAATTGGATACGCGACCATAATAGATTTAACTGTACCCTGACGGACCACTCGGATAACTTTGCCCTGCTGGCGGTTCAGGGGCCAAATGCTGCCAAGGTCCTTCAGAAACTGACCGATTTCCAGCTAGATGAAATGGAGTATTATAGCTTTCAGGAAGGGAATCTTGGGGGGATCGATAATGTCATTACTTCTGCAACGGGATATACAGGGGCAGGAGGCTTTGAATTATATGTCGACTCAAATAAGGCCAGGAGGCTTTGGGAGGTGGTATTTGAGGCGGGAGAAGAATTTGGGATCATTCCTGTAGGTTTAGGGGCAAGAGATACTTTACGATTGGAAATGGGTTATTGTCTTTATGGAAATGATATTGACGATTCCACGAGCCCCCTTGAGGCAGGCCTGGGCTGGATCACCAAATTCAACGAGCCTTTCATTAATTCTGAGAACCTCCTGAAACAAAAAGAAGAAGGCGTTGAAAAAAGACTTCAGGGCTTCGTGATGGTTGAAAGGGGAATTCCCAGGAAGGGTTACAAGATCTACAATTCGGAAAAGGAAGAGATCGGAGAAGTGACTTCTGGGTCACAAAGCCCTATCCTAAATAATGCTGTTGGCCTCGGGTACATGAAAAAGCAATTCAGTAAAGCAGGGGAAAAGATCTACATTGAGATAAGGGAAAAGTTGATCTTGGCAGAGGTCAAAAGGCCTCCCTTTGTTTCTGCGACCCTATGAAACAAGGAATCGAGACTTGCTTAAGCCCTGAACTTATCCGTCAACATGAATTAGAGGGTAAAACAGTTGTTATCATAGATGTTCTTAGGGCGACTACCTGCATGATCACAGGATTTATGAAAGGAGCGGACCACATAATCCCATTCATGGAAGTAGAGGAGTGCAGGAAAATGAAGGAGCAGGGATATGTTGTGGCAGGAGAAAGGGGAGGAGAGAAGATCGAGGATTTTGATCTTGGCAATTCTCCCTTGGACTACATGAAAAAAGATCTTAATGGCAAAGGAATAGCCATTACTACAACCAATGGTACTCAGGCAATCCATGGATCAAAAAACGCCCGAAAGAGGGTGATCGGAGGATTCATAAACATATTTGGATTGGCTAAAATGTTAAAAAGTGAAGAATCAGGAATCGTACTTTTATGCTCAGGGTGGAAGGGTAGGATCAACCTGGAGGATACA
>JANQSY010000158.1 GCA_028279065.1 Cytophagales bacterium
GTTGAATTCCTTAGGTAAAGGGATCCTTCCTGAAGAAAAAATTGAAACCCCTGGAGATGAGATCGGTGAAATGGGGGTTGCCATGAACCAATTGGTCGATGGTTTGAAGGAAACGATCGAGTTTTCACGCCAGGTTGGAATGGGGAACTTCCATGCTCCTTATACTCCCCTGTCAGATAAGGACACACTTGGCCATGCATTGCTGAAGATGCGTGATGAGCTCTATGAACTCAAAGAGAACCTGGAAGAGTTGGTTAAAGAAAGAACTGAAGAAGTCGTTGCGCAAAAGGAGGAGTTGGAAAAGCAAGCCACAGAGATCGAAGCCAAAAACGATAAACTGGAAGAGCTTTATGATAAGCTGACGGATAGTATCCATTATGCCAAAAGGATACAGCAATCCATCCTGCCCCCAGCTCAAGAGCTTCAAAACTACTTTGCCGATTCATTTATCTTTTATAGGCCCAAAGACATTGTAAGTGGTGATTTCTATTGGATGGACAAACATGATGACAGGGTATTGATATCTGCAGTAGATTGTACCGGACATGGGGTTCCTGGGGCATTTATGTCTATCGTTGGGTATAATAATCTAAACCTTGCCCTTGCCGAAACACCTTCTGGTAATGCAGGACAGATCCTTAACCACCTCAATGCAAATGTTAAGTCAGCGCTTAAACAAACCACAGATGGCACTACGGCTAAAGATGGAATGGATGTGGCTTTGTGCAGCTTTGATTTCAAGAATAAGAAATTGGATTTCTCAGGTGCCTATAATCCTCTTTACAGGATAAGGGATAAAAAGCTAGAGATCATAAAGGGAGATAAATTCCCTATTGGAATACACATTCTTAAGACCGGAGATGAAGAATTCATGAACCATGAGTTGGATATCCAGTCAGGAGATGTGTATTATATTTTCTCGGATGGCTATGCTGACCAGTTTGGTGGGCCAAAAGGGAAAAAGTTTATGTACCGCCGTTTCAGGAATATGCTGATGGAAAACCATGATAAGCCCATGGAAGAGCAGGAGGAGATCCTGGAAGAAACAATTGAATCCTGGATGGAAGAAAGCGAGCAGGAACAATTGGATGATATTTTGGTAATTGGTGTCCGAATTCCATGATGAAATTTGAATTGTTTAAATCATCACTAAATTTGGTAGCCCTAAATTTTGTAATCCTAGCTATGCAGCAAAGGAAAATAAGTTTGAAAAAAGGAGATGATTGACCTTTACGCTTTGTACCAAAGAATGCATGATAACAATATCATGCTAACCTTTAAGGGGGAAGTCACCTTTGATCTTATAGATTCTATCCTTAAGATCATGGAGGGAAGGCTGGAGCAGTTAGAGGACGACAGAAAGACCAAGAAGAAGGTCTATAATGTCCTGGTTGAATGCCTTCAAAATCTTTGCCACCACATTGATTTCTCAGACCCGGGTCAATTGGATCCGAATGATGAGCACGAGTACCTGAGGAAAAGTGCAATTCTTATCATTTTTAGCGATGATGATGCTTATCATGTGGCAACGGGTAATTATATCGAAAACGAAAACGTGTCGAACCTCAACAAATGGCTTGAGGAGATCAATTCCACAACAAAGGATGAACTACGTCAGTTATACAAGAGGATACTTGACAATGAAAAGTTCTCAGACAAAGGTGGAGGAGGATTGGGCTTCATTGACATAGCCAGAAAGTCAGGTCAGAAATTGAAGTACAATTTCCAGAAGATCAATGACATGTATTCATTTTTTAGTTTCCAAATAAATATTCCAAAGAATTAATTAGTCAGACATGGATAGTTTAAAGATAACCGGCACAAGTCATACCCCAGATGTTGATTTCAATGCGGAGGATTGTGTTCTATCCTTAAAGGGAAGGTCAACGCCAGAAAATTCAATTGAGTTTTATCGTCCCCTGCTGGAATGGTTGGACTCATACGGCGAAACGAAACCGACTAAGAAAACCAATCTCAATATTCGTCTCGAATACTTCAACACGAGTTCATCAAAGTGCATACTTGATATTTTCAAGAAGGTGAATGGCCTCTATAAAAACGGTATGGATGTGGTGATCAATTGGTACTACGAGGAGGAGGATGAAGATATGGAAGAGGCGGGTGAAGATTATAGTGATCTCTTAGACGTTCCTTTTGAGATCGTAATGATGGAAGAGGAATAGTATAGACTATGGGAAAAAAGGGGGTTTTCGAGAAGGAATCGGCAATTCTGGACCATATCCAGAACTTTCTCGAAAAGGATACTGTGAAGGCGGAAGAATACAAAGAGGAGATCAACCAGATCTCTCGTTACTATGAAGAGCTGCTTGACCAGGCTAAGCTGATCACCAAGGTCAGTGACAGGCTTCAGAACAAACTCAATAACCTAAATGCAAAGCTCAACGACAAGAATATTGAGCTTCAAAACACCATTGATGAACTGACCAAGGCAAAGGTTGGAAGAAGGGCAACCACGATTGCTCTTTTTGTTGCGGTTGGACTTTTTCTTTTATCTGAAGGGTTGGTTGAACCTCAGATTGAAAGCTATCTGGGCCCTGGAAATTTTGGTCTTGGTCTAGCATTTAAAGGTGTAATTGCGCTGCTCCTCAAACCGATTGAAACATTATCAGAAAAGCTATTGATGAAAAGGGCATTGAAGGACGCAGAAAGTAAAAAACTTCAGGATCAGAAGTTAAATCCAGCTACTCCCTAGGCAACGATCTTTTCGCCATCAACTACTGGAACCAGTTCAGTTAGGCCCTCGCTAACACAGAATTTCAGGTCATCTCCTTCATTCAGTTTCCCTAACCTCTCCACATGGGAGGCATTCTTTAAAAATCCGAGATAATCAAACTTGTTCCTGAGGAAAAGTGAATGGGACAATTTGCAAGCGTCGTCGTGTAGATCAAAGTCATCCAAAAGAAGATCACAAATTGCCCCGGCGAGCAGGGTATCCTCCAGGTTGATCCTACTATCTGATTGGTTGAATGAGGAAAAATAATCGTGCCGCACGTGCGGCCCGCACTTTAATAGAATTTTTTGACATAGTCTG
>JANQSY010000161.1 GCA_028279065.1 Cytophagales bacterium
TAGACTAATGAGAGAAAACTGACAATTTGTCAGTAATTAATTTGAGAACAGCTCCTTAAAATGCTCCGCCTTCCACAAAGATTCCTGGTATTCCTCTTCGGGATCTGAGTCCCAGGTGATAGCGCCACCTACATGGTAGGATAAAAGGCCTTCAGAGATTTTGTGGACCAGACTTCGGATGTTCACAGCAAAGTCGAAATCCCCATTGGGCAACATGTAACCCATGGCCCCGGAGTAGAGTCCCCTTTTTCGGTTTTCATATTTTTCGATCAACTCCATGGCCTTGATCTTGGGAGCTCCGGTCATGCTTCCCATGGGAAATGCATTCCTCAGAATTTCAATTGAACTGATGTTTTCCTTAAGGCTGCCTTTGACCGTTGTGATCATTTGAAAGACCTTTTCAAATGGATATACCTTGAACATCTCTTCAACCGTAACAGAACCTGTCTTGCAGCTCTTTGCAAGATCATTTCTGACCAGGTCCATGATCATCATGTTTTCGGCAATGTCTTTTTCGGACTGACTTAATTCCTCTTTTAATTCTTTGTCCTGGATTTCAGTGGAACCTCTCGGTCTTGTCCCTTTCATGGGTTGGGACCAAATATCCATTCCCTGTCGTTTTGCAAATCGCTCAGGGGAAGAACCTATCATCACGAGGTCTTCAAATCGAAAAAGGCTTGCAAAAGGGGCAAGGTTGGTTTTTCCCAATTGTTCAAATGCATGGATGTAATCAAATCCCGGAACCTGAGCGGAGAAGTTTTGACTTAGGTTCAATTCATAGATGTCGCCGATCTGTATGTGCTCCCTAATTTTTTGAATAGTATCCAGATATTCCTCTTTTTCAAATGCCCCTTCAAATTCAACCGACGGGATCTCAGAACCTGGATCAGGCTCTTCCACATTCTCAATATCTGATAATACATCCTTAGGGTCAATTTGACTTTGGAGGTTTATAGATCCGTCGAAAAAGCTCAGCACGGTTTCCGGGACAAACATTACGCCTTCAGGGGCTCTTATGTGATCAGGATTATTGCTTTGAAGTTCTTCGATCTGATTTTTCAGATCGTAGGAGAGGTAGCCCACCAGGTAATCACCGCTTTCCTTTCTCTTGATTTCTGAGAAAAAATCTTCAGTAGGAAAGGAGATGAACTCTTTTCTGGACCCAATGAAAAGATGATCCTCAAAGCCTCCTAGTGGATAATCCTTCTGAAAGGATCTGGTTGCAAGGAATTTCCCTTTCTTGTCGGCATATCTTAAAGCCTTCTTGAAGAACTCCTGTTGGTTTTTGATGGTTATTCTTTGGGTCTTTGCTCTTTCCATTTGGAAACCCTGTCGATCTAATTAATTATTGATATATCAATTTGAATTCAAAGGCCTTAAGATTATTTTGGCGCACTAATTTGAATTTATGGCTGAGATTGTAAATATGCCCAAAATGACCGACACCATGGAGGAGGGAGTAATAGCCTCATGGTTGGTCAAAGAAGGCGATCAGGTGCAAGCAGGGGATGTCCTTGCTGAAGTGGAAACCGATAAGGCTACTATGGAGCTGGAATCCTATTTTGACGGAACGGTTTTGGCCATTAATGTGCCTGCAGGTGAGACCGCCCAGATCAACCAAGCCATATGTGTCATCGGTGAGAAGGGTGAAAAATTCAGCCTTGATTCAGAACCGGAAGCCCCTAAGCAGGAGGCTCCAAAAGAAGAACCCGTCGAAACGATAGAGCAGCCTTCCGCCCCTTCGGTTGATGTAGCGTCTATTCCAGCCAAGATCGTTTCAATGCCTTTGATGAGTGATACCATGACGGAAGGGGTGATCGCAACCTGGCTGAAAAAGATCGGTGATGAGGTAAACTCCGGAGACCCCATAGCAGAGGTTGAAACCGATAAGGCCACCATGGAACTGGAGTCCTTTGAGGAGGGCGTTCTTTTGTATCAGGCAGCAAAAGCAGGTGAAGCTGTTACTGTAAATGAGATCGTGGCAATCGTTGGAGAGGCTGGAACCGATTTTCAACCTTTGCTTTCAGCGAAGCCCCAAGCCCAACCGGAACCAGAAGTGGCAGAAGAAACAACGCCGGAAAAAGATCAGCCGGCTCCTGCACCCAAAGAGGTTTCCGCTCCTTCCAAATCCAATGGAAGGGTATTTGCCACTCCTCTGGCCAAAAAATTGGCAAAAGAAAAAGGATTTGAGATCTCCAATATATCAGGTTCTGGTCCAAACGGCAGAGTAACAAAGTCAGATGTAGAATCCTTTACAGGAGCACCTGTTGCTACCGGATCAACCACGACCATTTCTCCGACCCTTACCGGGCAGGAGTCTTATTCTGACGAGCCTGTCAGCCAGATGAGGAAGACCATTGCCAGGAGATTGGCCGATTCCAAGTTCTCTGCCCCACACTTCTATCTTACCATGGCGATCAATATGGATAAAGCTATGGAATCCAGGAAGGCTATAAACGACACAGAAGAAGGAAAGATCTCATTCAACGACCTTGTCATTAAAGCTGCAGCCATGGCGCTTCGAAAGCATCCGAATGTAAATTCTTCTTGGCTTGAGGATAAGATCAGAAGGTATGATCATATCCATATTGGCGTGGCCGTTGCGGTTGACGAAGGCTTGCTGGTGCCGGTAATCCGGTTTGCAGATCAGAAGAACCTATTTGCCATTTCTGAGGAAGTAAAAGATCTGGCAGGCAGGGCCAAGGAAAAGAAACTTCAACCCTCGGATTGGGAAGGGAACACATTCACAATCTCAAACCTTGGGATGTTCGGTATAGATGAATTTACCGCCATCATTAACCCTCCGGATGCCTGCATACTCGCCATTGGTGGAATATCCGAGTCCCCCAAACTTGTGGATGGCCAATTGGTGAACACACATATCATGAAGGTTACCATGTCATGTGACCATCGGGTAGTTGATGGGGCAACAGGGGCAGCTTTCCTGAATACTTTTAAAGATTACCTTGAAAATCCGGTATTGATGCTGGCTTAATTATGGGAAAACACAGATCCACTACAGTTGTAGCAGTAAAACACAATGATCAGATCGCCATTGGTGCCGACGGTCAGGCTTCCTTTGGAGACACCGTTGCCAAAAGTACCGTCAGGAAGATCCGAAAACTCAGCACCGGGAACATAGTGGTTGGCTTTGCAGGCTCTACTGCTGATGCCTTTACCCTGATGGAAAGATTTGAGGAAAAGCTTGGGTCCTATTCAGGAAATATGAAAAGGGCTGCAATTGAATTGGCAAAAGATTGGCGGACAGACAGGTATCTCAGACGACTGGAAGCAATGATGATCACTATTAATAAAGAAGAGATACTTACCATTTCAGGGAATGGTGATGTTATCGAGCCTGATGAAGATGTTGCTGCCATTGGTTCAGGTGGTAATTATGCTAAGGCCGCTGCCCTGGCTCTAAAGAAACATGGGAGCAAACTCAACTCAGAACAAATAGTTAAGGAAAGTCTTAATATTGCTGCAGATATTTGTATTTATACAAATCATAATATCATCGTTGAGAAACCTTAATGAAGATCTATCATAATCCTCGTTGCCGGAAAAGTAGAGAAACCCTTGCCTTGATCCAGGATGCCGGTAAAGAACCGGAGATCATCGAATATCTTAAGACACCTCCAACTGAAGATGAATTAAAAAGTATTCTTAAAAAACTGGGAATTGAGGCTGAGGAACTGTTGAGAAAGGGAGAGTCTGTTTTTAAAGAAAACTTCAGAGGCAAAGAGCTTAGCGATAACCAATGGGTCAAAGCCATGGTGGATAATCCTGTGCTAATAGAAAGGCCAATTGTGGTAGCAGGCCAGAAGGCCGTGATCGGAAGACCTCCTGAAAATGTAAAGTCGCTTTTGTGAAATGAGCGGAGGAAGACACTTTTTCTTTTCAGTTTTCTTCTTGCTATTTCTGAGCAACCTGGTTTTTGGTCAGGAAAATATCCCTAAAAATGGGGTGAAAGACGATAGAAATATCACATATGTAATCCAAGGGGCCACTCTTCATATTTCTCCATCACAATCAATCGAGAATGGTACTCTAATCCTAAAGAATGACAGGATCATCTATTCAGGCCAGGCCAAGGCTGCACCAAAAGGTTCAGTAGAAAGAGCGTTTGAGGGAGCCCATATTTATCCTTCATTTATTGATCTCTACTCCTCATTTGGAATGCCAAAGGCGGAAAAGGGAAAGCCAAGCCGAGGACCCCAAATGGAGGGAACCAGAAGAGGCCCATATAATTGGAACGATGCCATCAGGGCAGACCAACAGGCCTTTGCAGTTTTTGGCAATGACCCTAAGGGAAGCGAAAAGATCCTCTCGACTGGTTTCGGAATAGTATTGACCTCTCAGAACGATGGTATTGCAAGGGGTACAGCAGCTCTGGTGGCCTTGGATCCCGGATCGAGTAATGAATGCATTATAACACCAGAAGCAGCGGAAGGTTTTTCATTGGATAAAGGTTCTTCGAAACAGGATTATCCTAATTCCCTTTTGGGCAGCATAGCTCTTTTAAGGCAGACCTTCTATGATGCTAAATGGTATCAGGCCAACAAGAAAAACCTCGACTTTGATGCTTCTCTTGAAGCCCTCAATACCAATAGTTCCTTACCAAAGGTATTCCGGGCCAAGGGAAAGCATAATATTTATAGAGCAAACAATGTAGGGAAAGAATTCGGGATCGATTTTCTTTTTGTGGGATCAGGGAATGAGTACCAGATGCTTAGGGATCTAAAAGGGGCAGGCAAGGGGATCGTCCTACCTTTGGATTACCCAAAGGCTTTTGACCTGAATGATCCTCTGACAGCTAGGAACACCTCTCTAACAGAGCTTATGCATTGGGAGCTTGCCCCTGCGAATGCATTCTACCTAGATCAGGCAGGGATATCAATCATGTTCACCCTGGAAGGATTGGAAAAACAAAGTGATTTCCTTCCAGCCTTAAGAAAGGCAGTTGAATATGGCTTACCAAGATCCAGTGCGTTAAAAGCTCTTACCACAGCACCTGCTTCTTTTTTGAATCAAAAGGATATTGGAAACCTGAAACAAGGAAGTAGGGCAAACTTTTTCATTTCCAACGGAGACCTTTTTGATAGCAAGACCATTATCAATGAACATTGGATAAATGGTAAGCGAAAGACTTTGAAGCAAGTACTCGAACTGGAAATGGCCGGGGAGTATCGGCTTAAGTATGGATCGAGAGACCTTAAAACCTTGCTAGGGGAAAAGGGAAAGAACGGGGTTCAGTGCTTCCAAAATGATACGACCAAGGTCAGCACCAAAGGAAGCTTCGATGATAACTCTATTTCCTTTTCCATTGAGTTCAAAGAGGAGGGACTTTTTCGCTTTAGCGGATGGAAAGCTGAAAAGGATTTCAAAGGAAACTTCCTAGGGCCCGATGGCAGCGGGGGTGATTTCACTCTCAGCTGGACCAAGGAAATAGATCAGAAGGAAAAGGAAGCCAAGGAAGGGAAGAAACCTGTGATCCCCTCTGCAGAGGACTTGCCTTTTCCATTTGGCCCCTATGGTCTTACCTCAATGCCTATTCAGGAAGAGTTCCTGATTAGCGGTGCTACTGTCTGGACCAACACAGAACAGGGTAAAGTGGAGGCTGATGTATGGGTAAAGGATGGAAAGATCTATAAGGTTGGGAAGGATCTTGAAGCCCCTGGTTCTGTGATGAGGATTGATGGAAAAGGAAAGCACCTCACAAGTGGAATAATTGATGAGCATTCCCACATCGCCTTAAGCAGCGTTAATGAGGGAGGCCAGAACAGCTCGGCTGAAGTAAGAATGGAAGATGTTGTCTTTCCTGAAAGCATCGCAATGTACAGACAATTATCAGGGGGTGTAACCGCAGCACAACTGCTGCATGGTTCTGCCAATCCGGTGGGTGGCCAATCGGCCATCATCAAGTTTCGGTGGGGAAGTTCTGCGAATGGTCTATTGATAAACGATGCAGATCCCTTTATCAAGTTTGCTCTTGGCGAGAACGTCAAGCAATCCAATTGGGGCGATCTGAACACTGTGAGGTACCCTCAGACCAGGATGGGCGTAGAACAGGTCTATGAGGACCTATTTACCAGGGCTGGTGAATACGAAAATGAGTGGAAGAGCCATAACTCCCTTTCTTCGAAAAGCAAAAGAACCGCTTTGGCCCCTAGAAAGGACCTTGAGCTGGAGGCAATTTTAGAAATAAAGAATAGCAAACGCTTCATTACCTGCCATTCCTATGTTCAGTCAGAGATCAATATGTTAATGAAAGTTGCAGAGAGATATGGTTTCAGGATCAATACATTTACCCATATTCTGGAAGGCTATAAGGTTGCGGACATTATGAAAGAACATGGGGCGGGGGGAAGCACCTTCTCTGATTGGTGGGCCTATAAATTTGAAGTAAAGGATGCCATACCTTACAACTCAGCTATTATGGACAAAGTGGGTGTAACTGTGGCCGTTAACTCCGATGATTCAGAAATGGCAAGACGCCTGAATCAGGAAGCGGCAAAGGCTGTTAAGTATGGTGGGGTATCTGAGGAGAATGCATGGAAGATGATCACATTGAATCCTGCAAAATTGTTGCACCTGGATGATAGGATGGGCATGGTAAAGGAAGGTTATGATGCTGACCTTGTCCTGTGGAATAATAATCCACTTTCGATTTACGCGAGGGCGGAAAAAACCTATGTTGATGGCCGGTGTATGTACTCCGAAGAAATTGATATTGAAAACAGAGCAAAAATTCAGGCGGAAAGAACTAGATTAGTTCAGGAAATGCTTAAGAAGAAGGGGGGATCGGGTGAAAAGAAGGGAAGGAAGCCTGAGAGGAAAGAGGAAAGAATAATCGATTGTGAATCGGTCGGAAATTTCGATTTTTAATAGTGATTTTACCTCATGCGCGATAAATCATTTAACGAATTAATGGTCTATAAAAAGGCTCACAAACTTGCCGGTGAGGTTCATGATATCATGGGCCTTTACGATGACGAGGAGTTTGAGGATCTGGTGGACGAGGTTCGTCATGCCAGCAGGGAAGTTGTGAGAAGGATCTCAGATGCCTGGACCCATAGACATTTTATGAGCAATATTGAGGTTCATTTGAACAATGCTATCAACGAGGTAAGCAATGTTGTGGATCTTTTGAAAAAAGCAAAGGAGGACGATCTGGTTAGTGATTCCCTTTTTGACAAGAAGGTCAAAGACTACATGGAGATCCAACATGATCTGATGGATATAATTGAAAGAGGTGAATTTTGATTAGGTGCCTGGTACTGATTTTCCTGCTGTGTGCCGGATCCTTATTTTCTCAGGTTCCTTCACCTGCTGCACCCCAAACCAAGGGGATCTTGTTGAAGAATGCTACAATCCATAATGGCAGGGGAGTAGTTTTTGAAAAAGGAGAGATCTACTTTGAGAACGGGAAGATCATCTATGTTGGAGAAGGGGGCAAGTTCGAACCGGAAACCTCCGATTTCTCTGAGATTGACCTGCAGGGTTCACATATCTATCCTGGATTTATTGCGCTGGACAACACCTTGGGCTTGACCGAGATAGGAGCCGTAAGGGCTTCCAGAGACCATTCTGAGGTAGGAGAGTTCAATTCTTCCCTTAGGTCTATCATCGCTTATAATTCAGATTCAGATGTTATTCCCACGGTTAGATCTAATGGGGTCCTTATTTCTCAACCCTCTCCTTCAAGCGGAACGGTATGTGGTCAATCAAGCATTGTCCAATTGGATGCGTGGAATTGGGAGGATGCCATAGTAAAAGAAGGCGATGGAATTTTCCTTAACTACCCGGACATTAATTCTTATGGCTGGTGGATGGATGAAAAGCAAAAGGCTGAGTCCAAAAAGCGAAAACTCAAAAACCTTGAGAAACTTGAAAAGTTTTTCTCCGACTCAAGAGCTTATTATGAAGAGGGCAGTCACAAAAAGGAGAATCTTAGTCTTAAGGCAATGGGAGGTCTTTTTTCCGGAGATAAAACCCTGTATATCCGGGTTGATGACTCACCCAAGGCGATGATAGATGCTGTTCAATTCGCACAAAAATTTGGAATAAAAAAGATCGCCATCAGGGGAGGGAAGAATGCATATGTGGTTGCTGATTTTCTCAAGGAAAGCAATGTTTCGCTGATCCTTTCCAAAATGCATAGCAATCCATCAAGAAATGAAGATGATGTGGATGCGATTTTCAAACAACCTGCTATGTTGAAAAAGGCAGGAGTGGATTTCTGTATCTGCTATGATCGTGGATACACCGGCCAGAGAAATCTTCCCTTTGTTGCTGGTTCTGCTGTAGCCTACGGTCTATCCTATGAAGATGCCATCAGCGCCATATCCTATGATGCCGCTAAGATCGCAGGCATTGAAAAAAATTACGGAAGCCTCGAGGAAGGCAAGTCTGCTACACTTTTTGTTTCTACAGGTGATGCTCTTGACATGTTGGGTAACAATGTTACCCATGCGTTTATAGATGGAAGGTCCATAGACCTGAACAATAAGCAAAAGGAGCTAGCCAGGAAATTCTCTGAAAAGTACGGGATAGAGTAATCTATTCTACAGATCCTGCATTGCTTCTGAAATAAGCTTTATTCCCAACTTAAGGTTTTCTTCTTCAATGTTTAATGGCGGGGCGATCCGGAAAGATTGAGGATTCGAAAGGAACCAAAAGGTTATCAAACCTTTTTCCAGGCAATTCGAAACCATCTTCTGTACTTCTTCAGCAGAATTCATTTCCAGAGCAAAGAACAATCCTTTCGAGCGGACTTCTTTAAATGGGAGTTTTTCCAGCTCGGCCCTCAAGTATTCACCTTTTTGATCGACTGAATTAAGAAACCCTTCCCCATTGAGGATCTCCAACTGAGCGATGCCCGCTCTACAGCCCAAAGGATTTCCGCCATGAGTTGAAATGTGACCCAGTTCGGGATGTGATTGAAATGAGCTCAGGATATTCTGTGGGGCAATTATAGCGCTGAGAGGGATTCCACCTCCAAGAGCCTTTCCCAGAGTTATGATATCAGGCTCGATATCGAAATGTTCAAAGGCAAACATCTTTCCTGTTCTGCCCAAACCAGTTTGGATCTCATCGATGATCAGCAGGCAACCAAACTCGGTGCATCGACCTCTTAATTCCTTCATAAAATCGGCTGATGGAATTCGAACCCCTGCATCCCCCTGGATGGCCTCTACAAGAACCGCAGCAGTGTCTTTGTTGATCCTTTTAAGGCAGTGTGAGTCATTGAATGGGATCTGAGCAAAGCCCGGCAACAGAGGCCGGAAAGCGGATTTCCTCTTCTCATTTCCGGATGCGCTCAGGCTTCCCATCGTGGATCCATGATAGGACCCCTGAAATGAAATAATTTCCTTCTTTTTTGTGTAGCGCCTCGCAAGTTTTATAGCAGCTTCATTTGCTTCACTTCCGGTACTTAGGAAGTATACCCCATCAAGATTAGCAGGAGTGATTTGGATAAGGGCTTTGGCCAGATCAACCTGTGGAGTCTGGTGGTACTCCCCGAATACCATTACGAAACTGTGCTTTTCAAGCTGATCCTTAATGGCATCGTTTATGTTTGGATGTCTATGCCCAAGATTTGAAACAGAAATTCCTGAGATGAAATCAAGAAATTTTTTTCCTTTGGCATCAAATAAGAAATCTCCCTGGGCGGAAATAATTTCCAACCCAAGTGGGGATCTTGAACTAGAGACCAAGGGATTAAAATTTTTCCTTTCCATTTTTCAGATTATCTGACAAATCTTTCTATTTACACGCAAATTAAATACCACATGAAAATTTTTCTTTCACTAGTAATTATTTCCCTTCCCTTTAGCGTGAACGCCCAAAACGCTTTGGATTCTGAAAAATCAAAAATGACCATTAAGGGAACATCTTCATTGCATGACTGGGAGTCCACTTGTGAAAAGTTAACCGGAAAGGCCAGCTTTGAATTGGATGACGATCAGATAAAGGGTGCCAAGAATGTGAGCATCTCAATGAAAGTGGAAGATATTGAAAGTGGGAAAAGCCTCATGGACTCAAAAACCTATGATGCTTTTAAGGCCGACTCTTATCCTATGATCAAAGGAAGTTTTTTAAACGTGAGCTCGGTTACGAAGAGCGGAACTGGTTACATTTTAAAAGGAAAAGCTTATCTGGAAATGGCTGGTAAAAAGAAGATGGTTGATTTCAATACTACCTGTACCGTTGGAACCACCACGATCACCTGCAAAGGGAGCCAAAAGATTGATATGACAGAGTATGATATGAAGCCACCCACTGCAATGATGGGTACCATAAAGGTTGGGAAGGAAGTGGAGGTTGAAATAGAGCTGGTTTTCAAAAAATGAGCAAAAAAAACCCCGACCGAGAGGCCGGGGTCATTGCAACATGAAAGTATGGCTAGAAGTTCACAGAACCTGTAACCATAATTCCATCGAATTTTCCTTGGTCTAAGGTTGATCCCATAGGGTAATCGCTGTACTCCTGGGTTACGTATTCAACTTTTCCAAGAATATTCTTTGTAACATACCAACCAGCAGCAAAGGCGATCCTCTGAACAGATTGCTCGTCGTTAGCATTTCCGTCAAGTAGATTTCCGGAAACGGTGTTGTACTTAAGGCCTACATACAGCTGCTCTCTTTTCAAGAAACGATAAAGTACGTCGACATAGATCTGATTCATTCCACGTGAATCAAGATCCAGAGCGTCATCAGCATATCCTTTTCCAGTGCTTGTTTCGTAGAAACCGAATAGCTCAGCACCCTTGAACTTAAGGAATGTACTTACAGAAATTGCTGAGATCTCTTTAGTATGAACAGGATCAACTCTTCCTGAGGTAAAGTCCCTTGTAGCGCTAGCTCCGGGCTCGGCCATAACAAGATAGTAGTGTGAACCTGCTCTGTCTCCGCTATAAAGGGTACTTCTTGCAGCATTGCTGTTTCCATAATAGCTACCGGTCAGCCTGAATCTGAAATCTTCGTTGATCTGCTTGTCATAACCGATCTTGGCAAGAATTGAGGGGCCACGATCAGCATCGGAAATATCACCCTTGATCTCTCCATTGGTAATACCCGCCATGAAGAAAAGACCTGGATCCGTGTAATAGTACAGTTCTGTTCCGATCTCCGTTGCGAAGCCATCTACAAGAGCGTTTTCTACAAATGGGTTGTAAACGTCGTTTGCGTTATCAGACCTACGGAAGTGCATATCGCCATAGTTCACTTCGAAGTGACCTACTTTCCATGAGAGGTGCTTAGTCCAGAAGTCAATGAATGAACCTTCACCAAAAATGGTGATCTTATCAACCTGTAGATATCCCCCCTTGACCCAGAATTCAGGGTGGTGTCTGGAGGACATATAACTCTCCACAGCGACCCTGATACCATCTTCCAATTGGACATCAAGGTTAAGATTGGCAGTAGCAAGATTGAAACCAGAACCCAAACCATAAAGGGAGTCAGTACCGTATACGTTTTCGTGGCTTAGTGCTTGAAAAGATTGCCAGAAATTTGCTCCTAAACGGATCTTAAGGTCTTCGTATGGAATAGTATCCTTGTTCCAGGTTTCATAAACGTTAACTCCTCTTTGATCCCTGTACCTGAAAAACTGAAGGTCAGGCTGCAATTGAGCCCAGGAAATAGATGTTGCGATGAATAGCAACAGCAGCGAGGAAATTGATCGAGATAGCAAATATTTCATATTCTTGGATTTTTTGTTTGCCCAAAGAAGGGCAAGCTCAATACCCAATAATCTGATAAAAATCAATTTTCTAACTGTTCTTTAGAAGCTAAATCCTTGACATAGATAAGGAGAACTTGATATCCAATAAGGGATTCACCTTTACCAGAGAAAGCATTTTGGTAGGGGGTTCAAGACCGAAATCCCGCATGTCAACTGCCAGATTACCAGTGAGTTTCACATCCGGACCTTCAAGGCTTTCCTTTTCAAGTCCTATGTAGTATTTCTTATGTTTATCGGTTAAGGTGACCATGGCAATGATTCCGGTCGGGAAAATATTTTTGAAAGGGTCATCAGAATGGGGGAACTTAAGTTGAATGAATTCTATGATCATATGAGGGTAATCATCGGCCTTAAGGGATTCCTTGAAATCGCTTGTGATCATTGAATTCTGGCAATCAAAATGGTCCACTTCCAGATCTATCCGGAATTGGTGGAAGTTCAGATCGCTTCCATTTGCCTGGTACTTGACAGTAATGGTATCATTGATATTGCTGCCATCGATTTTGCACTCAAACTTGTTGACATTAGAAGAGCCCTTGATCAGTAAAAAGCTTTCAATGTTTAGCTTGAAAGTGGCATCACCTTCTTGAGCCAAGGCCACAGTAGAAACCAAAAAGAGTATTGCCAGGTATATCGATCTCATTTAAAATCCCATTGCGGTGTTATCCCATCTGCGGTCCGGACCTCCAAGAATCAAGCCATCCTTAAACATCAAAGCATTGACCCTACCTAAATGGTCACGCAATTTAAATACATGACCTCTCCGGACCAATTCAAGGGAGTCTGATGTATAAATGGCTGATCTTTCCGTTTGAATGCTGTCCGGAAGCCATTGGTGGTGAAATCTGGGTTGGTCAACGGCCTCTTTCATGGTCATTTCAAATTCCAGGACATTGATGATGACCTGAAGAACCGTAGTGATAATTGTTGATCCTCCTGGGCTTCCAACGGCCAGTATCGGTTCACCATCTTTTTCCACAATGGTTGGGGTCATGCTGGATAACATCCTTTTTCCAGGTGCAATTGAGTTTGCTTCATTTCCGGTGAGTCCAAAAGAGTTAGCAACACCTGGCTTTATTGAAAAGTCATCCATTTCGTTGTTGAGGAAGAATCCCGTTCCTGGTATGCATAGTTTGGAACCGTAAAGGCCATTCAAAGTGATGGTAAGGTTGACGATGTTGCCCATAGAATCCGCTACGACAATGTGGGTTGTCTCCTGGTCATCTATTGGCTGATCATTGGATTGCGCAAAATCTGAACTTGGTCTGGCATAAGATGTAATACCATTTGCTCTTTCTCTATAGTATGCTTTAGAAAAGAGGTGGGCCGGGATCTCTGTGTGATCCGGATCTCCCAGACTAAGTGATCTTTGGTGATAGAAGATCTTCTCGGCCTCAACCATATAATGAACACTGGTTGAAGACAATGGGCCCCATTCGGCAATCGGCTTCTTTTCCAACATGGTCATGATCCCCAAAAGGCCCAGACCGCCGCTACTGGGAGGAGGGGCAGAAATAATGGAATATTCCTTGTAAGGAAAGATCAAAGGTTCTCGCCATACGCTTTCATAGGATCGAAGGTCTTCCATGCTGATAATCCCACCCCTTTGTTGAATTCCTTCAACCATCATCTTTCCAAGGCTTCCACCATAAAAAACAGCCCTGCCCGAATCCCTTAATAACTTTAGTGATTTGGAAAGGTCGGGATTGAAAATCGAATCCCCGACAGACCATTGCGATCCTTGCTTTACGAGGAAAAAATCTTCTCCATTTTGCTCCAATAGTTCCTCCGAGTACTTATTGGACAAAAAGACCTCCCTAGAACTCATAA
>JANQSY010000008.1 GCA_028279065.1 Cytophagales bacterium
TCATGGTAATGAAAATTGAATCGCTAAATGAAGATGTACCGCAATCGCTTTCTACTGAAAGGGTCACCTGATAGGTACCAGAATCGTACCTGTGAAAGGGCTCAGGGATATTGGAAAAGTTCCCATCTCCAAAATCCCAATCAAAAGAAGTCGCCGATTGGGAGCTATTGAAGAACTGAACACTGTTCTTATCCTGGGAATATGTAAACGACGCCTGAGGTGCATTAGATCCCATGGTGATGTCATACCGACCCTGTCCGGGACATGTCTCAGGAATGCTTAATTCCCAGTTATACAGGTAATAAAAGAACCCTGGATCAATACCATTCCCGGTCAGGCTGATCACACCTGGGATCTCATAAGAGGAATACTTAGCTCCATTATCATTCCTGAAGATCAGCCCACCGCTTAAATTGGTGATCTCCAAAACGTAATCCCCGGGATCCAATCTGAAGCCTATGGAACTCCGGTTCCAACCTTGGAAATACTCTACATTCCTGGTCCCCAATTTCTCCCCTTCCCTGCTCTTGAGAATAAGATCAATATTCCCGTTGAGCTCGGATTCTATCCAGGCATGCTCCCAAACCACAGGTCTGTACACTGAAAAATGTATGCTTCCGGAAACGCTTGTGAAACCTCCTGTTCCGAAGGAGTGGTTCTCCGGACCAACAAAACCCTTGGTGGCCAGAAATTGATCAAAGTATAATGTTGTATTCTCTGTAAGGATACCGGTCAGCCAGTCTTTTCCGGTTCCAACTATCGAATCCCTTGTAGCCTTATCATACCAGGTTACTGCCAAATTGCTATCGCCGGAAACCGAAAGAAAGGCTCTGGAACTATCACAGATAGTGGTGTTCAATCCGCCTGGATGATCAAGAGTAGAAGCGAAGGCCTGATAAAAAGATCTTGAGGTGTCGTTAAATTGATAAGGGTCCCCAACAATTGACGAATAAACCAGTATTTCTTCCTCGGCCGGATTAGAAAGGATAAGATCAGAGATCTGAACGGTGTCCATACCGCCCGCGGCCAGCATTCCCGAATATGGAACTGACCCTGTATTCCCTCCAATATCATAATCCAGGTTGAAACTACCCACCGAACCTGATCCGTTGTTTCTGATGATGGCTTGGATCATAAGGGTGTCGCCGAGGCAGTAATAATTTCCTCCAGGAATGATCAAACTTTCAACCGCAAGGTCAGTTACAGCCCTGTCATAGATAAGTACGTTGTCGAAGGCAAAGCCATCATCTGTAACAAGAACATCCGATGCAAAAAGGACCCGGAATCTAACGCTGGTATCAGTGCTCAACCTGGGAACGCTTCCCTGGGCCCTAACCCATTGACCACTTCCATCGCCTGTTTTGATCCTGCCCGACCACCCTTTGCCATCCAAACTGTCTAAATCCAAGAGAGCCTCTACTGAGCTATTATTGTACCAATTCAATCCTCCTGAAATGCTCGTCCAAACAGAATCATTATTCCTGCTGATCTGTAGTTGAGCTCCATCATAATCCGCTTCAATATTCCACCAGATATCAAATTGAAATACGGGGTCCGAGGTTCCTGTTATGTCCATGCATGGAGATTGAACCATTGAGACCTCACCATTTTCGTAGGAGCCATAGGACAAGCCTCCTGTGACCCAAACGTTATTACCCGTGTTAGCTGTAGGAACGATGGTCCTCTTTTGGGGCTCTCCAAAAGCCCAGGTATTGTTTTCGCCCATGGCTTCCCAATTCCCATTCCCCGATTCGAAGTCTTCCAGGTATGGAAAGCTGTTTACCTCATCAAAATTCACCACCAACGAGCGCGCAGTATCATTTACCCTGGTGGTGTCACCGGGCGCCTTGCACCAGGCCCTGATCTCATAGTCCCCATTTGGTGAAAGATTCAGGATCCCCGGGAAGGTATGGATCTTTGTTTCACCGCTGTTAAGGTTGATATTTCCACCCTGAAAAGGAGCACCACCATTTACCGAGAAGAAGGTCTGTATGCCTGAAACTGAATTCGGGCCTAGGTTTTGGAATTTTGCCGTCACACTTTCGTTGCTCCCTAAATAGCAGGAAGATGACGGCGATACGACTTCAAGACATTCTACATCCTTTATTTCAGTAGTGATCTCAAAATCATCCATGAGGAATCCCTCATTTTGGTTTTCGTGATCGGAAATAAAGACCAGCCTGAACTTGACATTCTCCTCTTCAAACAATGCAGAATCACGAACAGATGAGATAACCCATCCCTTAGAGTCTCCACTCCAAAAGTGGGTCGATTGGTCAATATACCAGTTCTGCCTTTCAGCATCGCCCAGACCAAGAGTCTGATAAGTCAATCCACCATCTGTACTGTATTCAACTCTCAAATAATCACAGCAGGACTCCGTAAGGTAATTGAGTTTTATTCGGACCCATGGAACAACCTCAAGGAAGGAAAAATCAAATGTTGGGGATTCTATGAACCCATAGACGTTTGAATTATAATGAGCATTGAGTCTGGATGCCCAGGCATTGTTTCCGCTATATGCCGAGTTCAGAACAGAATCTGAAGGTGAACCCAATTCAAAGTTCAAACTATCACTGACCGTCCAGCCACTTGCCCCATTTTCAAAGTTTGCAAAATAGGGGTATGTATCGATCAGGGATTGAGTAACTCCAGAGACCGAAAGAAATAAAAGGGGAATTAAGAAGATCTTCCTCATGAAACGAAGGCGCAAAAATAAAAAAACAGCCCTTGGAAAAGGCTGTTTATAATAACTTAAGAAATCGGTTTTTATTCTATTACCAACTCGAGTGTCTTCGAGGTACCATTCCCTGTCAATCTAAGAAGATAGAGACCTGAATGGAGATTCAAGTTCCTTAGATCAATAGACAGACCGTTAATATCTTTGACCAGTTCGTGTTCAAACACGCTTGATCCATTAATATCATAGATCTCAAGGTTTTGGAAGAATACATCCTTTCCAAAATCCAGTTGGAAATTTCCAGAATTAGGATTGGGATAGATAATTGCCCCTCTTTCTTCAATCCCCTGTAGGTTGCCGGTTATTCCAAGAACCTGAATTGAGGCGTAAAGCGTGTCGTTCTGATTCAGAGTATCATTGGAAAGCATGGTAAAGATCTTAACCGGTACCTGGGAAGGTCCATTGGAGTAGGCCCAATAGCCACCCGCTGTTATCTCAACCTCATTGTTCTGATTTATTGGATTGTACTGAATATGCTGGTAGTTGGAATTTCCAATCCAGGCCATTACAGGAATGTTCCCTACTGAATTACTGCCATAATTCTTGATCGTATACTTAATGATGTCCCCGGTCCCGGCCTGCATTACGGGTGCGCCACCCCCAACATTGAAATCCGATATTCCGACATCATTGGGATATACAAAACGAGCTTCCTGAAGGGCTACATGAAAATCATAATTTTCGGGGCTTGCTGCACCTGAATTTGCCTGGAAACCTACGATGATCTCCTGATTGACATAATTGTCGAGGATTAAGATCTGCTCGCTCAACCCATTTCCAAGGTTTGAGGAGGCATCAAAGGTCTTTTCGTCGATCCAGCTGGATCCGCAATCGGTGGATACCCGAACCTTCATGAAATCATTGGAACCCATGGTGCTTGGAAGGGCATCTCCATGTCCTGTAACAGCAACTGAATAGAACATCCTGCTCGGTTGAGGAACAACAAAGCTTGGTGTCATCAACCAATCATTGATCCCGCTTCCTCTGATATTGATCTTGGCGGTCGAGAAACCGTAGAACTGGGTCTGAGCGGTATCGGATTCGGTCCAATCGGATTTTCCCTGGTTTGGGTTATTCCCATTTCCTTCATTCCAACCGGGAAGCACATCACTGATAATATTGCCATAGAAGCCCTCAAATGTGGTTGGGCCAAATGGCATAACGTTTTTCAGGCCCTGATTCAGGATCGAATCATTGGAGTTCTCTTCATCCAATGGCCAAACAACCCATGCGCTGATACGATAGTCTGTGTTTTGATTGAGCACAGCCTGCTGATTGAAGAGGTAAGAAAAGTTCTGGTCGGAATTGATGGTGTTCGGAAAGGCCTCGATCACGGGAGGTTCATTATTGATCTGATAGGCAAGAGAAAAAGAGCCTGCTTGCTGAAACCCGAAATTCCTAAGATCCAGTTCAACATCATAGGTACCCCCGAAACCGCAATCCTGGACAGGTGAGGCGATCCTTAGAATTCCGATATCATTTGCCTTCCTGTCAAAGATCAGGACATCATCAAAAGCGAATCCATCGTCCTGGACGGAACCGTCCGAACCGAAGGCGACCCTGAAAATAACCGAAGACTCACCTATCAACGCATTCATCCCGTGCTCTGCTGTGACCCATCCATTGCTTCCATCTCCGGACAAGGTCCTTCCGCTCCAACCTTGCTGTTGGCCTCCGGGATTCCCATTGATGGTGTTATCGGTATACCAGTTGCCAGGACTGTTTGTACTTCCTATGGTGATCCAGGAGGATCCATTATTTGTTGAGGCTTGCCAACAGGCACCGTCCCATGAAAACTCTGCGTTCCACCATACCCTTAGTTGAACTACAGGTTGCTGCATATTGGTGAAATCGAATTCAGGGCTCCTAACTGCGGAATTCTCATTAGGATTATAGTCACCCGCTCCTAATCCTCCGGTAACCCATGCCCTGGTTCCCGAGGATGCGCTATTGATCACGGGTTTGTTTGGGTTTCCGAATGCCCAGGAGTTTGCAGAGCCACCTGAAGACCACCCTCCCTGACCATTCTCAAAATCCTCGAAATAGGGGAAGGTTGCAATTTTTTGCCCATGGATAGAGAAAGAAATGAATACCAGGGCCAGAAACAAAGAATACCTCATAGTAGCAAAGAATATCCAAAAATAAACAAGATGGATATTAAATGCTTGCGGCTTTTGCTTTTATCTGTTATGCTACTCTAAAATCAGTTTGGCTACCTGAGACCTGCTGTCCCCTTCCAGGACAAGGAAGTATACCCCAGGGCGCAAACCGGAACCGGATAGGTTTAGGAGAACACCTGATAAATTATCTACCAGTTCTTGTTGCAGGATCGTTTTTCCAGTCCTGTCCATTACCCGAATACTCGAATAGTCTTGGCTATTGGCAAAATCCAGCTGAAAACTTCCCCTATTGGGGTTTGGAAAGATCCTGAGCTCGTCCTTGTCAAGACCATTTTCAACTCCAGCTATACCAAGAACGGTTATGAATGAGTTCAGAGTATCGTTGGTATTGATGGTATCCCCATTTAGAAGAGTGTAGATCTTGACCGGAACCCGCGCAGGGCCATTTGAATAAGCCCAATATCCTCCAGCCTGGATCTCAATCTCATTATTGGCTGCCAATGTTTGATACTGGATATGTTGATAATTGGAGTTTCCGATCTGTGCAATGACCGGAATATTTGGAACTCCATTGCTTCCAAAATTCTTTATTGTGTAATACACGATCTCACCGCTGCCTGCTGGCATTGAAGTTCCGCCATTGCCAAGGGACCAGGAACTGATCCCGACATCATTTGGATAAACGAATCGGGCCTCTGGGACTCCAATATGAAAATCATAGTCCTCAGGATCATTGGAACCCGATAAGGCCTGGAACCCAATTATGATCTCCTGACCCACATAGGGGTCAAGGATCAAAAGCTGATCATCAAATTGATTGGTTTGCCCGCTTGAAGCATTGAAGGTCAGCAGATCCGTCCATGACGTTCCGCAATCAGTGGAAACCCTTGCTTTCACCATATCGTCGGAGCCCATGCTAGCTGTAGTAGTTCCGTCATGGGTTGTAACGGCAGTGCTGAAATACAACCTGCTGGGTCGAGTAACCTTGAATGAAGGAGTCAAAAGCCAATCGCTAATTCCTGTGCCTTTGATGTTGACTCTTGCAGTAGTCGTGTTATAGAAAATGGTCTGAAGCGAGTCGCTTCCCGTCCAATCGGAGATGGCCATATTGGGATTGTTTCCAAGGCCTTCATTCCATCCCGGAACAGCCTGACCCACACCACGATTATCAAAGCCCTTAAAAGAGATCCGACCCCATGGCATAATAGTCTTCAATCCTATCATGGCTGAATCATTGATCTTGTTCTCATCCGCAGGGAATATGATCCAGGTTTTGAAAACGAAATTGGAATCTCCGTTGAAAGACGCGGATTGATTGAAAGTATAGGTGATAGTCTGATCAGGGTTTACGGTACCGGAATAGTTTTCAACTACCGGTGCTCTGTCATTTACTTGATAGGCAAGAGAAAATGCACTTTGACTCTGAAGGCCCAAATTTCTGATCCTCAATTCAACAGGATGCGTTCCGGAGAAATTGCAATCCTGAACCGGAGAGATCACATCCCTGATCGAAAGATCATTATCGAAAATCGATCCAACATAGATGTCGTCAACAGCCATATCAGACCAAAAGGAGGTGCCAGTTCTACCCCGGATCCTGAATTGCACATCACTGACACCCTCATATTGTGGAAGGTCGATGGTCCACTTTTGCCAGGAATTTCCCTGGTCCCCTGATCGGGATGGGGTGATGTTGTTGACCCAACTCCCCCCGGCGACTCTCGCATCAACAGACATTGAGCCCATGGATTGCCCGTACATATGATACCAAAATTCCAAAGCCAGGCTTTGTACATTGGTGAAGTCATACACCGGACTGATAAGAAAGGCATCATCGCTGGCACAACCAGAAGCTTCGGTATAAACATAGATGCCCTGAGCGGTTCCAGGTTTATGATCCGTGGTAGGGCCCGTAGAGCCCGAAGTTGTACCCCCATTGTCCGCAGTCCAATCGATATCATCGCCTCCAGTGTTTTTCCAAGAGCTGGTCAGATTGCATGGGTTTCCGCAAAGAGTCGGACATGTGCTTGTTCCTTCGAAATCTTCTTCATGAGGAAAAACGGTGATCTGAGCGCTGCCAGAAACGAAAAAGGCAAAGAGAATGATCAGAGAGAGGAAAGCTTTTTTCATTAATTTTAGATTAAGCCGTCCACAAAAATAAAAATATTCCCCGCCAAAACGGTTTTAATGAAGGTCAGTTCTTACCTGAAATATTGCCCCAAGAAGATTCTTTATCTCCTGTTCTTCAGCGCATTGTTCCTTCCCAAGCAGCTTTGGAGTCAATTGAATACCAACGCTTTCATTTCCCAAACCCAAATGACCTTTGAGGACCCGGGGAAATATCTCCAACTCCTAAAGTCGGGAGATTCTTTGGTGATAGCAGGGTTTAAAGCCATAGGGTCAAATGGATACATGTCCGTCAATGGCGAATGGAGCAACTGGACCGGTTTTGATTCGATCAATGAGTTCCAGCTCTTCAAAGGCAGCACGGACACGCTTTGGGCATTGGAAAAAAGTTCAGATCACCTCATCACGATTCATATGAAATCCGGACCGGATTGGATTCCCTTCAAATCCTATCAGATGCCGAATCATTTCGAGATACAGGCAAGCTTAAGCAATCGGAAGATCCTGGTTGTTGCAGGAAAGGAAACATTGGTTTCCGGTGATGAAAGGGGATTTGTCCTGATCGAACAGAAAAATAACCCGACTGGCGCCAGGTTCTTAAACCATAGTCTCTTTCAACCGACCAGCATATCGCACCATACCGATACCAGTTTTTATGTATTAGGACAATACAGGGAATCACCACAGGATCAATGGAATAAGAAATTCTTCATAGGTGAGCTTACGCAATCAGGGAATTTTCTTTTTCAAAAAATTTCCTACGAGATAAATGAGGTCTATATGAGAGCCTCTTATTGGGATCCTGACGGAGGACAACTATTTTTCACAGGAGAACTCCAGGATAGCAGCACCATGAAAAGGGATATCTTCGTGGCGACCCTCAACCCTTCTTCCAACACCCTGGGAAATGTAGCACAACTCGGAGAGGCCAATTTTGACTTTTCTTATGACATTTTGGGAACAGAAGATTCTTCAATTGTCATCCTGGGTTCCTCCGAATTTTCCGGCAACGGTATAGACCATCCGTTAATCATTAAAATGCCCAAAAACCTATCGGCATACAGGGCAGAGATCGGATTATGGGAATTATTCTCGAGCCGGTTTGAGGCCGGTTATCTGAATGGGAATGAGTTGTTTTTTACCGGGAATAAAAGAACAAATACTGGAGACCATGTAGGGATCTATGGTATGGCAGACCTCTCAACACCCAACTGGCTTTGTGATGGCCATGCAGCTTCACTCCATATCAAGAAGATCCAGTTCCCGTCAAACATCGGAAATCTGAACTTGAACAGCACAACCTTGGCACCGATTCAGGCCATGGTATTATCAAAAAAGGAAGAAGTGCATACCGATGCCTTGCTTTGCATTGGAGATACCTGCCCGGATTCCCTTACCATTTCCGTAATGCCTCCCAAAATATGCCGGGGGGAGACGATCTCGCTCTCCGCCAAACCTTCCTTCCCAGTGGATTGGTACCTCAACAACCAATACATCGGATCGGGTACCGATCTGGAACTTGAGATCGAAGAGGCGGGTACACATTCTATTTCCATATCTCTGAGGAACTCAATCTGCAAGGTTTCCGGCAATTCCAGGCTTGAAGTATTTCCCACCCCAATAGCAGAGCTTCTAGGCCCTGGTCTTATCTGTCCCGGGGATCAGGAAAAGGAATACCAATTCCTTTCTGAAGATCAAACCGATATCCATCTTAATGTCTTTGGAGGAACAATTCTGGATCTGGGAACTTCCAGTTGCAGGGTTAAATGGGAAAATGAGGGTATGATAATTCTGAACTCCACAAATAGCTTGGGTTGCCAAAATTCGGACTCTATCACCGTATTAATTGATTCTCTTGTTCCGGAACCCCCGGCCATCGAAATGATCTCCTGGGATAGGGATTCGATTTTATGCCAGATCCGATCAAGATATTCCGGTGATTTAATAGAAAAGGAGATCTTTTACGAGATCAAAGGATTTTGGAATAGCGGTCAAATCTTTGAGAATTCCGGACCCTACAGGATCTTCCCCCAGGAAGAACCGGAAGAAGGGGTTAGAGTGCAGTTGAGAGGAAAGGATCATTGCCGGGTAGATTTTAGATCTAAAACCCATAAGACCATTTTTCTCCGATCAGAATTGGATGCCTCAGGGCTGAACAGACTTTATTGGGAGGAATATGAAGGATGGAATAAGGAACCCGAATACTCCTGGAAGCAAACCCAGCCCATAGAGGAATTGTTTGACCCGATTCTGCCCGGAGAAGCCCTGATCCCGTACATAGCCCCCAACTTGATCTCATGCTTTGCTATCATTGCCAGGAATGGAGAGCTGGAAAGCCTTTCAAACGAAACATGCATTTTGGAAGGCTCCGAGGTCTTTATTTCAAACCTTGTAACCCCCAATGGGGATGGGGAGAATGACCAATTGAAGGTTATTACCGACCTGGATCTAAGGGACCTGAGCTGGATAATTACCAATAGATGGGGTAAGGTAGTGGAAAGATTCGAAGGAGATCCTGAGAAGGTGGATTATAGTTATTACCAACCCGGTACGTACTACTATGAAGTTCAAAACAGGTCAGGGGATTCCTGGAAAGGCTGGTTCCAGGTTCTCAGGTAGGGGTTAACCAGACTTTTGCTCCCTCAGAGCAATTCTTGCACATATCGATCTTGCTCCGCTGATTGAAGATCTGCTTCCTGAATTTCAAATACTTTTCACCATTCCAGATCTCTCCAAACCCCTGTTTCTTCAGATCTCCCATCTGATGTTCAGCATCCTTATCAAAACAGCATGGCACCACCAATCCATCCCAGGTTATAACAGCCCCTGACCACATTCGCCAGCATTCATTTTCAAACCGACCCCGAATTGAAAGGCTTCCATTCTTCCCCACAGTGTACCTGGAATACTTCTTATCCTTTGGAAGGAATTCGGAAGGTTGGCTCATGTCCATGACCTGCATGGATTTAAGCAAAACATGATCCACACCGATGCTTTTACCAAGGGCCTTTACATCCTCGATCTGATGTTCATTATGGGAGCTGACAAGAAACTGAAAGAACAGCAAGGGGCCCCTGTTGGAATTTTCCTTTTTCGCCCGGACAAGATTCCGGGTTCCTTCGATTACCTTTTCAAGTTTTCCACCAACCCGGTATTTCTTGTAGGTATCCTGGTCGGTTCCATCTATGGAGATGATCAGACGGTCAAGACCTGAGTCCACCAATGCCCTGGCTTTGTCCAATGCAAAATAATGAGCATTGCTGGACGTATTGGTGAAAACACCCCTTTCTCTTGCCATCCTGACCAGCTCGAAAAAATCTGGATTTAGCATCGGCTCTCCCTGGAAGTAAAGATTAAGATAGATCAGGTCCTTTTCCGTTTGATCCAAAATAGAACCAAGGAGTTGGGGATTCAGCATCCCCTTAGGTCTGGTGAACTGCCGAAGGCCCGAAGGGCATTCAGGACAACGGAGATTGCAGGAGGTGGTTGGCTCGATCGATAGACTCAACGGGTTTGCAGGATTACGACCCGAAAGGCGAAATGCCTTGGACTTGTAAGATCTTGAGGCCAGGATCAGGTTTTTGATCTTTCTACCATTCATCCTGGATATCAGGCGCCTTCCTTCTTTGATCTCTGCAAATGTCATAGGAGATTAACTAAAATTGGAGGGAGTTTATGAGCTCTGTGTTTCCTTTTAATATCCAATACGATCTTCCTTGCTTTCCCCGAGTCTCCAAGGGAAATTAAATACAATGCCTGATATGTCCTTATCTGAGTTATACTTTGACGGATCATTTGGGAATACACATCTTTATTCCTGTTGTAGGCATAATCGTAATCCTCATTGAATTCCTTGCTTGCAGCCCCCGCTCTCCTGAGTTGAATAAAATAATCGCCCGGATACATCAAAACCCCCTTTGGGATAGCCAGCTCCCTGGTCATTTGAATATCATTAGAAAGGATCTCCGGCCCGATAAAAACTGGCCTTTCGTCAACATTTGTATTTACCATCGCTGCAAAGATCCCCTGAAAGTACTCACTCAATTTTTGTGCATCGAATTTTTCATCCCTTTCAAATGGCTCCAACTCTTTTAAAAATGGCTTTGCCTGGGGCTCGATCCTTTCCATAGTCTCGGGATACATTTGTGCTAGTTGATCATAGTACCAGGATCTCCTTAAAAGCTCTTTCCCAATGATAGAAACGTCAGGTCTGACATTCTCGACGAATTGCAAATAATAGCAGGGACTGTTGAAAACATCCCACTGTCTCGAAATGAGGAGCGTGTTTTCAGGTAGGCTTTTCAGTGCGTAAAGAGAGTACCTCTCGATCAGATCGAAGTCGCTTTTATCTACTTTTTGGTATGAGCTGACGATACATGCAGATAGCAATACTACAGCCAGACCATATCGAAGCAGTTCAAGGGAGCGGAGTTTCTCGAAAATGTTGTGAGCCCCTATTGCGATCCATAGGCCGGTAATGAGGTATGAAAGAAGAAAATAAGGATCAAGATCGTGGATGGAATAATTGACCACATACAGTACGTTACCAAGGAAGAAAGCAACTGAGAGCCAAAAAAGTTTTCTCATAGACTTCCAGCATACCCAAAGCCCGAAAATCCCCAGAGCCCAACCCAGGTAGCCGAATTGTTCCGGCCAGATCTTGAAATAGTTCTTCAGGTTGCCAGAAAAGACATCTGAGGATTCGAACATCCATACCTGATATTGGGCACCGCTAACATGCCTCCAAAAAGAAAGTGAATTGGACGGATCACCCCAATTGAATAATGGATCCTGGGATGCCCGGAACCAAAGCAAGCCATAAAAGAGAAGCAAGGGTAGAGCTCCCCAAAAGATCAAGATCAGTATCCTTTTGAGAGCTTCAAGGTTTGGTTTATGGTTCCAAAAGAATAAGAGAAGAAGGCCAGGAGCCAGGACTATGGTGGACATGTGATTGGTGAATCCAAACCCCAGGGTCAATGCCAAAAAGGTCCAGTTCTTTTTGTCCTCAGGATAAGCCAGGATCCCTGAGATGAAATACAGATCTAGGGCGAGAAAAAGGGCGTGCAAAGAATAGACCTCAAATGATGTGGTCTGAGCCCAAAAGGTTAAACATAACCCAACCGACAATGCACCTGTCAAGGCTGGAAGATCAATTTTGCTAGTATCCTTTTCAATGGCACAAAGCATCTTCCTGAAAGAACAAAACAGAAAAGGAATCGCGGCTGCCATAAATGCGGCATTCAGGAAATTAAGTTTGATCAAGGGCCGTACGGGGAACGGAAAATGGGAAGCAAGAAATCCCAAAAAGGTGAAAAGGGGATAGCCTGTTGGATGAGCCGTGCCCCAAAAAAAAGCAACCGAAGCAAGCTCTCCGTTGTCGGTGTTCATGACATAGCGAGCCATGGTCATCCAATACGCCGCCAGGCACAGAATGAACAAAGACAGGGGTATCCAGTATTTCTGAAGGGTCCTGATCAAATCGTGATGATGACCTCCTCCCTGCTTTTTTTGGTGAGAACTGGAACCTCAGCATTGGTTGCCGGATAACCCACGGGAAGAAGCAAGTAAGCCCTTTCATTATCAGGTCGACCAAGGATCTTCTGAAGAAAATTCATTGGACTGGGTGTATGTGTGAGCGTGGCCAGTCCAGCCTGGTGCAAGGCCATGATAAACATGCCCGCTGCGATCCCGACGGATTCATTTACATAGTAATTATTCCTTTTTTCGCCTTGAAAATCCTCATAAACCCTTTTAAAGAGAACCACTATATAAGGGACAGTCTCCAGAAAAGGTTTATTCCAATCGGTTCCAAGCGGAGCCAGGTCCGCAAGCCAGGTGTCGGACATGCGGCCATGGTAATTTTCATATTCTTCCTTTTCTGCTGCCTTCCGGATCTCTGACTTTATTTTGGGGTCCTCAACTATGCAAAAGGTCCAGGGCTGTTTGTTTGCCCCTGAAGGAGCTGAAGAGGCGGTCATGATAACATTCTCAAGGACTTCTCTTGGAAACTTTTTATCCGAAAAATCCCTGATGCTTCTTCTTGAACTACAATTTTCAAGGATCTCATTGGAAACCCTGATCATTTCCTCTTCAGACTTTGACTTATAGTCCAATGGCTTGAATTCGTACATAAGGCATCAAATTGGTAAGGACAAAAAAACCTGCAATTTTTAAATTGGCAAAGGAATTGACAAGGTACTTTGGAGCATAACTCACATCAATGAAGAAGATCCTCCTTTTGATCTCAGCCTTAATAGGCCTGTTGATCCTAAGCCTTGCGATAATTCCCCTTTTCCTGGAGGATACAGTAAGAACCAGGTTACAGGAAGAACTGGATCGCCAGCTAAGTGAGGAACATTCCTTTGATGAGAAATCGATAGATCTTTCATTTTTCAGAGACTTTCCTTTCATAAATATCAAAGCCAAGGACCTTTGGATCAGTGGAAAAGGGAGGGGAGTGACTGACACACTTTTTAGTTGCGAGGAAATTGAAATAAGCCTGAATCAGTTTTCTGGAAAGATCAGGACGATAAGATTGAGATCTCCGGTAATAATTGCCGAAAAGCTGGATTCAATTCAGAACAACTGGGATGTTTTAAAAGCCTCTGACGTTGACGTCCAAAGCCAGGATAATTCTTCTTCTGAAGTCGAAACCCAAGAGCGGAAAGAAATTCCAAAAATCGTGGTAGAGGATGGGAAATTCTATTTTTCTGACCCTATCAAGGGTGTAGAGGGCCGGTTTTCAGGAGTTTCCCTAGATCTTGTCCAATTGTCATTTCTCGAAGATGGATTGGGCGCGGAGTATTATTTATCCGGAGAGGTCCAGGATTCCAGACTCAAAAAGGGCAATACCACTGTCCTTGACCACCATAAGCTTGGGGCAGAATTTCATTTTCGGATTTCGGAAAACAAGGCCGGTATATTAATCTCTTATATCCAAATAAATGATCTGGAGTTGGGTTTGACGGGGGAAGTAGATCTAAAATCAGGAACCGGTAATATCGGGCTTCAAGAAAATGACCGCTCCATCGAAAAGTTGATCAGTGCTATTCCTGGAGTTGATATGGAAGCGGTCAGGAAAAACCCATTGGAAGGAACATTTGGCTTAAATGCCTCAATTCGAATTGAGGATGGAAATGCGAAGCTGCAAAAAGCTTCACTCGGACTTGAAAATGGTCGTTTTACCCTTCCCAGAATTCGCGATGAGATCTCAGGACTGGCCGCGAATATCAAACTTACCAACGACAGCATTCCAATTCTGGTTATAGATCTTTTTAAGGCGGAACTGGGCGGGAGGCCCATAGCTCTGGAGGGAAGGGTTATCGGGGCTGCTTCGCCCTTTGCAAAAGGATCCGTAAAGGCGGAACTGAAGCTTGAGGAATTCCAGGAATTGTATCCAATAGAGAATACTGAGTTAAAAGGTCTCCTCATGGCCGACCTGGAAATAGAAGGTGTTTTTTCAAAGGAATCCTTTCCAAATATCCAAGGGGATATTAGCATCCAGGAAGGCTTTCTTCATCCTCCGGACCTGCAAAAACCAATGGAGGATCTAGAGTTGAAGGCCAGCTTTCAGAGCAAAGGGGGAAGTCTGGACAACTCTTCAGGAAGCATTCAAAACCTTTCGTTCAGGATCGGCGAGGATGAGATGAAGATTGCCGGAGAAATTGCCGATATGACCCATCTGGAACATGACCTCAGGATATCCGGCCGCTTAGATCTGGAAAACTTCTCAAAATTACTTCCCGAAGAGCATTGGGAGGTAAGTGGTTTTCTTTTCGCTGACCTTCATTCCCAGGGTGTAATAAAAGGATTGCAAGATCAAAGAAAGATCCGCCTTGAAGGTTCCGTAGAGCTTGAAAACATTGAGTATCAAAGGAAAGACCGAGGCCAAGTCATTTTGATCCACCAATTGGAAATGGCCTTAATGGGTGAATCCTTCCGATTGAAAGACTTGATGGGGAAAGTTGGACACAGCGATTTCAAGATTAAAGGGACAGGGTATAATTATTCAGATTTCCTCTTAAATCAAGGTGAACTTAATTTAAACCTGACTCTGGAGGCGAAAAGGGTAAAACTGGATGAAGCTAAAGGGATGAGGGGTAAAGATCAGGGAAAGGGACCTGTCGGAATGGGAAATGATGAAACTAAAAAACCAGCCTTTGGGAGCATTAATCTGAGCACTGTTTTTCAGGTCAAAGACTTTGAAAATGAAGGGATCAAGCTTCAAGATCTAAGCGGGAAACTCCAGGCTGGTCCCGAGAATTTCAACCTGACGAATGTTCATTTCCAGGGATTTGGCGGAAGTTCAAGCCTGGACTTCTCATCGAAAAAGGTAGGACAGGGAATCGAAAAATTTAGTTTTCAATTGAATAGCCGGAATCTTGACATTCACCGCACCTATATCTCACTTCAAACCATCTCCCGGCTTGCCCCTGCTGCAGAGAAAATGGAAGGCCAGGCAAATATTCAAATGGACTTAAAGGGTTACCGGAATGCGGGAGGGACTCCAATTGACTCCATGATCACTGGAACCCTTGGGGTGGGAATAAAGAATGCAGCGATCCAGAACTTCGACCTTATTAAAAATATGATGAGCACAGTGAAGGTTCCCGGGCTAAGCAACTGGGTAAAGAAGGAGTACAGGCTTAGCGACTTCCAAACCAAGGGCGAGATGATCGCCGGGCGATTTTGCTTCGACCCATTCAAAGTGGTCTTGAATGACCATCCCTTTGAATTTTTTGGAAGCTATGGCCTGGATGGTACTCTGGATTATCTGGTGGCCACGGAATTCAAACCGGAGAATCTTGGAACAATTGCGAACATAGCCCTTACCACGATATTGGGCGGGAGCTATGATCCGGAGCAGTTGCTTGAGATAGATTTTCAGATCAAAGGATCCAGAAAAAACCCAAACGTCAGGCTTCTATCCCTTAACCCCAAAGGATCACCAGGGCATTACTCAGATCCCATGGAGGAGGAGAAGAAGAAGGCAGATCAAAGAAGGGTTTCCGAAAAGATCAGACAAGAAGCCTACATGGAAAGATTTGAGGAAAACTTATTTCAAGGGAAGGGGAAAAGATAATCCAGCCAGGGTTATTCAATAGTAAATTCCAGGAAAAGAGTCTTATGATCCACCGAACCGGGGTCCTGAGTACTATTTGATTTGATCATCCAACGGAACTTACCAGGTTTCACTTCATCGGTCCTGGTTTGCTCCAATGGATTGGCAATGCTTCCATCGCACCAGGTCTCCCTCTGATCCCAGTGGTAGTCGACTTCCTCATAAGGCCCCAAAGGCTGCCATCCAGGAGGAGCGCAAGGAGCGCCACAAGGGCAAGGGATACACGTCTATTTTTTGGGGCTTTGACCTGCTTCATCACACCGGGTTCTCCCTTTTGCGGAGACCACAAATCTAACTTATATGTTTCTGCATTAAAGACGGGAACAGTCCGTTGACTGGTACGGTTTAAATGAAAACAGCAGTGTTTAACGTTAAGTTTATAAAAGGTTATGCAGTTCAAGCAAATGTTTGTAACCGCTGTTTGCGTTTCATTCTTACTGAGTACTATTTACAGTAGATATTGTTCTGCAATGTCATGCATCAGCCGACCAAAAGAGCCAATTGGGGTGAGGCTCACCATGCCATCGTCTCCACATGAATTCTTTAAGGTATTCTTGCAGAAAATTAGGATTTGTGTTACCTTTCATCTTTTTCAATTTATCTTTTGCAACAGACCAGTTGCCTTCGGCGTGTTGGGTATGGACACCGGTGAGTGGATCCACAAAATTTACCGAGTGATTCACAGTTTGGTGATTGAAACCCAAGACCCTTTGCATTCGCCTGTAAGCCGCCCATTCATCTGCATAAACCAAAGAGCCTGGTTGCACGTTTCTTTGAATAATCGGCAAAAGCGTAGCAGCATTTCGCCTTCTGATTAACTGCAAGTACGGTCTAGCGGGTTCATACTGGGTATCAAAAAGCCCAAGAACCCATCTCTCTCCTCGAGGTCGACGTCCCCTTTGGTACTGTTAAGACAAAAGTATAAACAATTTTCATTAAAAACTTTGGCTTCCCTCCGGGGAAAAGAAAAAAGTAAGAATAACTGTTTACTGGCATTTAATTTTTATAGGCCTTTAAAATACAGAAAATGAACAAACACATTGCTGATGTTTTGTTTTGAGAAAATGTTTGAAAGCGAAGAATGTATTGGATTTAGAAAAAATGCATAAAGCATTATATCTCTCAGTTAGTACGCGCAGTTTGGTAGGTCAACTTTGCGGGCCGCATTCTACTGCGCGGCCTGCTAAATTTTAAAGAGCGTGCCCATTAACCTAAAAGATATAATAAATATCTTACTAACCTCGTTTTCGCGGTCCGGATCCTCGTTTTTTCCCGTTGATTCATGGCCCGCGCGCTTCGCGCCTGCGCCATAAATCAGCAGGGAAAAATTCGG
>JANQSY010000022.1 GCA_028279065.1 Cytophagales bacterium
CGGAATCCGCCTTGTAGATGATACCTGCCATAGTGGTGAAACTGGCTCCCAGCAGAACATCTCCTGCGATGGTACCGAGGATAGGAGTAAGTGTGGCTCCGATAGAAGGTGGTATCATCACTGATTCAACCACGTTCAGGCTTCCATTCGTACCCCTACTTGTCCTCTTGATCTGGATCGCTTGGTTAATGGCTCCAGTCAAAAGAGTAATATCCGGGTTTACCCCGATGGACTCACCCTGAACAGAGGTCAGAACATCTCCACTGGAAAGGTCTCCTTTTGGCACATCACCAGGGATAATATGATAAGCAAGAACACCTCTAATGATGTCCGGATTGATCAACTCGATCCTATCAGGAAATCCATCTACCATAAGAAGGTTAATGAAAGCATCGTTATCAGGCGCAAACATTGAATACTCAGCTGTGTCTGCACCATTGATAAGATTGATAAGGGCGCTTGCACCATTTCTTACAGAGTCCAGAAGCAAGTATTTTTCAAGAGAATCAAGATTTGCATCATCCTGGATCAATTGCCAAACCGTCTTTGTCGGATTAGAAGGTGAAGGATTATCGTCATCATCATCACTGCAACCCTGGAATATTCCAGCAATAGCGATGGCAAGGATTGAAACCCAAAGGCCACCTAATTTCAATAAGTTCATTTTTTTCATAATTGAAGTAGTTATGTTGTCTTCTTTTTCAAAATGGGAGGGCAAAGGTAAGAAACCGAGTAAAGATATTCAGTCTTCCGACTCTGGATTCCCTTCAACATTTAGGCGGAAAAGTACATAACAGGAGTTTCAAAATTTATTTTACTTCCCAATTAATGCGTTCTATCTTTGCGCCATAATCAATATGGAAATCTTATAATCCACTTTTTACAAATCAATTTATGATGAAAAAATTACTTACAATATTTATCCTTAGCCTTCTTTTATCCTTCCAGTCTATGGCTGGTGGAGGACCTGACGCATATGGCTATGTCTGGTTTGATGACACGGATACATCTGCCGTCACATACAGTTGGATCGATATCACAAGCAAGCCTGGTGTTGTCTCTGTCCCTGTCAATGCCGCTCCAGGGGGGCTTGGTGATGACAACTCGGCGGGACCTTTCAGCATAGGTTTTGACTTCCACTATTATTGGGCCGACTTCAACATGGTCAGACTTGGATCCAATGGTTGGGTCTCTTTTGGGAATACAGGAAATATAGCGAGCTGTTTCCCAACGATTTCCAATACCAGTTCTCCCCATAATTACATGGCACCTTTTATGTCAGACCTAAACTGTGGTCCTGATGGTGCGACCCCAAACCCCGGTTCGGTCTTCTACTGGACCAACAACGCAGACACCTTTATTGTCAGCTATATCAATGTTCCCTTTTGGACCCAGACTTCTGCCCATACGGGTTCAAACACCTTCCAGGTTATCCTTACAAATACCGATAGCTCAGTTACATTCCAATATGGTGCGGTTGAGCAATCTCTGACTTATCCATGTAACGGTACCGGAACAACAGATTGGAAATTCGTACAGGGTATTAAGGCAATCAACGGAACAACAGGATTACAGGTAAATGCAACCCAGGATAATCTTCCTGCTGATAACTCAGCCGTTAAGTTCTTTTATCCGGATTCCATCCTTCTTCAGATTGAGGATGCCTCAGCTTTTGCTGCTTTGAACATCGAGAACGGCGGACAATTCCTGATGAAGGACGACAAATTTGTTCCCCAGGCTTACGTGGCTAATGTGGGAAATGTGGATATCACTACCCCTACCACTGTTAATGCAGTAGTTCCTACCCTGGGTTATACCAGTTCGGTTCAGATCCCCGCTATCCTCAAGGGACAGACCTTCCTGGTTCAATTCCCAGATACACTTACCGCGATCAATGTTGGGGGGCATAGCTTTAATCTGACAATTTCAAATTCAAACGATGCTAATCCAACCAACAACTCAAACAGCACTTCGATCTCTGTAGTAGAACCTGACGGAAATGGACATGTGAGGTTGACCTACATTGAAGAAACGACTCCAGGCGGATTGATCTCTTGGGGAGGAGCTGGCCAGGACGGTGCAGGGATCAAGATCGACCCTCCTTATTATCCCATGGTTATAAGAGGAATTGAGCATTTCGTAACTGCCGATCCAAACTCTACAGGATATACCGGTGGTGTAAGACTTCCGGACCCTAATGGCGATCCGGGACCAAGCGTGGCCAACGTCGTGGTTCCTGCCGGACAGGTGAATCTCAATGCTTGGCACAGGGTCGATTTCCAGGATTCTGTCAAGATAGATTCAAGCTTTATCTACGTGGAATGGCTTCAGGGAGGTGCTGGAACTACTCTTGGGGCAGAAACCCCAGGTGCATATCCTCCAGGAAACAGAACCTTTGAGGTTATCGCTGGATCGTGGGCACCATACAGGACTGCCGGTTCCGATGCTTTCATTGCAATCTATATAGATACAGCAACCACCACCATGGTTGGAATTCAGGATGTTTTCGAAGGGAACGTTTCACTTTATCCAAACCCAAGTACAGGCTTGTTCACTGTATCTGGTGAGGTGAAAGTAGATGGTCAACTGAATTGGGTAATCACAGATCAGTTGGGCAGGAAGGTGAAATCCGTTTCTTCGGTAATTCAAAATGGAAGGATCGATACCACCATTGATCTTCATGGTCAGCCTTCAGGTATCTACTACCTTGTCCTGGGCCAATCAAGCGGACAGAAAGTATTCAAACTGGTTAAGAAATAGGTTCTATTTGAGCAAAAGATCATCCCCCGGTTCTTACTATTAGGATCGGGGGATTTTTTTTACTTTTCATTGAACCAGGGAATGGTTACCTTTAAATTGATCATTAAGCTCATTTTCAGAACTCATTATCATGAAAAAACTACTATACTCTATTTTCCTTATCCCGGTTTGTCTTTTGCCCGCATTTTCCGGAGGAGGACCTGATGCATTTGGCTATGTATGGTATAATGACACAGATACGTCAATTGTAGCATACAATTGGATCGACATATCAACTAAGGCTGGTGTTGTAACCATACCTTCAGGTGGTATTCCCCCTGCTTCTCCTGGATTGCAGGATGATAACTCCTTTGGATTGATCAATATCGGTTTTGACTTTCATTACTATTGGGGAGATTTCGACCAGCTCAAAGTAGGTTCAAATGGCTGGCTTGGATTTGCCAATATTGGGAACATAGCGAGCTGTTTCCCAACGATGACCAATACCAGCCCACCACATAATTACATTGCTCCGATGATGTCGGATCTGAATTTTGCGGCAAATGGCAGCACCCAGAATCCGGGTTCTGTCCAATACTGGACCAATAATGCTGATACCTTTATCATTTCCTATGAAACAGTACCCTTTTGGACCCCGGCCAGCCCACATACAGGTGCCAATACCTTTCAGGTAATCCTATGTGGTACAGATAGTTCAATAACCTACCAATACGGGGCGGTTGAGCAGACGCTAACCTATAACTGTGCCGGAGCCGGTACTACTGATTGGAAATACGTGCAGGGGATTAAAGCGATCAATGGAAGCACAGGATTGATGGTCAATGCAACCCATGACAATCTTGCCGGAGATAACACAGCGGTTAAGTTCTTTTATCCGGATTCCATTCTCCTTCAGATCCAGGACGCTGCAGCTGATGCAGTATTGAACTCAGATAATGGGGGTGAGTTTGTATTAAAAGACGAACCCTATGTTCCCCAGGCATATGTGGCTAATGTTGGTAACGTGGACATCAGTACACCGACCACGGTCAACTGTAATATCATTGGCCTTGGGTACGTCAGTTCTGTAACCATTCCGGCCATTCTTCAAGGACAGACATTCCTTGTCCAGTTTCCGGATACCCTTGTACCGTCGGTTTCCGGGGACTTTAGTTTCAGCATGTCAATTTCCAATTCGAATGATGCAAATCCGTCAAATAATTCTACTGCCGCTGAGATCAATGTGGTTGAACCGGATGCCAATGGCAATCTGCGCTTGAGTTATGCCAGTTCAGCTACTCCACTGGGAGTTTCATGGACCAATGGAGATACGGACGATGGGATCGGAATAATGGTAGAGCCCCCCTTCTACCCCATGGTGATCCGGAGTTTAGAGCATTTGGTGGTAGCAGATGCCAATAATTCAGGGTATATCGGTGATGTACGTCTACCCGATCCAAATGGAGATCCCGGACCAGTTGTTGGATCGGTCGTAGCTCCCGGAGGAACCTTTACCCCTGGTACCTGGAACCAACTGGCTCTTACCGATTCTGTTAAGATCGATTCGGGAAATGTATATGTAGGAATGTATATGGGCGGAACAGGTGTCACGATGGGTAGAGAAGATGCTACTACAAATCCAAACGGAAACAGAAGCTATGAGATATTGGCAGGATCCTGGGCCCCTTTGAGGTTCGCGGGCTCTGATTCCTATATCGCCATTTATATCGATACCCCCTCCACCCAGCCTCCTCCTGTCGGGATCTGGGATATCGCTGATGGAGGCATATCCTTGTTTCCAAATCCTAGCGATGGTATTTTCAGGATCAATGGTAAAACCAAACAGGAAGGAGAGTTTGAGTGGGCAGTTGTAGACCAATTGGGAAGGACTGTCAAAAGATTATCCACCCGCATCTCCGGAGAATCATTTGGATTTGACGTGGACCTAAGGGATCATGAATCCGGAGTTTATTACCTTGTGTTAGGGGACAGCCAGGGGCGAAAAGTCTTTAAACTGGTGAAAAAGTAATCCATATTCCTCTTTTTCTTCCCCCGGGTCCATGCTTAAGGAATTTTCCTTGAAGGGGCTCGGGGGATTTTTTTTAAACCTAATTTTGAGCTCGCTTGTTTAAACAACAATGAAGGTCTCTGTAATCAGGAGGGAAAGATTCAACGCTGCGCATAGATTGTACCGCAAGGATTGGGATGATGCTCGGAATGAGGAGGTGTTCGGGCTTTGCTCAAACCCAAGTTATCATGGGCACAATTATGAATTCTTTGTGAAGGTTTCCGGTGAAATAGACCATGACACCGGGTTGGTTTATGACCTCAAAAAGCTAAAAGAAATTATCAGGGACAATATTATTGATAAATTTGACCATAGGAATCTAAACCTGGACACCCAGGAATTCAAAGATCTTAACCCAACAGCTGAGAATATCGTCAAAGTAATTTACGATCTTCTTAGGCCCAAGATCGAAAGCGAATTTCAGGTATCCATCAAGCTTTATGAAACAGAAAGAAATTTTGTTGAGTACCCAGCAGATCAATGAGTATCTGGACGAAGTTGGTGAAAGCCATATCTCCACCTCATATGATACTCCTTTAAGAAGTGATGCTTTTGATCTAAGCGATGATGAAAAGGTGGAGATCATTGAAGGGCATTTTCGTGCCATAATGGAGACTCTGGGTCTTGACCTTGAGGATGATAGCTTGAAAGGAACTCCCAGAAGGGTCGCCAAAATGTATGTAAAAGAGGTGTTCAGAGGCTTAAATCCAAAGAATAAACCCCATGCCCGACTTTTTAGCAATAAGTACGATTACGATCAGATGATCGTAGAAAAGGATATTACTTTCTACTCCTATTGCGAACACCATTTCGTACCAATTTTTGGTAAGGCCCATGTGGCTTATATATCCAGTGGTAAGATCATTGGTCTTAGTAAGATCAATAGAATCGTTCAATACTTTGCTCAGCGACCTCAAGTACAGGAAAGATTGACCGTCCAGGTTGCTGAGGAAATGAAAAAAGCTCTGCAAACGGAGCATGTTGGTGTGGTCATGGATGCCACCCACCTTTGTGTAGCCTCAAGAGGAGTTGGCGATACCAGTTCAAAAACAGGCACTGCTTACTTTTCAGGAAAGTTCAAGGATGAAAACGTTAAGCGGGAATTCTTAAATTACATCAACGTTTCATAGACTAGCCATATAGCTGGCTCCCCAGGCTTATTAGCCGGGTGAAATAATTCATAATTAAAATGAGAAAACCTCTAACCCTACTAGTCTCTCTATGCCTATGCCTTAATGTTGCTCAGGCCATTGCCCAGTGCAAGGGATCCTCTCCCCTGGACCTGAAAACGATAATGACAGGCTATGAGTTTATCGGTCAAAGACCAGACAATGCTCGATGGAACCTTTCTTCTACCGGGCTTTACTTTGATTGGAACCCTGAAGACAAACTGGTAGGAGATAAATATTTCCATGATCTAGGATCCGGTGAGAGCAAAATTGTGGATCCTTCTGAATATGACCTGATGCCACCTCGGAGTTTTATAGAATCTTCTTCGGGCATGATTTACTATAGCAGTTCTGGTGATATTTTTTCTTTTGAGAAAGCTTCAGGAAGAATTGTAAGGATCACACAAACCTTTGATTATGAAAGGATCATAGGCCTGGATTCCGATGAAAAAGGAATTTATTACACACGTAGTTCCAATGTTTATCACCTGGATTTTGGGACTGCCAGGACCCGGCAGATCACAAATTTTTCAAAGGGTAACAAAAGCGGAAAGGAAGAGGATAAAACCTGGATTGAAAAAGAGGAGTTGGAGCTCTTCAAGATCGTGAAAAAGAGAGAGGAAACCGAAGAACTCAAAGACGAGATCGAAAAATTGGAGGATGAGGGAAAAGCAAAAAAGTGGTATTACGGAAAGGCTTATTTGACCAGCTTCTCTATAACTCCGAATGGGCGATTTGTGATCTTCAAAGAGGTAAATTCAAACAAGAATCCCTCCACCAAGGGGATGGATTTTGTGACCAACGAGGGTTATGCAAAGAGCCTTGATGGAAGGGCGAAAGTGGGATTAAAAAGGGATGACCAAAAGTTGGCGATCTACGATACCCAAAATGACACAGTTTTCTATGCTTCTACGGCACAGCTTCCAGGGATATATGATAAGGCTGAGTTCCTTAAAGAATATCATCAAGGAAAGGACAAATACATGGATACATATCCCCAACCCAAAGGGGTTTATTTTCATGGCCCAAAGATCTCTGGGTCCGGAAGGATCGTCATGGACATCAAGTCTTATGACAATAAGGATCGCTGGATAGCGGAACTTGACCCCGAAAAGGGTGAATTCGTTTCCATTGACCACCAGCATGATGAAGCATGGATCGGTGGACCTGGAATAGTGGGATGGACCTCAGTTCCGGGGAATTATGGATGGTTTGAGGATCAGGACAAGATCTTTTTCCAATCAGAGGAAACAGGATTTTCCCACCTATACAGCTATGATCTGAAAACCAGGAAAAAGAAAGCCTTGACCAAGGGGAAATTTGAAGTTTATGGAGCAGAACTAAACAATGATAATTCTGGGTTCTGGTTGGTTTCCAATGAAGGTGGACCGGCTGAAAGGCATCTTTATTCCCTGGATGTTGAAAGCCTGGAAAGAAGAAAGATCACCTCAATGCCAGGAAAACATGATATAGAGATCTCACCAGATGAGAAATGGGCGGTTTCAAGATATTCCTACTCCAATAAGCCCTGGGAGTTTTTCCTGATTCCATTGGAGGGAAATGGGGAAGTAAAGCAGATCACCAGATCAAACAAGCCTGAATTTGAGAAGTATAGCTGGCGAGTACCGGAGATCATCAAGTTCAAGGCCGAAGATGGCGAAGAGGTCAGTGCAAGGATCTACAAGCCTGAAAATGCAAAGAAAAACGGAGCCGCCGTGATATTCGTACACGGCGCAGGTTATCTTCAAAATGTCCATAGTTGGTGGAGCAGTTATTACCGTGAATACATGTTCCACAACCTATTAACAGACCATGGTTATACTGTCCTGGATATCGATTATAGGGGCAGCGAAGGCTATGGAAGGGATTGGAGAACAGGGATCTACCGCCACATGGGTGGCAAAGACCTCAGTGACCAGATTGATGGGGCTAAATACTTGATCGAAAACCAGGGTATTGAGAAAGAAAGAATAGGAATTTATGGAGGATCATATGGGGGTTTCATTACCCTGATGGCCTTGTTCAAAAACCCTGGGGTCTTCCAGGGCGGGGCTGCCCTAAGGTCCGTAACAGACTGGGCGCATTATAACCATCCTTACACCTCAAATATTCTTAATACTCCCGAGGAAGACCCAAAAGCTTTCAGACAGAGTTCTCCGATCTACTTTGCGGAAGGACTTGAAGACAGACTATTGATGTTACACGGAATGGTCGATATGAACGTTCAGTTCCAGGATATTGTTCGTTTATCCCAACGTTTGATCGAATTGGAAAAGGAAAACTGGGAATTGGCATCATTCCCCATTGAGGGACATGGTTTCAAAGAATCCAGCTCCTGGCATGATGAATACAGGAGGATTTTTGAATTATTTTGTGAAGAGCTGGAATAAGGATTTCAGCTTTTTCTTTCTCCAAAGGATAACAGGATGAATACTATGGAAACATCAGAATTAGAGGACGGCAGCAGGTTATACCAAACCGAGAAATACTTTCTTGAGGGTCAAAAGAACCACCATCAGGATGTTAGGATACTTTTCAAGGTCATGTTCGAAACAGGCCACGCCCTATGGAGATTCAGGAACCTGGGGCCGAGTGTAACCATGTTTGGATCAGCCCGGTTCAAGGATGATAACCCCTACTACAAGCTTGCCAGGGAAACCGCCAAGGAGGTTTCCAAGGTCGGGATCAATGTGATCACCGGTGGTGGACCAGGGATCATGGAGGCGGCCAATCGGGGTGCTCAGGATGGTGTAGCGCTATCGGTTGGTTGCAACATTGATCTTCCATTTGAGCAGGGCATGAATCCTTATATCGATAAGCATTTTGATTTCCACTATTTCTTCATCCGGAAGATGATCATGGTAAAGTATTCTTATGCTTTTATCCTTTTCCCCGGTGGGTTTGGGACTCTTGATGAGATCTTTGAGACGCTTACCCTTATTCAAACCAGAAAGATCAAAAACTTCCCGGTGATCGTAATGGGGCAAGATTTCTGGAACGAAATGACCGATTTCATTAACAAGAGCCTTATTGAAAAGGGCACAATTAGCCCTGAGGATATCAAGCTTTGGAAAGCGACTGATGATCCGGAGGAAGCCCTTGCCTTTATTGCTGATGCAATGGTTGAGCGCTTTGGGTTTAACTGGAAGAAAAAAAGTCTTTTCAAATTCCGACCCAGGATTAAAAAAGCATCTTAGAGGAAGATCAAAAGAATCAACCATGGCCGAAAGGCCTTTTTTTATGCCCTTTTTCGGGCGTATGAGGCTATTTTTTGGACTTCAGGTTAATGTGGCACCGGAATTGCAATATCCTGAAAAAAATGAGGTCATGAAAAATTTAGCAATTATTCTAGCTATGATCATCTGCCATGGAACCATGGCAGCGGAGATCAAAACAAGTTCAAACATCAGTGAGGTTATCGTCTACACACAGGGAGCTCAAATAGAAAGGGAGGCCCAATTAAAGGTTGCCACAGGAAGCCATAAGATCCTGATCTCTGACCTCTCCCCTTTTATCCGGGCAAGTACCATTCAGGTTGAGGGAGATAGGAACATCACCATTCTTTCGGTAAAACATATGAAGGATTACCTGGGAAACCTTGAGGACTCTGAAGAGAAAAAGGCGTTGATTGAGCAGATCGAAAAACTTAAGGGGGATAAGGTCCTTGAAGAGACAAACATCTCGATCCTGAACGAGGAAAAGGAGTTCTTGAAAGCCAATCGGTACATCGGTGGTAAGGACGAGACCCTGGATCCTCAGAAATTCAAGGATTTCGATGAGTATTTCCGATATCGAATGAGGGAGATATCGCTGGAAGTGCTGAACAGGCAAAAAAGCATCCAGAACATTGACCAGGAGTTGGCAAAGCTTCAAAATCAGCTGAACCAGATCCAGGGAAGAAATAATCTTCCGGTAGGTCAGATCGAGGTGAAGGTCCATTCCAAGGGATCTGGGGGCAAATTGACGCTGAGGTATCAGGTAGATAATGCCGGCTGGTATCCAAGCTATGACCTTCGGTTCAACAGCAAAAACGAGCCCCTTCAGCTAAGCTTTAAAGCCAATGTGAAACAAGGCACAGGAGTCGACTGGGATGGGGTAAAGCTCAGTGTTTCAACTGCAAAGACAGAAGTCAATGCTGCTATTCCAGAACTCTATCCATATTACCTGGACTTTTATGACCCTACCCCCTACCTGAGGCAAAGTAGAAAACAGAAGTCCATGGCCCCGGCTGCCTTTGGAGCAGCTCCTGAAATGGCATTGGAGGCGGATGATTATGAGCCTGTGGTGGTGATCAACAAGCATGTGGCAGTTGAATTTTCAATCTCAGGAAGGCAGAATATACCTTCTGAAAATAAGTACGAGGTACTCCACATGAAAGAGGAATCTGTGAAAGCCGGGTTTGAGCATCAATGCGTACCAAAGCTTTCGCCTCATGTTTACCTTGTTGGTAAGATCAGTGACTGGTATGACCTCAACCTAATGGATGGTGAGGTGAATATATTCATGCAAAACTCATTTGTAGGGAAGTCATTTGTGAACACCGCCCAGTTCAATGATACCATAGATGTATCCTTTGGAGTTGACAGAAAAGTGTTTGTCAAAAGAGAACTGGATAAGGACTATTCTTCGGAAACCCTTATCGGTGGGAATAAGAAGGTCATCAAGGCATACACCATCAGCAGCCATAATCAAAAGTTGGAATCCATAACCCTGAAGATCTTCGATCAGATCCCTGTTTCCAAAAACAAGGAGATCCAGGTATTCAAGGGTGATCTCGCCGGTGGAAAGCTTAATGAAAGCACAGGAAAACTTGAATGGAAGTTAGATCTGAAAACTCAGGCAAAGAATAAATTCCGATTTGACTATACTATCAAGTATCCCAAGGATAAGCAGGTCCTAATAGGACCATGATACAAGGGCCTTCGGGCCCTTTTTTTTGCCCAAACTCCAGACTTTCTGGAACCAAAACGGATGGTAACTTATTCGAAGAAACCTGCAACTGCTGGAAACATGGAGTTTCGGTCTGAAAGGCGGGCCTCGAACATACTTTCAGAATTAAAGGAGGAGTTAAGAACATATTGTCCGTTTCCCAGATCAAAGCCCTGAACAGTGGTTGGCCCCTTGCCTTTTTCGTTTATGATCAATCGGAATTCCGGCCCCCTGTCTGCCTTGAATTCATCGTTGAAATCATTGAAGTTCTTCGAAACGATCTTACCCAGATAAGCATCAACTTTCTCATTATCAACGATTTGATTTCCAACGGCCCAATTAGTGTCCACCCTTTTAAGGACAAATCCTGAATCCAGAGGGTATATGAATTCCAGGCTCTGGATGCTATCCTTGGTCAGCCTTAAAAAGGTCTTGTTGCGATAAGAATTAAAGTTTCTGTTGAATGTCACGGCCAGAAAGCCTTCTACAGAGTACACCTCATCCTGATCGTTCAAACGGACATAGGAAGACCCTCTTACCTGATTTCCACCTCCCATCTGATATCCTTGCTGCGGAGCCTGGGAGTAGCTGATCCTTCCGATCATTACATCAGCTAGTAATTCTTGATCCGAATAAACCCTTACCCTGGTAGCAGCTGAGTCTGTTGCATCAAATTCAGACCACTTTTCGGAATTCTTGGTTGCCAAACGTTTTGGCTTCATATTCATGATCTCAGCAAGCATGCTTTCGGCCAGACCCTGAGCTGCAGGGATCTCAAGGGTTTCATTCTTGATCCTCCAGGAACCCTGATCCAGAAAAAACTCAATGGTTTCTCCTGATTCAGCTTTTGGGTTGATCAATAACCTGTTTACACCAGAACTATCTATCTCAATAAGTCTTTCAGGAAATGTCCCTGGTGAACTCCTTTTTCCAAAAAATTTAACCGCCGCAAATACGATCAAAAGTCCTGCGAAAACAGCAAATAGGATTTTTGAATTCATGGTTCTAGCTATAGTTTTCTTCCAATCTTTTCATTCTGATCGACCTTCTTTTTTGGGCCCGATATACGCCGTAAAGGATCACAAGAACAATAGGTAAACCGAAGTTCAAATACTTTAAAAGCGTTTTAGTCCCGTCCTCAAGGTCTTTTAATGGCCTGCTGATCACTCCCCTGGTCCTGAGGTTGATCAGGCCGGTGTCATCAGAAAGATAATCTATGGCATTGGCTATGAGGCTAACATTGTCACCCTGAACCTGCTGTCCCTGTCCTCCCCCAACACAAAAATCACCATCGCTGAATACGGCCATCCTGTATGGCAAACCTGAACTGCTCTTTGACTCAAGCAAACCAGCGATAGTCTGAGGACCCATTCCAAAGTCTGAGTCTGTCCATTGCTTCTGGATATCAAAATACAATGGTGCCTGCTCCACACCGGATTTTTGAGAGGTTTCCGCAATTACCGTCCAAGATGAATTGGTGTCACCTGAAAAGACTATCGGACTGGCAAACTGAAGGATCACGGCCTCTAATCCCTTGGCGATCGGGTGGTCTTTAAAGTTTGAGATTATTGGTAAAAATGGAAACGAAACATTGGTAGAAAAGGTGAAAAAGCCTTGCTGTTGCTGAACCGCAACAGATCCGCAATTGGCATCGGTTACAAATGAAGAAGAAACAAAAACCCCCTTGCTTTCAAGCCATTTTCCAAGACCGGTAAAGGTTTGGGTACCCAGGCCTCGTTGTAGATCTGCATCAACCCGGTTGAACCCCACTACAAGATTTCCACCCGTAGCAAGGTACTGGTCCAATTTGGCCAAATGAGATGGAGGAATGGTGTCCTTTGGCCTGAGAAGAACTATGGTCCTAAACTTCTGAGTTTGAGGGTCGAAAGTCTCAAGGTTTAGATTCTGTACCGAATAGAGAATTTCCAACTCTGCCCTCAACTGGGCCAGTTGGTTCATTTCTGGCTCTCCATGCCCGGTAACAAATCCAACCGATGGCTTATCGATCACCGAAAGTTTCTTGATGGATGTGGTCAGGGCATATTCCATGCCTCCTCCAGGCTCCATAAATGGAATTACCTCGGTTCCTTCACCCAGGGAGATCTGAGCACCCAAATAGGCCTTTTGCTGCTTGATCTGATCCTTTTCCCTGACATTGATCACCACGGGTCGTATTCCTGCCGCGATCGCCTCCTGTTCCTTTTCTTCGTTCTCATTGGGGTTGATGAATTCATAGACCACCATTCCTTTGCTAAGATTTGAATACTCGATGAGGAGATCCCTGAAATCCTCCTGGGTCTTGGCCACATTCGGAGGAAGGTCCTGGGAAAAGAAAGCCTTAACAGTTACAGGGTCATTCAGATCAGCCAAAATATCCCTGGTCGCCTGAGAGAGGGTATATTGTTTATCCTCGGTCAGATCAAGCCTGAAAAACACCTCTCTTGAAACCAGATTGGCAACAACCAGGATGCCGATCAGCAGAAGCAACGGAATCAAATATCCTTTCCTATTCATCTCTCTAGTTGTTTTGATTTCTCCTTGTAAGTGAAAATTCCGCCAGTACAAGCCCAAGGGTTATTATGGAAAGGAAGTAGACGATATCCTTTGAATCAACCACTCCCCTTGTTATGCTTTCGTAATGGTTTGCCAGACTCAGATACGAAAAGATCTGACCAAAAAAGCTGGTAGAATCCATTGCCAACATATCGAAAAGCAAATGGAAGAATAATGAGATCAACAAAGCAAAAAGGAACGCAACGATTTGATTGGAAGTAACGCTGCTGGCAAAGATCCCTATGCTGATATAGGCAGCACTCATCAGGATCAAACCAAGGTATCCCGAGATAACTCCCCCGTTGTCCAGGTTCCCAATATTGGCCAGGGTAATGACATAAATGATGGTAAAGGCAAGGGTAATGCAAATCAGAAGAAATGCACCCAGGAATTTCCCAATGACCAGCTGACGGTCTGTAATGGCCTTGGTAAGCAATAACTCAAGGGTACCACTTCTCTTTTCCTCCGCCAAAAGCCTCATCGTAATGGCCGGAATGAAAAAGAACAGGGTCCAATAGGCAATTCCGAAGAATCCCCTCAATGAGGTTTGACCAATAAGAAAAACATCACCCCCATAGAGCCAGGTAAAAAAACCACTGAAGCCCAGAAAGGCAACGATCAATATGTAGGCCATCAGGGAATCGAAGAATGATCCCAATTCCCGGGTCGTTATTGTCCAGATCTGTTTCATCCTTGATTTGTGGTTAATTCTCTAAAAATATCCTCCAGCTTTGTCTGTCCAGGGATCAATTCGGTAAGGACCCAATTGTTCTTAACACACATTTTGAACACATCTGCTGGAAGGTTTGTGTTTGAGTTTGAAGAAGCCTGAAAGGCGTTTGGCCTATCAGAGAAAGACTTTACCTCGGAGACCTGCGGAAGACCGCTTAGTTCCGTTTCGACCTTAGCTGTATCGGCTCCCTCAATCTTCAACTGAACAACGATCTGGTCCTTTGCCTGATCTCTGAGACTATCAGCTGTGCCGTCAGCCACGATCTTTCCCCGATTGATGATCAATATCCTATCACAAGTAGCCTCGACTTCGGGAAGAATATGAGTGCTGAGGACAACGGTCTTTTCTTTTCCCAGCTCTCGTATCAGGCTCCGGATCTCAACGATCTGATTGGGATCAAGGCCTGTGGTGGGCTCATCCAGGATCAGGATCTCTGGATCGTGGATCATTGCCTGGGCCAGCCCTACTCTTTGGCGGTATCCCTTCGATAGTTCCCCGATCTTCTTATGCTTTTCAGCATTCAGTCCGCATAATTTTACCATTTCTGGTACTCTTTCCTTAATGGAAGCAGAATCCATGTTTTGGAGGTTACCACAAAAGATCAGGTAATCGATAACCGGCATATCCAGGTAAAGCGGATTGTTTTCCGGAAGGTAACCGATATGCTTCTTCAAAGCCGTATCAGCCATGGTCAGGGATTTTCCACCAATTGAGATATTACCCTCTTCAATGGCCAGAAATCCTGTGATCATTTTCATGGTTGTGGATTTTCCTGCTCCATTGGGACCAAGAAACCCCAGGATCTCTCCGGTATTTACCTTAAAAGAGATATTATCGACCGCCCTCTGAGGGCCATATCTCTTTGTCAGATTTTCAATTTGAATGTCCATCGCCTGCAATTTATTTTGACCTCTTCCATGTTTTGGTTATTCCAAAGACCGGATGGGATGGGAGGCCAGTCCGATCACGGGCGCAAATCTTTTTATTGTAATCCAAAAAATCAACCCTCATGTGCTTTCTTACATATCCTTTAGTTGAATTGGAATAACATAACCTGGTCAATTTCATCATCCTGTTGGGAGTATTCGCTGCCAGATGCAAAATCCTTCTGAATGGATTTTCCTTGGTAAGGATTCCATGATTAATTTCAAGGCATGGACCTTTTTGGATGGGATTGGGCCAGGATCTGGCAGGGAATTGAACTGGTTTGGGTCATAGGGATCAATTACGTGCTGGTAGCACTTTTATCGTTTCAGATCCTCCTTGAAAATAAAAACCCTCAAAAAACCTATGCATACCTGCTGGTGCTATTCCTTGCACCGTTCATAGGTATATTGGTTTACCTCACCTTTGGCCAAAACTATCGGAGAAAGAAAATGTTTGACCGAAAAAAGGTCACGGACAAGATCTCCTTCCAGGAAGTAGCCCGAAACAAAAACATTGAGGCCTTTGTAGATCCTTCTGAATTACCCAGAGAAGCCATCCGGCACAATAAGGTCATCCACCTTTTAAAAAATATGAGTTACTCGCTCCTGAGTACCTTCAACAGGGTAGAACTTCTCATCAACGGAGAGCAGGCTTTTCCTGAAATGCTCCAGGCTATCGAAAATGCAAAAAGGCATATCCACCTTGAGTTCTACATTTTTTTGGACGATGAGTTGGGAAACCACTTTGTCGAACTACTGAAAAGGAAAGCAGAGGAGGGAGTTGAAGTTAGGTTCATTTATGACACCGTAGGGAGCCTTGCCTTGTCCAGGAAATCTATTCAATCAATGAAAAGATCGGGTGTAAAGGTTCACCCCTTTTTGCCTATTCGCTTTCCGATCTTCGGAAGCAGGATCAACTATAGAAACCACAGGAAGATCCTGGTAGTAGATGGAAAGGTAGGCTTTACAGGTGGGATCAACATAGACCGGAAATACGACAATAGGTTGGAGCATGACCTTTTTTGGAGGGATACAAATATTCTTGTGGAAGGGAATGGGGTCTGGTCCCTGCAACTTGATTTTCTATTCGACTGGACCTTTTGCTCTGACGAGGAGCTTGAATTCAGTGAGAATTTCTTTCCCAAAATCGAGAGGACAAAAGAGCTTCTACCAGTCCAGATTGCTGCTTCAGGACCCGATTCGGATTGGGCCAGCATTATGCAGGCATTTTTTGCAGCAATCAATCAGGCAAAACGAAATATCAGGATCACAACCCCATATTTTGTCCCCAATGAAAGTATAACCACAAGCCTTAAAACAGCCTCTTTGGGGGGTGTACAGGTGGAACTCATGGTGCCTTATGAGTCCGACTCCAGGGTGGTTAGAATGGCCATGAGGTCTTATTTCAGAGGAATGTTGGAAGCCGGTGTGAAGATCTATCAGTACAAAAAGGGATTCGTCCATGCCAAGACCATGACCGTTGATGATACTCTTTCATCTGTAGGAACAGCAAATATGGATATGAGGAGTTTCGACCTGAATTTTGAGGTGAATGCTTTCATCTATAATCAGGATTTTACTCAGCGGCTGATCGATCAATTTGAGAAAGACAAAGAGCATTGTACCCTTCTAACAAAGGAGGAGGTCAGAAAATGGAGTATTTTCCAAAGAATTGAATATTCTATTGCAAGGCTTTTTGCTCCTATCCTTTGAGATATTTTTAGATTCGCCCCCCTAAACATTTTTCATGTCACTAAAACCACCAAAGGCAAGGAAGATCCCTCATGAAATCAAGGTCCATGGTCATACAAGGATAGATGATTATTACTGGTTGAATGAGAGGGAGAATCCGGAGGTCATCCAATACCTTGAAGAGGAGAATAATTATCTCAATGAGTCGCTAAAAGAGGTAGAGAATCTGAAGGAGGACCTCTATCAGGAGATCAAGGGAAGAATAAAAAAAGAGGACGAATCAGTTCCCTACCCCAAGGATGGGTATTTCCATTATTATCGTTTCGAAAAAGGCAAGGAATACGCGATCATCTGCAGGAAAGAAGGTTCATTGGAGTCTCCGGAAGAGATACTTATTGATGAGAATGCACTGGCCGAGGGGCATGAGTATTTTTCACTCAGAGAATACGACTTGAGCACGGATCAAAGCCTGATGGCATACTCAATTGATACCGTTGGCAGGAGGATTTATCAACTACACTTTAAAGACCTGGCTAGTGGGGAAAAATTTGACGAGATCATTGAGGATTGCACCGGCAATGTCTGCTGGGCAAATGATAACAAAACGGTTTTTTATTCAAAACAAGATCCAGAAACTCTCCGCTCCCACCAGATCTGGAAACATAAGATCGGAACCCATCCTTCTCAGGATGTGCTGGTATTTGAAGAGGAGGATGAGACATTTAGTTGCTACATCAATAAAACAAAATCAAATAAGTATCTGATAATCAGTTCGTTTCAAACTGTTTCAACTGAATCAAGGATCCTGGAAGCGGATAATCCGGATGGCCAGTTCAGAGTGTTCCTTGAAAGAGAGAGGGATCATGAATATTCAATAGATCATTTTGAGGATAAATTCCTCGTTCTCACCAACTGGGATGCTTTGAACTTCCGGTTGATGGAAACTCCTGAAGCAGAAACCGGCATAGAGCATTGGAAAGAAAGGATAGCCCATCGTGAGGGTGTGCTTATGGAAGATGTGGAGATCTTCAAAGATTTTCTGGTAATCGAGGAAAGGGAAGATGGTTTGACCAAGATCGTGATTGAGGATCTTAAAACCAGGGAGAGTCATTATGTGGACTTTGGGGAATCGGTCTATACTTCAGGGATCTCGGTAAATGAAGAATTCGACACTGAACTCCTCCGATTCAGTTATACTTCCCTGACCACTCCCCCATCCACTTTCGATTACAATATGAAGACCAGGGAAAAGACCCTGAAAAAGGAAATGCCGGTATTGGGAGGATTCAACAAATCAGAATACTCGACTGAAAGGATCTATGCCAAGGCAGAGGACGGCACCAGTATTCCTATCTCATTGGTTTTTAAGAAAGATCTCTTTTCAAAGGGCAAAAATCCATGTGTCCTTTACGGTTACGGATCTTATGGGGCCACAATAGACCCTGTTTTTAATTCAGCAAGGTTATCGGTGCTCAACAGGGGATTTGTATTTGCCATAGCCCACGTAAGAGGAGGACAATTAAACGGAAGACAATGGTACGAGGATGGAAAGCTCCTTAAAAAGAAGAACACATTTACCGATTTTATTGATTGCGGGAAGCATTTGATAAAGGAAGGATTCTCCCGGGAAGATGGGTTGTATGCTGTGGGAGGAAGTGCTGGAGGATTGCTTATGGGAGCGGTGGCAAACATGGCTCCGGAAATCTTTAAGGGGATCATAGCTCAGGTTCCATTTGTGGATGTGGTGACAACCATGTTGGATGATTCCATTCCCCTTACCACCGGAGAATATGATGAATGGGGGGATCCAAACCAGAAGGAGTTCTATGAATACATATTATCATATTCCCCCTATGATAATGTAGAGGAAAAAGAATATCCCAATATGCTGATTACCACAGGCTTGCATGATAGCCAGGTTCAGTACTGGGAGCCCGCAAAATGGGTAGCCAAGCTTAGAGAACTCAAAAAAGGAGATCAAAAACTCTTCCTCTATACCAATATGGCCGCAGGCCATGGAGGGGCCTCAGGGAGATTCCAGAGGTTCAAGGAGGTGGCTCTGGAATATGTCTTCTTCTGTGTCCTGGAAGGAATTAAGAACTAGGAAAGCTCGCTAAAAGACCTTCCTAAGTTTTCGATTAGATCAGAAGCTATTAGGCCTTCCGGTCCGCTTTGCTCCAGAAACAAGTCCCCCGATAGTCCATGCAGAAATACCCCCAGGCAAGCAGCCTCATCCGGCTCATAACCCTGGGCCAAAAGACCGAATATGATACCCGTGAGAACATCCCCGCTTCCGGCAGTAGCCATCCCCGGATTTCCTGTTGAATTGAAGCATATATTTCCTCCAGGATCAGTAACAGCGGTGTTTGCACCTTTTAGCACCACGATTGCATTGTATTTCCTGGAAAATTCCTTTTGTTTTTCCATCCGGTCATAATCGTCTTCCCAATTACCAACTAATCTCCTGAATTCACCGGGATGAGGGGTAAGTATGGTCCCCTGAGGGATCATTTTAATTAGCTCAGGGGAGCCTGAAATGATGTTCAATCCGTCAGCATCGATGACCATGGGTGAATTCCACTCTTTAAGCAATTCAGCCATCATATCTGTGGTCCCTGCTCCAGTACCCAAACCAGGTCCAACAGCTAACACATCAAACTTTTCAAGGTCAGGGAGGGAAATAATGGCATCTTCACCCCTATCCTCAGACACCATGGCTTCATTCAGGGTTTCCTGGAGTACGGCCACCCCAGCTTTTGGTGCATGAATGGTCAGCAATCCGATCCCGGACCTAAGGGCAGCTCTTCCGGCCAAGGCAGCTGCGCCCATTTTGCCCTTTGAACCGGATATCAACAAGCCATGACCATAACTTCCCTTATGTGAAAACTTTTTCCTCTTTCTTCTGGCATGCCTGGCATCGTTCAGGTCGAAGAACTTGTACTTTGGTTCTAGCTTTGCGATCTCCTTCTCTAGGATTCCAATGTCTATGATGCTGACCTTACCACATAGAGAACCCTGGTAAGGCATAAAAAATGAAAGCTTTGGAAACTGAAATGAAAAAGTATGATCGGCCTTTACAATGGGATCGGAACTAATATTGGCATTGTCCCCGAACATCCCGGAAGGAATGTCGATGGAAACCACAAGTGCTCCCGAATCATTGATCCAATCGATAGCTTCTTTATAAACACCCCCTGCAGCTCTGCTTAAACCGGAACCAAATATCCCATCGATCACGCAGGGATACTTGGGAAGGTCTTTTAGACCCTCCGCACCATTGATTTCATAGATCTTCATCCCCTTTGGGAGCCGATTTAGGTTGATCTTGAAATCCTCAGTTCCTTTTTTGGGATTTATTATTGATATATCAACATTAAGGCTTCTTTCGTGGAGAATTCTTGCAATTGCAAGGCCATCTCCCCCATTGTTTCCCGGCCCACATACCACAAGGATCGATTCCCAGGTCATTTCAAGGTCTAAAAATCTTTCACAAAACCCTCTTGATGCCCGCTCCATGAGATCAATAGAGGGAATTGGCTCATTTTCAATAGTCAATTGGTCGAGCTTTCTGACCTCCTCTATTGATGGAACAATCATTGGCCTTTATTCAGATAGATGCTCAAGCTGTTCTTCCAGGGCTTTGATCTTGATCATGGAATCTTCAAACTTCTTTTTCTCAAGTTCTACCACCTTTTCAGGCGCATTGGATACAAATTTCTCGTTGCTGAGCTTCCTTTCAATCGATGCGCTGAAGTTTGAAAGGTGATCCAACTCCTTCTTTATCCTGCTCCGCTCGGATTCCATATCTCTTTTCCCTTCGTAGAGAATAAAAACTTCATCCGTTCCTACCAGGATCTTTATTGACCCTTTAGGTCCCGGATCAAAATCAATACCTGAAAGACCAAGAAGTTTGATAAGGTATTCCGAGAAGTCCATATAGGACCTCTTATTCTTGGAATTGATGTGAAGTTGAAGTTTCTCAGAGTTAGGAATATTCTTTTCCCTCCTAAAAGACCTCACAGATCGTATCGCCTTAAGTATCTGTTCTCCTTCTTTCAATAGCACCTCATCGGGGTCCTCTGACTTGGGCCACTCCTGGGTTATGATATGCTCTTCATCATTTTCATCCCTTAATGACTTCCACAATTCCTCCGTGATGAATGGGACAAATGGATGGAGCATTCCCAGGATACGTTTAAAATGTGCTTTTGTCTTACCAAGAGTTTCCGGATCTATTCCTCTACCCTTGGGAGGTTTGATCATTTCAAGGTATGAGCCGCAGAAATCATCCCAGGTTAGCTTGTAGAGGGTCATCAAGGCATCCGATATCCTGTATTTTGAAAAATGATCCTCTACCTGAAGCAATGATTCATTGATCCTCGCTTCCATCCATGCACAGGCGGTCTTATGTTCAAATTCAAGATCCTTCTCGATCTCCCAACCATTGATCAGCCGGAAAGCATTCCAGATCTTATTGCAGAAGTTCCTGCCCTGTTCAACCAACTTTTCATCATATAACAGATCATTGCCTGCGGGAGAACTCAGCAACATTCCAACCCTAACCCCATCCGCACCATATTGCTCAATAAGCTCCAAAGGTTCTGGAGAATTCCCAAGAGATTTCGACATCTTTCTTCTTTGCTTGTCGCGAACAATTCCGGTCAGGTATACATCAGAAAACGGCTTATCACCCCGATACTCATATCCGGAAATGATCATTCGGGCTACCCAGAAAAACAAGATCTCCGGAGCAGTCACCAACACGTTGGTTGGGTAGTAATAATTGATGTCCTCATTATTCGGATCCTTAAATCCATTGAAGACCGAGATCGGCCATAGCCAGGAAGAAAACCAGGTATCCAAGACATCCTCATCCTGCTGAAAATCAGACAATTGCAATGAAGAATCTCCGGTTTCCTTTCTTGCTTTTTCGAGGGCTTCATCCTGGTTCTTGGCAACAAAGGTTTTCCCATCCTTGGTGTACCAGGCAGGGATCTGATGACCCCACCACAGCTGCCTTGAAATGCACCAATCCCTGACGTTTTCCATCCAATGTCGGTAGGTGTTTTTGAACTTTTCAGGGATCAACCGGATGGTATCATCCATCACCTTCTTGTACGCAGGATCGGAGATCTCCTTCATGGCAAGGAACCATTGCTTACTCAGGCGCGGCTCGATGATAGCATCAGTCCTTTCTGAAAATCCAACCGAATTGGCATAGTCTTCTACCTTTTGGAGGCAGCCGGCTACCTTTAGTTTTTCCTCCATGAGATCCCTCGCTTTGAATCTATCCTCACCAACAAAGAATTGGGCGGCTTCACTTAGGGTACCATCCGGATTCAAAATGTCTATAATCTCCAGATCATGCCTTTTTCCGATCTCATAATCATTCTCATCATGAGCGGGTGTGATCTTAAGGCATCCGGTTCCGAACTCCATGCTAACGTATTCGTCCAGTATGATTGGAACCTCTCTTTCAACAACTGGAACTATAGCTTTTTTCCCATGAAGGTGCTTAAAACGCTCATCCTCGGGGTGGATACAGATAGCGGTATCACCCAAGATCGTTTCAGGCCTTGTGGTGGCTACGGTTAAAGATGCATCTCCGCCAGCGATCTTATAATCAACATAATACAGCTTGGAATTCACATCCTTATAGATGACCTCATCATCGCTCAGGGCCGTCTGTCCAACCGGATCCCAGTTGACCATCCTTAGCCCACGATAGATCTTGCCTTTTTCATAGAGGTCAACAAAAACCTCGATAACTGCCTTGTACAGATCGGGTTCCATGGTAAACCTGGTTCTGTTCCAGTCCAGCGAACAGCCGAGTTTTTCCAGTTGCTTCAGGATGATCCCTCCATATTTATTATTCCATTCCCAGGCATGTTTCAGGTATTCTTCCCTTCCGATATCCCTTTTTTCAAGCCCCTTTTCTCTGAGCATTGCTACCACCTTAGCCTCCGTTGCAATTGAAGCATGATCCGTTCCAGGCACCCAACAGGTCTCATAACCCTGCTTTCTTGCCCTTCGGATGAGAACATCCTGGATGGTATTGTTCAGCATATGGCCCATATGCAAGACCCCTGTCACATTTGGCGGTGGAATTACTATGGCATATGGTTCCTTTTCCGGGTTGGGTTTTGAATAGAAATAGCCCTTGTTCTTCCAGGTTGAATACCAATGCGCCTCTATAGCATTGGGTTGATAAGTTTTTGAGATCTCTTGCTTTGCCAAAATTCAAATTTCAATGCGCGAAATTCGTAAATTATGGCAAGGATTGGGGCATTATCACCCGTTTAGTTGAATCAAATAGCCTTAAAAAATACGGCTAGTCTCTTCCAGAAGAAATTTGCAAATCTGTATTTAAGGTAGGTGGTTTTGCGGTCCTTGGTCTTGCCTTTATCCAGGCTCGCATAATTGATATTTGAAGAATCCAACTCAGCGAAATCAAGAAGGCTTTTTGCAGTATCAGGATCCCTTCTGAGGAGCCTTTCGGTCACCAATGGAAATACAGGATAATCAGCCTCAGCTAGGAATCTGTAGATCCAGGAGATCATCTCGAAATGATAGATAAAGCTTTTCTTTTTCCCCTTGGCCATCGAGCTAAGAATGATGTCTTCAGGGTTCCTAAAGCAAAAAACAACCTTGATCCTGCGGTTTGTGTATTCCTTCATCTCGTTGATGAACATGATCAGGGTCGGAGCTTTTAAGGTTATAACCTTATCGGTAGGAAGTGAATCGAAAAAATCAGTGAGCTCCTTTTTTTTGAATTTCCTCTTCGCTTCCAGGAAGTCCTGAAGTTCCTTGCTCTCAAATCGGGAGTATCCCATTTTGTATTCCGGGTTGTCCCATAGGTCATCACAATATCCTCCATTATCCATTAAGAACTTATTGGTCATGGAGGTAAAAGAATGTGGTACTCCACAGGTTATTATAACCGGCTTATCCATAAGAGATTAAAAAGGGGATTCTCTGATCAGGCCGCAAAACTAATCATTCTGGCAATACAGATATGTGGAGGTCAAGTACCATCTAGTGGTTAATATTGCAATCGGATCAGTCGCCTGATTAAAGCATGGTAAGTCATAAACATAAATGCATATTCATACATGTCCCTAAAACCGGGGGTCAGAGCGTGGAGTATGCTTTTCTTAATGACCTCGGCCTCGATTGGCCATCCAGAAAACCTCTCATCTTGATGGAAAATCAGGATGCCAAAAACGGACCGCCCAGATTGGCACATCTGACAGTTGAGGAGTATGTAAGCAAGCATTACCTGTCTCAGGAGGTCTTCGATAATTACTTCAAATTTTCATTTGTTCGGCATCCTGAAACAAGACTGTTATCCTTCTATAAGTTTTATGGGTATGACCATTACATGGCTCTGGATAGGTTCATTGAAAAGGAATTGAACCAACTGATGAAAAGGAGACATTGGTTCCTTCGCCCACAGGTTGATTTCATCTACAAGAACGGAGAATCACTGGTAGACTTCCTGGGGAAATTTGAGAATTTTCAATCAGATTTTGAGAAGGTTAAGGAGAAGCTTGGAAGACTAGACCTTCATCTGCCGCACGTAAACAAATCCAAATCCAAATCCTTAGCCGATATCAGCAAAAGGATCTGGAAAGAGCTTAAAAGAAATCCCTTTTACCTTGGAAAGGTAAATCCAGCCATGTTTTTCGGGTTCGCAAAAAACTCAGGCATCAGCAACAGGTCGCTTGAAACGATCTATTCCATTTATGAGCCTGATTACAAGGCCTTTGATTACAAAAAAGGCATTTTAAATTCCAGGGATTAAAAAAGCGATCAGGGGCTGGCCGAAGACATAGTTACCACGAACTTAAGAATCTTCTCCTGCTCGGCTGCATCGATCTTTTCTGTCCCGGTTTTCTTATTGACCTTGCCTACCATCTCGGGAACAATACCATACCACTCCTCTGTAGGCTCATCAGTGGGAGCATAATATCCATGACACATATTGCAATTCTCCACATAAAGGGCCCTTCCCTCGTTCAATTCGGTCAGGGAAAGGTCCGGATATTTTGCCTTTCCTCTGGAAAGGTCTGATTCTGTGGGAGAGACCACTTTTGGAGAACAGGCGGAAAAAAGGATCAGAAAAATCACTATGGCCCCTTGGCTCACGTTTAGGAGTTTTCTCATTTTCGTATTGGTTGAAATGGAAAAATAAACACTTTTCCAATCCCCATGAATGAAGCAGCAGTAGTTATTTTAACATTCAAATGCATATAATATCCCTTATCCTATGTTTCCAAGAGTAATATTTTGTAAGAATCTGAAAAGAAATTTTGGCCAAATCTGGCAGTCGTAAAAAGCTTTCAAACGTCCAAAGGACAAAATTTCATGAATGAATCTACTTCAAAGAGGCATACTATTCTTTATAATCATCTTTGGATTCGGGCTGCGGCACTATGTTTCAGATGCCTCACAGCTTAGGCCCTGGGATGAGAGATTCCATGCTCTTGTTGCCAAGGATATTTGGAAATCTCCCTTGAAACCCATGCTTTACAAAAACCCAGTTCTGGAGTATGATTACAGGTATTGGGACCAAAACCATGTCTGGCTGCATAAGCCACCATTGACTCTTTGGATCATTGGCACCTCTCTTGAGATCTTTGGGAACCATCCCACCGCTGTAAGGATCCCATCCCTGATATTCTCAACCCTTTCAATCCTTCTCCTTTTTTTCCTTTCGAGGAAAATAATGAGCGTGAATGCCTCTCTTTTTACAGTCCTGATCTTCTCCCATTATCCTCACGGCATTCTCCTAGCTTCAGGCCTGAGCCCCACCGATCATGTGGATACGCTATTTGCGTTTTTTATTCTATTAGGGGTGTTTTTAGGCATTGAATGGAAAGAGGATCTCAGTCCTAAAAGGACGATTTTTCTGGGCTTTATACTTGCTCTTGCTTATCTGACCAAATCCCTTCCCTCTCTTGTTCTTATTCCGGTATGGTACTTAATGTTCAGCAAAACCCTGCTTCCCACCAGAAGGGTAATCACCGCATTTGTTACCCTGCTTGCAATGGCCCTGATCTTGGTTCTCCCCTGGGACATCTACACCAAGACTCATTTTCCTCTTGAGGCTGCAAACGAATCGGAATACAATTGGAGGCACTTATTTGAGCCAATAGAAGGCCACGGTAAACCATGGTCTTACTTTCTGGCATCGTTGATAAAGAACTTTGGATGGATCTGGATTCTTGCTTTCCCAATTGCCCATTTCCTGATCTGGAGGAAAGGCATAAAGAATTATCTATGGCTCATCTCATGGATCTGGATCCCATTGCTCGTTTTTTCGATATCTACAACCAAGATGGAAGGCTACATTTTTATTTCCATTCCAGGATTTTGCATTTTGTTCGGGATCATATTGGATTGGATCCTTTCTAACAAAAACAAGCGTCTTGGATTAATCCTTGGGTCAATATTCATTGTCTTAAGCTTGCTGAGACCTTCCTTGGCCCTATCTAAACTGACCAATAAGAAAAATAGCCGGGATCGGTCAATCGCCTGGCCGAAGGAGTATTCTGAATTGAAGGGTGAATCCGAATTTGTGGTGTTCAATGAAAAAAACTATCTCGAGGCCATGTTCTTTTTTGGGGGTACCTTCTACAAATTCCTTCCCAACCGAGACCAATTAGACAAAGCCAGATCAACGGGGATACCTGTTTATATCCGTCAGCCAAAAGGGCAAGAACCTGACTCGCTGAAGGGTGCAATTTGGATCCCCTAATATGTTTTGTTCGAACAAAAATTATTGTTTGAATATTCCTTAAACAAGAGCCTAAATGTCATTTTATTTGCGGCCGAATGAAGGATAGGAAACTAATCGGATATTGGTTACTCTTCGGGGCCTTCCTGGTGATCTGTATGGTTATTCTGGGAGGATATACCAGGCTTTCCCACTCTGGCCTATCCATGGTGACCTGGAAGCCTATTACTGGTGTCATCCCACCACTCAATGCGTCTGAATGGGAAGCCGAATTTGAGAGATACAAAGGCTCACCGGAATACATCAAACGGAACTATAACTTCACTATTGAGGAGTTCAAAAAGATCTATTGGCCGGAATTCTTCCATCGATTATTGGGAAGGCTTGTCGGGCTGGTTTTCTTACTTCCGTTTTTATTTTTCCTTGTCACAAAAAAGATAAAAGAGCGGCGCCTGATCACGGACCTGATCGTGATCTTCCTTTTGGGGGGATTACAAGGACTTGTTGGCTGGTATATGGTGAAGAGTGGACTAGTAGAAGATCCCAATGTGAGTCACTACCGTCTTGCAATTCACCTCTCTCTTGCACTCATCCTTTATTCCTTCATTTTGTGGGTATATCTAAAAAACAACCATGGTGAGAACAGAGGAGGTGGCGACTCGAAAATGCTTTTGTCTACCATGAGGATGCTTTTGGCCTTTACTGTGGTTCAGATCATTTACGGTGCATTCGTGGCTGGACTAAAAGCGGGATTGTATTATCCCACATGGCCCATGATGGGAAGTCATCTTCTTCCCCCAGAGGCTGGAGTCGCTGTCGCGCAGGAGGGGATTTCAAGCTTTTTTGAAACTGCCAGCCTTGTTCAATTTATGCATAGGTGGATCGCAGCCTTCATCTTCGGAATTTCAATATGGCTTTATTACAAGAGCAGAAAATTGACCCTATTCGATATCCATAAAAAAATCATTGCAGCCGTACTTATGCTGGTAGGAATTCAGTTCACCCTTGGGGTATTGACTCTCTTATACCATGTTCCCCTTGCTTTGGCCCTGCTGCATCAGATCGTAGGGGTGGCGTTTTTATCCACTATCATTTTAGGGCTCTTTTTTTTCAGAGAAAAGCCCGTAATAGCTCAGGGAGCTAGTTGAATCTGAAATTTTAGTCGCTAAGAGGACAAAAACCCTTGCTCCACCCTTAGGGTCAGAACCTTCCGGCACTGATTTTGATTAAGCATTGTAAACAATTAACCATGCTTAACCAAAACGATAAAAAAGTAAAGTTCACCATAGCAGGGATGCTGCTCCTGTTTGCATTGGTCCTTTTTGCTTTTAAACCAGCATCTGAGGAATATAAGGTTGACGTAAAGTCAAGTACAGTTCAATGGACAGGCTATCACCTTGCAAAATCATATGAACATACGGGCTTTGTAAGTCTAAAGTCCGGAAAGCTCATCATGGATAATGGAAAGCTGGTGGGTGGAAATTTTGTCCTGGACATGAATTCCATAACCAACACCGACCTCGAAGACAAAAAGAAGAACGCAAAATTGGTGGGACACCTGAAATCAGACGATTTTTTCAATACGGGCAAGTTCCCAACATCCATGCTTGAAATAAAATCTGCAACGCCAACGGGGAATAACAATTACTCGATTAAGGCCGATCTCACCATCCGGGGGATTAGCAAACCGATTGAGTTTGACGCTTTGGTGAAAATGGATGGCAATGGAAAAGTAACTGCAGATTCCAAATTCAATGTTGAGCGATCACAATATGAAGTGATGTATGGATGGAGTGTGGAGAATGCAATGTTGGATGGAGAGTTTACGTTAGAGGTTAAACTTAGTGCAATGAAGTAAAGGTCTTAGTAGCTAGGTTTTGGTTGAGACCGCCCCCCATATGCATGGATCAGTTCCTGTATGGGGGGTTTTCATTTTCAATCAACTAGGATTACCGTTTTTTGGATATTGTCGGGCAGAAGGCATTGATAGTCTGCATAATTAATACCTTAGAGCGAACTGAAAACGGCATTTTTAGCAATTCAAGTCAGAAGAATTAGATTTGGGGCTCTATTCCAAGCACATACTACCCAAGATCATCAACTACACCTGTAGTAGAAAACCAAATATGAAACAGAGGGCAAAAGTGGTCCCTCTTGCTAAAGGAGAGGTTCTTGAAATAGGGGTCGGATCCGGGCTTAATCTTTCTTTTTACGATCCTCGCAGGGTTGATCACCTTTTGGCAATCGATCCTAGCAAGGAGATCTGGAACATGAACCAGATAGATACCGACTCCCTTGGATTCGGTTTTGATTTTGAGGAGGCCTATGCTGAAAATCTTCCTCTTGAGAACAATAGCATCGACTCCATCGTGACCACGTATACCGTCTGCAGTATCCCAAAGAGGAAAGAGGCCTTTTTGGAAATGAAAAGGGTGCTTCGGCCCACGGGTCATATCATCTTTTGCGAACATGGAAGGTCTCCTGAACGATGGATCAAAATGACACAGGATGTCGTAAATCCAATCTGGAAAATCATGGGAGGAGGTTGTACGATCAATTTGGATATTCCCAAGGTTTTTGAGGAATGTGGTTTCAGGATAAACCAAATTGATACCATGTACATTCCAGGTTGGAAACCAGCCTGCTTCAACTATTGGGGAACAGCCAAAGCCATTTAAATAAAACTCTTTCTAGATACTCCCAGCTTGCTTCGCTGTCATTAGATTAGTGAAAATTTCACTCTAATGAGGATCATTACTTCTCTTTTCTTTTTTAGCCTGTTGTATTTGAATACCAATATCACGGCTCAGACCATTTATGAACCACTACGACTTGAGGATTTGGACTGGGAGTCCCAGGACTTCGGTCACATGTGGACCTTCGATGCCGTTCCCTTTGAAGACTTTAGGAAAGACCTGAATTTCAGTCCCGACCAGGACTGGCTCGATGACGTCAGAAAATCTGCTCTTCAATTTGGTCGGGGTTGTTCGGGATCATTTGTTTCGGCATCCGGCTTGATTATGACCAACCACCATTGCTGCCGTGGATATCTCCTTCAAAGCTTTGAGAACGGAGGAGAAATCCTTGAAAAAGGATATTATGCTGAAAGTGCAGAAAAAGAAGTGGTTATGAAAGGGCTTTACGTGGATCAATTGATAGATATCCGCGACGTGACCGACCGTATAGTTTCCGGAATGGAATCCGTTGAGCAGGCTGAAGAAAAAACAAGAGTAAGGGATAGCCTTTCTGCACTGATCCAGCAAGAGTGTCAATCCGGTACAGGATTGGTTTGTAAGGTCGTAAAGCTCTATCAAGGGGGAAAATACTCACTCTACACCTATAAGAGGTACAGCGATGTGCGCCTGGTAATGGCTCCAAGCTTTCAGTTGGCAAGTACAGGCTGGGATTGGGATAATTACACTTACCCAAGGTATGAACTGGATATGGCTTTCTTCAGGGCTTACGATAGCCTTGGCAACCCTGTAAAAAGCGAAAATTTTTACCAATGGAATTCCGATGGAGCGGAAGTTGATGAACCGGTTTTTGTTGTGGGTAGACCTGGTTCTACAGCAAGGCTGATTTCCTACCGCGAAATGACCTCATTGAGGGATGTTTCCCTGCCGATCCTATTGGATTATTACAATGCAAGATTCAAAATGCACTTCAACTACTTCGAGATGCACCCTGAGAAAGCCTCAGAGCTGTTTTCTACAGTTTTGGGTGTTTCAAATGGAAGAAAGAGATATGCGGGGCGTTACCTGGGCGTCAAGGATAAAATGGTCCAGGCCAAGAAGAAGAAGTTTGAAGAAAGTCTCAAGTCAAATTTAGCAGACCAACCAGAATTGGGAGAAAAGTATATGGGGATCTGGGAAAGCATAGAAGAGATATTAGATGAATTGGATCCCCTAACCAGGGAATATTATTCAATGTCGCTTCCAAGATCCTGGTTTCCTTCGGTTTTCAAAACTGCTGAGAACCTGGTAGAATATGGAGAAGAAATGCAAAAGGATCCTGGTGAAAGATCGAAATTCTATAAGAAAGAAAACCTCGCATCTACCAAGGAGGGAATCTTTGAGCAAGTTGAGGACAGGGAGATGGATTCTCTAAAGGCTATCTTCCTCAAGGACTTTTGGGAGACATTTGATTATGAAGGCAAGCCGGAAATACTGGATCTCTTTGAATTGGCAGAGGAGAAAGACCCCCATGGATTTCTTCAGGGACTGACTATTCTTGATGATGAGATTTCGGTCAACAAAATGGTCAAGGGCAAGCCTGAAAAGATCCTTATATCAGAGGATAAAATCATTATGGGTGTTTTGGAGATCAGGGAAAGGTTGAGATCCATAGAGAAACAAAGAGAACAACTCAGGACAAGACTCTCCATTGAAAACCAAAAACTTGGTGAATTGGTCTTTGCCATTTACGGAAATGACCTCCCTCCTGATGGGACTGGAACACTTAGGATCAGTGAAGGAAGAGTTCGGGGATATGAATATAACGGAACCCTGGCTCCTCCAAAAACCACCTATTACGGGCTTTACGATCGATATAACTCATTTGGGAAAAAACCTTATCCTTGGGGTCTGGATGAGGTGTGGAAAGAACCTCAACCTGGATTTGATCTTTCTACACCTATCAACTTCGTTTCCACCACAGACATTGTAGGAGGAAACTCCGGGTCTGCCATTATCAACAGAAATGCAGAGGTCATCGGGCTTGCCTTTGATGGGAACATGGAAGGGATCACCGGGTATTACATGTATCTTCCGGATAAGAACCGTACGGTTGGGGTGGATTCCAAGGGTATGATCGAAGCCCTTAGATCTGTCTATAAATACGAGCGGATCACAAAAGAACTGGAGACTGGCTCCCTGAAAGAATAGCTTGGGAACAACTGAAATAATCGAGATCCTTCAGGGGTGGAACGGTAAAGACAATCAGCCTCTCAAAGAATTCTATGGCTCCATCGATATGGAATCTGTTATTGGGACCTTGCTCCAGATCGGTTCGGATCGGTTGGATCTGAGGCCGCAGATCACTTGGTTGATAAAGCACCACCTTGAAAACCATGGGGATGTTAAAAGCTCCCAGATGGAGCACCTAATCATGAAAATCCTGCCAGGGTCTGATTGGGCAACACAACTTCATATTTTTCAGGTACTTGGCCATTTCGATGATCCCAATAACGAAATTCTCGCAATCATAAGAGCAGAAGCAGAGCGAGGGGTAAGGGGTAAAAACAAATTCCTCAGGGCATGGTCATATCAGGCTTTATTTTATGTTTCTTCGTTTGAGGAAAGTTTCCGCGAAGAATTGAGGTTCCTTTGTGAAAGAGCCATTCTCGACGAGTCCCCTTCGGTTAAGGTCAGGTTGAGGGAGATACTGAGATCCATGGAAAAGGCAGGTTAATCCCAACTTAGCTTCACTCATCGCTCAGGAAGATAACCGGATTCACCCTTGAGATCTTGATCATTTGATAAAGGAGAGTTCCGATGAACACCAACCCACATACGACCAAGGCCAAAACCGCGATCCCAAGGTTCATTTCAACCCTTGTAGCATAATCATTGAGCCATTCCTGGAGGAAATAGTAAGCCGGCCAGGCCCCAACCAGGAATCCCAGGCCCAACCAAATTGAGAAGCGGCGGGCAAAAAGGATCAGCAGATCGCTTGTCCTTGATCCATTGATCTTTCTGATCACAATCTCTTTCATCCTTTGCTGAATATAAGTTCCAAGAACACTCAGCAAGCCAAACACAACCAACATTATGGAAATTGCAGAACCGATCATGGCAATATCCCGGATCTTGATCTCAGCCTTCATTTTTGCTGCATTTGAATCCTCTATCCAGTCGTAACTAAAAGGGTAAGGATCAAATATTTCATTCCACGCTTTTTCAATTTCAGAAAAGTCCTTACCTGAAAAACTTGGTTTCATTTTGATCAATATCTCCTGATATGGGTATTGAGGGCTCAAATAAATTACTAATGGAGATCTGTCATATTTCGGAGCATCAAAATGATAATCCCTGACAATTCCGACAATGGTTGGATCTACAAGATCGCCGTAACTGAAAGGAAGGGTCTGTCCTATCGGGTCCTCAAGTTCGATCTTGTTGAGGAGGGTTTGATTTATGAGAACACTGTTTTCCTTATCGGTCTTGAGCGCGGGGTCAAAGTTTCTTCCTTCAATGATCTCCAACTGCAATTGATCCACAAAGTTCTCATCAACGTGTATATGCCTTACCCTTCCTTTTTCTGCCAGATCCCCAGAAAGAGAAGTTCCATTGTAACCGGAATTCGCCGATATGGATTCAACACCTGGAATACCCGAAGCCAAAATCCTGAATCTTTCCAATCGGTCCTCTGAATTTGCAGGGAGATCAACACTGATCAACCGTTCATCGCTATAACCCAGATCGAAGTCCAGTAGATAGTTCAATTGGCGGTTCACAGTGATAGTTCCAATGATCAGGAATATTGCCAAACCGACCTGTGAGGTAAGAAATACCCTGCTTGCAATATTCTTTCCACCCACCTTATGAGAGCCTTTCAAAACTCTCACCGTCTTGAATCTTGAAAGTATCAATGATGGATAACTCCCTGACAAAAAAGTTGCAAGAAGAAAAATGGCCAAACAGCCCAGTATAAATTTTCCCTTGAAAAGATCAGAATACCTGTAGGGAATCTCAACGAATTCGGAGAAATAAGGCAAGAGGATTCCCACCAGCACAAAAGCTATCATTAGGGCAAGAATAGTACTGATCATAGTTTCAGTAAAAAACTGATGCCAGACAAAATGAGGCCTTGCACCAAGGATCTTTCGAACTCCCACTTCCCTGCTTCGAATAAGGAAGTGTCCAAGAGAAAAATTCGAGTAATTCAACCCGGAAATGAAGAGGCAAAGGATGCCCACAATGGAGATCACCCATAAGAGCTCTTCAGAAATGGTTGGGTTTAGTCCATTACCAGTATATATATCTGTTGCCGAATGGATCTTGTCGAATCTGTGCAGATATAGCCTTCCCTCTCCCTCAGAAAAATCCTCATCTCCTTCAGAGGCAAGCTCGGTCATTTGCCCGTCAATAGCTTCTACTGAGGCGTTTTCATCCTTTAAGACCAGAAGGTTCATATTTATGTCAAGCCAGTTGGTCGTCCTTCGTTCATGAACTGTAGTGATCCATTGTTCCATGGGAACCAACAGCCTGGGACTTAAGGTGGAATTGATAGGAAAGTCCTTGATAATACCAACAATTGTGAAGCGCTTTTCCTCGTCCTTTAGTGATAAGGTCAGTTCCTCTCTTTCACCGATCTTTTTAAAAAATGATTCAGAAACCACCACCTTCGAAGGGTCTCCAAAATGGGATTCATTTCCTCTTATCCATTCGAAATCCAGGATTTCAAAAATCTCCGGGTCAACAAAATGAAAGCGTTGATCCAGGTTTTGCTCTCCTAGTTTTAAGATCCCGTATCCACTTTTGATCCTTGAAGTGGCTTCAATTCCTGGGATCTTATTTGGGAATTCTTCTCCCATTCTATAGGAGGATCCACCGAAAATTTCTTCCTGACCGGAAAAATTCAATGCGATATTAAGTCTGTATATTCTATCGATCTTTGAATGAAATCGATCAAATGAGAATTGATCGGTAATGAAAAGATTTGCCAGACATGCAGCAGTAATTCCAAAGGCCAGGCCAAGGATATTGATCGAGGAGTAATTTCTTGTTCTCCAAAGAAATCTTATTCCGGTTTTAATATAACTCAGGAAAAGGATGAAGCCGGTATTTTCCCTGGAAACCTCAGAAGCATTGATCAATCTCAACGCCTTCACAGTATCCCATATATACCGTCGTCTCGCATACTTCAATCCCTTTTCTTCCACCCTCAGAGAAAAAAGTTCGTCCATGTCACCCATGAGTTCCTCATAAGTATCCAACGGAAGAAGCTTTTTGAGAAAGTCAGCAGGCCATTTAGGTGGATCAAATCCCGACATACTGAAAGCTGGGTTTGGTTATTGAATTCCAAAGCTCATCCTTGGCTTCCTTTAATTCCTTGATAACCTCATAGCCTGCTGGTGTGGCCCAATAGATCCGTTTTCTTCTGCCTCCTCTCTCTGAGGTTGGTTCCCCGAATTGGGACTTTACCAAACCCTTCCTGGTCAAACGTTTTAGCACCACATGAATGGCAGGTAGGGAAATGCTCTTCTTCAAAACACCTTCATAGTCCTCCACAATCTCCACCCCATGGCATTTCTCTCTCTTCATTAAAATCATCAGTATTATCTCTTCCAGTGAACCGATCGATTCCATTTTATTAATATTTGTTTAAATAATGGATTCAATTATATTAACATTTGTTTAATTAATCCGAAAAACCGTCTGATTATTTCTCTTAAAGGTCTATTTCTATTTCGAACGGGATTTTCGGAACTTTCTTGAAAGAAGAATAAAATGGAACGCTATACCTCCGTGGATGACTACATAAACGCGCAATCAGCAGAAAGAAAGGATCTACTCGAAAAGATCAGATCCATTTTGAACTCTACTGCATTGGAGGAAACTGTCAAATGGGGAGCCCCAGCATATACCTATGAAGGGAAAACCCTGGTAGGAATGGGCTCCTTTAAAGATTTTGTAGCTATCTGGTTTCATCAGGGAGCACTGTTGACGGACAGCCATAATAAACTGATAAATGCCCAGGAAGGGGTTACCAAGGCCCTTAGACAATGGAGATTAAGTTCAGAAGAGGAGATCGATGAAGGCCTGATAAAAAAGTACGTGGAGGAAACTCTGGAAAACCACAGGCAGGGAAAAGAAATAAAGCCTCAAAAGGCAAAAGAACTCTTGATTCCCCCAGAATTGTCTAAGGCATTGGAAATTCACAAGGAAGCAAGGATCATATTCGAGGGCATGAGCAGATCAAAACAAAGGGAATACGCCGAACATATTGCCGAAGCAAAAAGAGAAGAAACCAAAAAGTCGAGGATTGAAAAGATACTTCCGATGATCCTTTCAGGAAAAGGGCTTTATGACAAATACAAAAAGTAAAAGAGCCTTGGTTTTCTCCTTGATCATCCGTTGGTATAAATTTTTGACATTTAAGACTGTATTTGAATATTATTGTTTACAAACATTTTGATATGAAAAAGTATTACCTACTATTCCTTTCATCATTTTTTATAATGACTGCTTTTGGTCAAGTCAAGATCAAAAAAAACCAGCCGAAGGTTAAAGCCTACTCAATAAAGAACCCTGATCAGGAGACCTATCTTCTGGCACCTCCTACCCTGGTTACTGCAACAAAAAAAAGCTCATCGAATTCCTATGGTGAGGAGGTCGGAACCACCTATTACGATCTCCAGACAAATGGGACAATGCCATCCAGAGTCCAAATGGCCCCAAATGGTGGCATAACAGCAATTTGGACAAAGGGCCAATCAGTGACCCCAAGCGGGGCTGCTCGAAGGATTGGTTATAATTACTACGATCCCACAACAAGCCTATGGATCGGTGAGGACACTATTGGAGGTGCTGGAATTGGAAGTGCAAGCAGAAGAGGTTGGCCGTTCTTAATGACCAATGAGGGGCCTGAAGATGTTATTGGTTCACATTCACCTAACGGAAGGCATTATCGCCCGGTAGCGGGAAGCGGATCCTGGCAAAATGATCTTCTTTCAAATATTTCCGATTCCGTGAATTCAACCAACCCCTATCAAACCGGTTGGGGTGGTGGAGCAGCTGCCACCGGAGACACCATTCATCACATCGCGGCCGCTTATATCTATCCAGGAGACAAGCTTCTGGCTTTCAAATACTCAAGATCCCCTGATAATACTAATACCTGGGATATTCAGGACAGGATTCTTCCAGGAATGGACTCAGTTATCTGGGGAAACACCGTTGGAAACAATGTTTATGATGCCTTTTCTATTGACGCTTACGGAAACACAGTAGCCATAGTATGCGGTGGATGGGACCAGGACATCCACTTTTGGAAATCGACTGACCGCGGTGAAACCTGGACCCATAATATCATCTTTGACTTCGATACTCTGTTCGCATTCAGGGCCACTGACGGATCTCATCAGCATTTGAACATTGACGAAGGATTGGCCCTTGCCGTAGATTATACAGGCCAGGCACACATAGCCGGTGGAATGGTTGGGGTCATTTCTCCTGCAGGACAACTTGGAGGAGGCACCACTTTCCTTCCATTCCAATCCGGAATGGTTTATTGGAATGAGAGCATGGGATTCAACCATTATCTGGATGATACCCTGTCCAATGATCAATTCATTTTGATCGAATATGTGGATGAAAATGGTGATGGCGTAAACTCCACTCCCTTCACATTTGACTCGGTTAGCCGCTTCTTTAACCATGGACTTCTGGCATTCCCAGCTCTCTCAATTTCCGAAAATGGTGAGGTGGTCCTTTCCTGGAGTGGAGTGAGAGAAGATACCAAACTCCTGGGGATCGGTCTTGCTCCAGGGGATGTTACTCCTGGAGTCGCTAAGATCCATCGGGATATTTATTCCTGGGCATCATGCGATGGCGGTACCACCTGGATCGTGGATTCAATTAGGAACGTGGCCGACGATATCGCCGGTGTAGGAGGAGGAATAGGAACCCCTACCGAGGATGATGTTTTCCTTCAGGCACAGACAAGGATCGGACCTGACAAGACTGTGAGAATGCTTTTCCAAACTGATGGAAAAAGCGATCTCTCATGGGATGGGACTCCAAATGAGAACTCTATAGTCTATTACACTTTCAATGTAAGTGAAGTAGGGTGCATTAGTGGATTGAATGATGAAATTGAAAAGATCCAATCCTGGAACGCTTTCCCCAATCCTGCTAAGGATCAGTTGAACCTTGTCTTGGACCTTAAAGGATCAGCCAGATATGATGTTACTTTGACAAATCTCTTAGGTCAAAGGATGCTCTCCAAATCTGTCGATCTGAACAAGGGAAACAAATTGATACGCCTGGATATTTCTCAGGTTCCAAAGGGAGTGTATCTGGTAAGTCTCAACTCACTTGAAAGTTCTACTTCCAAAAAGATTATAATCGAATAACAATAAAGCCGGCTAAGCCGGCTTTTTTTATGGATTCTTTGGAGGTAGGTTATCCGGGTCTAACCATTCTGATCTCTGACTAACTGTGGCTACATTGAAAAACCCCACGACCCTATTTTCCCACTGACCCGTTGCAATCAGATTGGTAGGGAGGTTGGCCAGAGGAACAGCAAACAACTCCCCAAACCCACCTGGTCTGTCAATCTGTTCCTGTGCCTGAAGGAAAAAGTTGAAGGCATCTTCAGAAATGGAATGGATCTCAACCCGAATTGAATCACCTGGCAAATAGGCTGGTTTCAAGGAACCATCCTCATTTTCATCCAGAGGATTGATGGATGTCCTTATAGGCAAAATGAAATTCTGACCATCTACATTGCTCCCGGCAGAAAATGCCGCATCATAGGCAACGTTGATCTCGCCAGGCAGGTTGAGAAACGCTCCGTTTTTAAAGGTCTTTATCCAATAGGTATCTCCAACTCCCTGTGGGTCAACGGCAAAAAATTCTGCCACGTATCCTTCAGCATTAAAAGGGGATTCCTCCTCATAGGTAAACTGAATGGTATCAATTTCGGGCACCCTTCCCATATAAACAGTTGATGTTATTGTGGAATTACCTGTTTTTATCTCCAAGGCATACTCTCCTCCAACCCTTCCAAAAGTTGAGTCTGGATCTGCCGGGGTCCAGACATAATATCCTGCTTCGTTCTTCTCTGTGAATATATAAACCGTTCCAAGATCATCCTTGATCTCAACAGAAGCATTTCGAACCGGAGGTAAAGTTGAAGCAGTAAAATATGGAAGACTATTGGCTATTCTGATGACCTGCTCCCCCGGTTGGTCTGTAATGAAAGCATCAACAAGGATCTGTGGATCTGCGGTTTCCAAGTCAGGAGTGATCTCCTTTTCGCATGAGAAGAAGACACCTGCCAGAAGAATGAGAATGGAAAATCTTAAGCTCTTCATCTCCTTAGAATTTAAAATTGTATGAAAACGCTGGAACAATGGATCCAATTATGGCCACCTGAACCCCGGTACTTGGTACCGGCTGCCCCATAGCTGGTCTGCCACCCTGCTGAGTGAAATAGATCGAGAATGGATTCTCCCTTCCATAAAGATTATAAACCCCGAACACCCAGTAATCCTCGTTCTTCCTGGGTTTTCCTTTCTTTTCTTTTTTCCCCTTTAAGGTAACCGAAACATCCAATCTGTGATAGGCCGGGATCCTGAGATTGTTTCTGGAATTATTTCCATTATGTGGGATCAAATATCCTTGCACCTCATAACGGTCCGTAGGCCACGTGGAGGGGGTTCCGGAGATGAAGGCAAAATTGGAGGAAAGTGACCAACGTTCGTTGAAATTATAGATCACGGTTAATTTCAGGTTATGTCTTTGGTCAAACCTTGTCGGATACCAGGTGCCATTATTGATCCCTTCGGTTTTCAGTTCTGTCTTTGCCAGGGTGTATGAGGCCCAACCTGTGAGTTTTCCCTTTTGCTTTTTGACAAGGAACTCCAGGCCATAGGCCCTGCCCTCCCCTGAAAGAAGATCGCCTTCAAGGAATTCATTTATAAGCAGATCCGCACCATCAATGTATTCAACTTGATTCTGCGTTTGCTTGTAATAACCTTCGACGGACACCTCATACTCATTATTCTTAAGGTTTCTGAAGTAACCCAGTGCTATCTGGTCCCCGATCTGCGGGTCGATATTATTGGTGGAGGGATTCCAAACATCCAGGGGAATTGAAGCGGTCCGGTTAGAGATCAGATGAATATATTGGGCCATCCTATTGTAGCTGGCCTTGATCGAGCTGTATTCATTGATCTTATACCTGATGGCAAGCCTTGGCTCAAAATTGTTAAACGACGAAACCACCTCCCCACTTTCCGCCTCATATGAGTTGACCACAGGCCTTCTTTTACCTGGTTCTACATCGCCATATTCATAAATGGTACCAGGGCCAACATAGCTGAACATCGACCACCGGAGGCCATACTCAGCGCTCAATCTTGTCCCTAGAGTTTGCTTGTTTGAGACATATAGAGCTCCCTCATATGAAAATCTTTCATCCAGGCTGATATTGGTTTCTTGGTTTGAACTTACCGTGGTCGCGTCGGCTGGGTTAAAATCATATCTGATTATCTCTCCACCGAAAGAGATCTCATTTTTGGCATTGAGATACCAGGAGAAATCAGGTTTTACGGTGATCGTCCTGATCCGGGATTTCCAATCGAACTTATCAGAAGGGGTATCACCAAACTCCAATTTATAGTCATAATCAGCATATATAGCGCTGATATTCATGAACAGCCTGCTGCTCATCAGGTGATTCCACCTAAAGGTAAGGGTTGAATTACCCCAACTGAAACCCTGGTTAGCATCGAATTTAAAATTATCCCTTCCTGTGTATCCGGATAGATAAATTCTATCCTTATCCGAGAACTTGTAGTTTACCTTACCTGTGATATCATAAAAGTTCAAAGCCCCACCATCCGAAAGGACGTCCACAAAGGGCCTTGCAATTACATCGATATAGGATCTTCGGGCAGCAAGGATGAATGAAGATTTATCCTTTACTATTGGGGCATCCACCGCGATCCTGCTAAAAATGGTTCCCACCCCACCCTGCACACCTAATTTCTTGGTACTGCCCTCCTTCATTTGGATATCGAGGATGGAGGAGATCCTTCCTCCATACCTTGCTGGAATCCCTCCCTTATACAGCTTGAGATCTTTTACCGCATCAGGATTAAATACTGAAAAGAACCCCAGCATATGTGAGGAATTATATACCGGAGCTTCATCCAATAGCACAAGATTTTGGCCTACACCCCCACCCCTCACATTAAATCCAGAAGCACCTTCACCCACAGTCGATACCCCTGGAAGGGTCCTTATACTATTGATCACATCCGCCTCGCCAAGAAAAGCAGGGATCTTTTTTATGGTTCTTGCATCCAGTTTCTCCACACTCATTCCGATCCTGGTAATATTCTCATCCAAGGCCTCAGAAGTGATAACTACCTCCTCAAGTTCCTTCCCTTCCAGCCTCATCTCAACATCAATAGACTGATTTGAGTTAAGGGAAATTGGCATTTTTTGTGTCAGGTAACCCAAATAAGAATAAACTAGGGTGTACTCTCCTTGCGGAAGAGTAAGTGAATAAAACCCATAGGTATTTGAAATAGCACCCTGTGTAGATCCTTCTACCACCACAGTTGCCCCGATTAGTGACTCACCATCACTCGCATCCTTAAGGTACCCGGAAATTGTGAAGTTACCCTGAGCGATCCCTTGAAAAGCCACAAACAAAAAGAAAAGGGAAAGCAATCCCTTATGAGAAAAAAAACGCATCAACGCTTGGAAGTGGGTTAAATGTTCTTGTAAATCAAACCAGAATTAGAAACAGATATTGTCTTGATTTGTTTAATGGGATAAAAAAATGGTTAAGCGATGTAAGGAATCAACAAATTTAGGATCAGCTCAGCATTTTTGAGAAGTCCTCCACATCAAATTTAATATCATCTTCACCAACTTGATCAAACGGATTTTCAAGATGGTCCTGGATATTATCAAGACTGACCAAAATAAAGCTGAACATAATAGGCATCATGTACTTCAGATTATAGCTGTATTGCTCAGCCATATGTTCAAATGTTGGCCCGTACAGGATGGGAAAAGAATAAATAAATACCTTGCTATAAGCTCTAAGTGTGATCGGAGTTCGATAATGAAGGATTACCTTCATCTGCTCGAGTGAAACGGCAAGTTTACTCAAGTACTGACTCACCCTGGAAACCTCACCCGAGGGCAATCCCATATCCCTGAATTTCAGAATGATATTTGAAAGCTCAGACAGATCTAGAAAAAGCTGCTTCTCAAATCTCTCTATATCCTCTTTTGGAGCAATAAACAGCGCCCTTAGGGTTCCATAAGTTTCAATGATCTTGTTTTTCATCTCCTCTGAAAAACCATTCCTGTCCGGATCTACCCAATCCCTGGAAGCGAAATACAATGCTAAAAGGTGGGCTTTAAAATCCCCGAGATATTGAAGAGCCCGTTCCCTCCTTTTGTAAGCGCTACCAATGGAGAATACGACAGGAAATACAATGGCAATACCAATTAGAGTAAGAGGAAAATTCGCAACTATTCCAAACTTTCCACAGATCCAAGCGGAGCCCACGGCAACTAACATTACCACGAAGGTCTTGTAGTTGATGATTAGAAATAAGCTCTTAAGCACTCTCATAATAGGGGGTTTGAAATTATAAAAAAGGAATCAATGGAGATAGGATCTTGTAGCTAGATTTTCCTCAAGCCTTCTATATTTGATGATCAAATAATAAAAAATGTCAAACAACAGGGAGCATTTCAATACCCAAATAGGATTCATCCTCGCCTGTGTAGGATCCGCAGTTGGCCTTGGAAATCTATGGCTGTTTCCCTGGCGACTCGGCCAATATGGAGGTGCTGCATTCCTTATCCCTTACTTGCTTTTCGTGTACCTGATCGGTGTGACAGGTCTTATGGGTGAATATGGCCTAGGCAGAATGACGGGTAAAGGGCCCATGGGAGCATATGATCATGTCTTAAGGAAAAGAGGGTTTCTCTTTGGAAGGACCATGGGAACATATCCTGTGATCATCACATTCCTGATCACCATCTTCTATTCTGTGGTTACAGCCTGGGTAGTGAGATATGTTTGGGAGGCAATTTTTCCCAGCTTCCTCGACAAGCCAGATTTTGGAGCCCACTTCAACGAGCTGTTTGAAACGAGCCCGGCTATTATTTGGCTTGGGGTCTGCCTTCTGATTATCGGATTGATCCTTGGAAGGGGGGTAACCAAAGGCATTGAAGGTATAAACAGGATAATCATGCCAGCGCTGTTTCTTGTGTTGTTGATCATGATAGTCCGGTCTGCGACTCTCCCCGGTGCCGGCAAAGGATTTGAATACCTATTAAGCCCTGATTGGTCACAGCTGACCAAACCCATTACCTGGGCTATGGCATTGGGACAGGCCTTTTTCTCTGTTAGCCTTATGGGAGCAGCGATGGTGGTGTATGGCAGTTATCTAAGCCGTGACACTGATGTTCCCTATTCCTCTTTTCTTACAGCCTCCTTTGACACTGTAGCAGCTTTAGCAGCTGCACTGGTGATCATTCCTGCGGTCTTTGCTTTTGGAATCGATCCTGCAGCCGGTCCGCCACTGGTGTTCGTGACCATGCCTGAGGTATTCAAGAATATGCCTGGGGGCTATATTTTCAGCATGATGTTCTTTGTGGGGGTCCTCTTCGCGGCTATTTCCTCCCTGATGAGCATAATGGAAGTAGTGGTGGATGGTTTCATGGATCAGTTCAACACAAGCAGAAAATTCAGTGTTGCAATCGTAGCGACACTGGCCTTTATTCTTGGAATTCCCCTGGCAGTGGATCTTGACAACCTGAGTTTGATCGTCGATTTTGTCTCCATCTATCTGATGCCCATTGGAGCCGTGCTTGCTGGCGTGGTCTTTTTTGCTATCAATCCCATTTCCGAAACACGAAATGAAATCAATGTTGGATCAAAATACCCCGTAGGCAAATGGTGGGAACCAATTGCCCGCTACATCTTTATCGGGGTATCGCTTCTTGTGGTGATCCTTCAAATGCTTTACCAGGTAGGTTAAGCGGGATCTATCTTTGTATCCGTTGAAACCGATCCCTCCTCAGGAGGATACCATCCACATCTGTGCGCAAACCTGGACCTGAATTTCTCCTGTTGCTCAGGGGTCATTTTTTCCCATTTCTGCATCATCTTAGCCTTCCAATAGCCATGTTTCCTATGTCTCCATCCCCCTCTGAAAAACCCACCAAAAAGGATCTTGCTCAACACAAGTATTCCAAGGGCCTGGACCCAGCTGATGGGTGAAACCCCAAACAGGTCCGGAATCAACCAGTTCCAAAGACTCATTACCAAGTAGGAAAACAGAAATACAGCTAAGGAAACAAAGACCAAAAATTTCAAACCTCTTAATAACCAAAACCTTTTCATATCAATTCTATTTATTCAAATAATTCATCGTAAACATCTCTTAATCTCTCTCTCAAATGGAGAACCGCGTATCGCTTTCTGGAAAGAAGGGTGTTAAGAGGCACTCCTGTTTCCTCTGAGATCTGCTTGAAACCCTTGCCCTCAAATTCATGAGCCTCGAAAACGCTCCGTTGTTCCTCAGGTAGTTCCTCCAAAGCATCCTCAAGGGCATCAAGGGTCATTTCCCTGAATAGTTCTGAGTCCGGATCATTTTCATCTACAAGAAGATCAGTGATAAAGAATTGTTCCTCCTCGTCACCCCCAAAATTCAATTTGCTTTGGGGAATGGCCTTCTTTTTCCTGAACCAATCATTTACCTTGTTTCTTGCAACTGCAAACAACCAGGCTCCCACCCTTTCAATAGGCACCATTAACCTATAGGCCTCTACCAATTGATGAAATACATCCTGAAGAATATCCTCTGACAGATCATCATCCCCTACCTTCCCCTTTATGAAATTCCTCAGTCTTGATCTTTCATTATCAAAAATTCTGGATATCTCTTTATCCTGTTCAGCCATTCCGGTCTTTATGGAAACTATTCCTTCCATTGAAGGTACAGTCGATCCAGTCAAGAAAATATTTTAAAGAAAATTCTAAAGCTTGGCTAATACTCAAAAATGGAGCCACACGGACCACTTAGGCCTATTTGTCAGTAGGCTCTTAAGAACTCGAAAAACTCCTTTTGGGCTCTGATTGGTTTCGTAGACCCTCCTTTGTTGAATGGATTGCTTTGGGTCTTATTGATGATCCTTTGATGTGTATTGTCTTTCAATTGAAGATCCAATAAGGTCTTCAACTGCAGCCTGTGGTCAGGATCGGTTATGGGGAAACCCACTTCCACTCGTTTGCTAAGGTTCCTATGCATCCAATCTGCAGATGCCAGGTACATTTTTTCCTTACCACCATGATGGAACTGAAATATCCTTGCATGTTCAAGGTATCGATCAACCAGACTGTAAACCTTTATGTTCTTACTCCATTTAGCGTCCCCCGGAACAAGGCAGCATATTCCTCTTACGATGATCTTGATCTTCACCCCAGCCATACTCGCCTGGTACAACTTCGAGATCATCTCTTTATCCTCTAGGCTATTCATTTTGAGGATCATACTGGCCTTTCTTCCACCCGACGCCTCATTTATTTCATGATCAATAAGCTTTGAGAACTCCTTTCTGAGGGTCAATGGAGAAACAAAGATCTCTTTGAATTTGCCTGGATCCTTTCTGGTCCTTAAAAAGGAAAATACCTTATCCAGGTCGTTGGCAACAACCTTATCGGGAGTGATCAAGGCATGATCACAATAGATCTCCGAAGTCTTTTCATTGAAATTTCCAGTCCCCAGATATGAGATAGTACTAAGATGTCTTCCTTTTTTGCGTTTTATCAGGAAGATCTTTGAATGGACCTTGAGGTCATCAAAAGAGTAAAGCACTTTCGCCCCTGCCTTGTTTAATCTATCCCCCCAAAAAATATTCGATTCCTCATCGAACCTGGCTTTGATCTCATTAAAAACCAATACCTCCTTTCCTTGCTTAGCAGCGATCTCAAGAGCTTTACATACCCCGGAATCTTTTGACACCCGGTATAAAGTGATCTGAATAGAGGTGACATGCGGATCCTTGGCGGCTTGCATTAAAAGATCGACCACCGGTTGATAGCTCTGATAGGGGAAATGAAGCATCAGTGGGTTCCTACCAACCAGATCGATAAGCCTGGATCTCTTCTTGAAGGGCTTTGGGATATGAGGAGGCTGAGGTGGGTTACTGTATTTCCTTTTGCTTCCAATAGGAAAAGAAAAGAGGTCATTGAAATTATGGACCACACCTCCCGGGATCATTTCGGATTTCTTAAGATCAAGCGCATCACGAATGATCTTCAAATGGGCCTTTGATATCCCTCCATCATAGAGAAGTCTTGACGGGCTTCCAGTATGTCTTTTAGGTAAGCTCCTAATAACCTTTTCAAGGATGCTGGAACCCTCCTCATCCTCAAGGTACAGCTCCGCATCTCTCGACATCTTCACCTCAAAACTTGACCGAACCAGATCGTTTGGGAAGATCACCGGAAAAAGGAACCGTACCAGTTCATCAAGAATCATAATTGACCTATATCCTCTGAACCGGGGCAATTCCACAAATCTCCCCATTTGTTTTGAAGGTATTGAAAGGAAAAAATAACGCTCGATCCTGGGTTTCTCTTTGTCGGTAGCCCTTAGAAAGTAATAAAGGCCCTTGTCATCAAGAAAGGGCGTTGGTTTGCCATTTCCTATTGGAATTGGTCTTGAGTATTTTAAAACTTCAGCCGATATGCTTTTCCTTACGAATTCCTTTTGTTTTGGGCTAAGTTGGGTATGGTTGATCAGCCGGATGTTTTCTTTCTCCAGGGCAGGCAGGATCTCTTTTTCAAAAATATTTCCAAACCGATCCTGCTGCCTTATAACCTCATCACGGATCTTTTCAAGAAGCTGAACCGGGCTGAATCCTGATATCTTCCCACTCTTTTCCATCCGAGAGAGCTGTTGGTACAAGGCAACCCGCACCCTGAAAAACTCATCCAGGTTGGATGAAAAGATCGCAAGGAACTTCATCCTTTCGAAAAGAGGGTTTTCCGCATTTCCTGCTTCCTGTAAGACCCTGGAATTGAATGAAAGCCAGCTTAGATCCCTCCTGAAAAAAGGAGCTCCGTCTTTAGAATTGAAATAACCTTTAATCAAGATTCAATTAATATTTTCAAGCAGATCATTCGGCGGTCAATTTATCAGGAAATAGGAAATCAAAGGATTTGAAGGGCATTAAATATTTGTAACTTTATTTGGATAACGAGGTCAAAACTTAACAAGAATTATGAAAAAAGCTAAAGTGTTAATTTGTTCCGGATTGATGTTGTTCTTCCTTGGCTGCAGCCAGGAAAAGTCTGAATCCGAGGTAAATGAGGAAATAAGCGATGCCATGGAGGAAGTAGAGAATGCCATGGAAGAAGTGGAAGATGCCATGGAACAGGTGGAGGATGCTATGGACGAGATCGAACTCACCCTGGATGAGGTTCCAGAGATCGTGAGACAAGCCTTTGAAGAAGCATATTCTTCGATTGAGGAGGTCGAATGGGAAATGGAAGGAGAGTACTTTGAGGCGGAGTTCGATATGGATGGCAAGGAGATAGGAATTTATTTCACTTCTGAAGGTATTGAGATAGCCAAAGAGGTCGAGATCGAAATGTCAGAGCTTCCTCAAGTGATCCTCGACGCGTTGAACGATGAATACGGTGAATTCGATGTAGATGAGGTAAGCAAACTCAACATGAAGGATGAGATCCTTTTTGAAATTGAGTTTGAAACCGAGGAGTTGGAAATAGAGATCAAAATGGATGAAAATGGCGGTTTAATAGAAAAAAGAGAATCAAAAAGGGAAAGAGAGGAGGATCTTTAAAATTTTGAGCAAAGCTTAAAGGGTACTTCAACAGGACTAGCGCATTAAAGATGAAGGAAACAGGTGATTTCTACCATACCGAGGAATCGGTAAAGCAATATTTCGAACTTGCCGAAGGGATTGACGGCAGGGAGTTGATTGAGACCTTAAAGAAATTTCTTCCCAAGGGTAAATCCATCCTTGAAATTGGAATGGGACCAGGGAAAGATATGGACATCCTTAAGAGTGATTATGTTGTGACAGGCTCGGATTTCTCCCTGGTTTTTCTTGAAACCTACGCAAAAAATAACCCTGAGATAGAGTTGTTAGAGCTGGACGCCAGGGATCTTAAAACCTCAAAAAAGTTCGATGCACTTTATTCAAACAAGGTTTTGCATCATCTGTCCAAACCTGACCTGAAGAGGTCAATTGAAAGGCAGGTGGAAATACTCAATTCCAAGGGATTGGTTTGTCATAGTTTTTGGAAAGGAAGCGGATCCGAAGAGTATTCCGGAATGCTTTTTCAAAATTACCAGGAAGAGGAAATCGAGAACCTTTTTAGCACCGGGTTCGACATTCTTCATTTAGAACCTTACTCTGAGATGGGATCTAGCGATTCCATATTGTTGATTGCCACCAAAAAAACATGAACTCTAATGGGAATTATTTCGACCCCATAAAGGAGGATCACCAAAGTGGATCTTCCAGGATCCTAGAGCAGGTGATCTGGGCATGCGAGAAACTCATTGAATCAAATCCGGATAAAAGCAGCCTGGGTCTTGAGCTGCTTCATGAGCTCGAAAACATCCAATACCATCATCCAGACCTTGTTATCATCAGGCATTTTTCCAATGAACTGGAGAAAAAAAACAAGGTAAAGGATACCGGAAACGGATCGCTCTTGCAATGGATAGAAGATTATAAATCGGAATGGAGACATGTGAATTCAAGGATCGCAAGGAATTTTCTGGAGATTATCGATCTTCCCGAATTCAGGGTTCTTCTTCATAGTCATAGCGGCACACTGATCGAATTTGGAAGAGAATTGATCAAAAAGGATCTTCCGATAAAGATCTACCAGACACTTTCCGAACCTGGAGGAGAAGGGTTAGTACAGGCCGCAGAATTAAAGAACCTGGGAATCGACCCTATTGTCATCAATGACGATGAAATTGAAAAAGTTATCGATGATGTCAACCTTGTTCTTTTTGGGGCCGACCAGATATCAAAGAATGCCTGGATCAACAAGGTTGGAACCCTGAATATATCTTCGCATGCTAACAAACATGGGGTTCAGGTATGGGTCCTTTGTGACTCAAGGAAGATCGTAAACCGGGTTGAAAAAAGCAGGGAGATCTTTGAAGAGATCGGGATTGATTTTGCTACTGGTGTTATCACAGAAAAAGTCAAAATATGATGGAACCAAATCAGGTGATCGACCAACTCGAGAAAAACCTCGCCACGTTCAAGGCCCTGCTCAATATCGATGATCCGGATTTTGCAAAATGGAAAATATCCCCGGAGAAATGGTGTGCACTTGAAATTGTCTGTCATCTGATCGATGAAGAGAAAGAGGATTTTCGAAACAGGGTAAAAACCACCCTTGAACAACCAGGGACAGAACCAAGTCCTATCGATCCAGTGGGATGGGTGCAGAGCAGGAATTATCTAGAACAGGATTTCAACTCAAAAAAAGAAGAGTTCTGCTCTGAAAGGCAGAAATCCATTGAATACTTGAAAAGCCTTGTTCATCCTTCCTGGGCAAATTCCTATCAACACCAAAGCCTCGGGGAGCTAAGTGCAGAGGTATTCCTGTACAATTGGTTAGCACATGATCTGCTTCATATTAAGCAATTAACCAGGTTGTATTATGATTTTCTCGATCAAAACTCAAACCTTGACCTCAGCTATGCAGGAAAATGGACCTGAATGAGAACCTTTCACCCAAATTCTTCAAAAATGGATCAGAATTTCGGAGCTGGTTAGAGGAAAATCATAAGAACCAATCTGCTGTATGGGTTGGATTTTATAAAAAGAAAACAGGCAAGGAAAGCATTGACTGGCCCGGCTCGGTTGACCAGGCGCTTTGTTATGGTTGGATTGATGGGATAAGGAAATCAATTGATGATGAAAGCTATAAGATCAGATTCACTCCTAGAAATGCCAGGAGCCATTGGAGCAATGTAAACCTCAAAAGGATCAAGGAGTTAAAAAAATTAGGCCTGGTAACTGAGGCAGGGCTAAAGGTTTATCAAAGTAGAAAAAAGGATGTTTCGGGCCTTGCATCCTATGAACAAGGCGAGTTATCATTCCCAAAAGAATTTGAAAAAGAGTTCAAAAAGTCAGCTGAAGCCTATTCATTTTTCAGAACAAAAGCTCCCTCTTATCAAAAGCAATGCGGTTGGTGGATAATGTCTGCTAAAAAGGAAGAAACCCGACAAAAAAGATTTCAAATCCTTGTTAATTCAAGTGCAAAAAAAGAACTGGCACCTCCGTTTAAATTCACAAAAAAGAAATAGCAATGAAAGTATTAGTAATAGGTGCTTCGGGCACCATAGGTTCTGCAATCGTTGAAGCCTTTTCGGGACACGAAGTGATAAAGGCAGGCTATAGTTCGGGAGATGTAACTGTTAACATTGAAGACCCAAAGTCAATTGAAGATATGTACAGAAAAACCGGAAAGGTCGATGCAGTCATTTCAGCTACTGGGAAAGCCATCTTCGGGGAGATCACAAAGATTGGTGAAGAGGATGTTAGGATTTCACTTCTTAATAAGATGGGTGGACAGATCAATCTTGTGAGGATAGGATTGGACTACATTAATGATGGGAGCTCATTTACATTGACCTCTGGTGATCTTTCTCAAAAACCGGCGAAAGACTCAGCCCTGATCACCGCAGTAGGAATAGGAATTGAAGGGTTTGCAAGGGCAACAGCTCTTTCCCTTCCCGGAAACTCCAGGATAAATGTGGTTAGTCCTTCACTGATCCGGGAATCTGCAATCAAATTCAATTTACCACTCAAAGGGAGCGTACCGGCTGCCGAGGTCGCTAGCTGGTTTCTGGAATCAGCTACAGGAGAAAAAAATGGTATGGTAAGAGGGATTGACGGCTGGGAATAACAATTATCGCATTAATTCAACCCATCCGGTCCAGGATTCACCTAAGGCTTCGCTGTGCAATTGGTAATAATAGATTCCCGAAGGCAACCCATATCCATCCCAGTCTTCCTGGTAATTAAAGGATTCATAGACAAGCTTGCCCCAGCGATCGAAGATCTTAAGCTGGGTATTCTTCAATTCTCCGATAAACTCAAATCGGTCGTTTTTGCCATCTCCATTTGGGGTTATCAGATTTGGAAGGAAATTAATCGAAGAATTGGTGATCTTCTTGCATTCCAGTTCAAAAGGGATATTGGTCCTAAAAGTACATCCATCTCCCCGGGTAACATCCAGCCAATGAGCTCCGACCTCACCTATCATAATTGGGCCAGGGCCTTCTTCCCCGGTGGACCATGCCTGCACCCCAACGGGATTAAGCAATGTGACCTCAGTCTGCCCGGAATTACATGAAATTGAAAGATTTGGCTGATAATTTGGAAAAACAGAAACCTCAACTTCGTATCTCAAAGTATCACCAGAATAAACGACAAGTTTATCGCTTTCATAAAACCTGATCGCAGATCTGGTCTCCAAATCAAAAAAGTCATCCAGAGAATGAGAAAAGATCCTCGGATCGGATACATACCAATCCGATACCACAAGACTATCCCCTGGACACAGAATTAGCTTCTGGCAATCATTGAGTAGGGTAAAATCCCGAACGTATTTACATCCGAACTTGCTGGTTGTTTGGACCCAATGTTTTCCAAAATTAACCTCCTTGCGCAGGATATCCTTTTCTCCGTCAGACCACAACACATCTTCGAGGGGATTCAAGATCTCAACTATCCCATAATTCTCGTAGCAAAGAAGACGCAGGTCGATCTCGTAATCAGGCAACAGGCGAACAAACACCGAGTCCAGGATCTCATAACCCTCAAATAAAAAATACCATGAAGATTTCTTAGGAATTGTGGACAAAGTGGCACCATAGGAAATGATGTTCTTTCCATCGGGACCATCGGACCAATACCCATCCAGGACAGTTTGGTCTGTTTCATAAGTGAATGGTTCTCCCTGGCATACCGTATATTCGTTACAGCGTGTTATTTCGATAGGCAGAGTCTCACCGCAACCCAGAGCATTCTCCACATAAACCCAATGTTGCCCGAATTCAAGGGTTTGTTCCAACACCCCTGAATTTCCGTTTGACCACATTATTTCCTGGACTTCGTTTCCAGGATCCAGAACCCAAACTTTGGGCTTAGTGCTTTTGCAATCCATGGCAATACTCACAGCTGGTGGTTGGTTAACCTTGACAACTATGCTATCAATTAGCCCATTTTGATTACTAAGAAAATAGAATTGATCTTGAAGAGGAGCAACTTCAATTACCGGATCAGTACCGATAATGGGTCCTTGGGGAGATCCAAGACTCCAATAAAATCCGCTATTCCATAATTTGGCCTCTAGAACAAGCGTATCCCCTTTACATATCTCTGAAATGCATTGGCTGTAAATGTATGGGCTGAGGGGAGTGAGTTGGATATCATCAATGAATACATAAGAACCGCTCTCTAGTCCGGAATAGTTTAATTCGGAATTGGAAAGGAAATTTCCCAATTGGAAGAACTTCTCGTTCCCGTTTGCAGTATAAGTTCCAGACCACTTTTCCCATACATCCGTTTGCGAAAAAATTGAACTATCCAATAGGACAAGATTCGGATTTGTTGGCAAGGGACCCCTAATTGGATAGAAGGCGGTGCTCTCCGAAAAGCGGACTCCCAAAGTATTTTTCGGGAAGGGAAGGTCCCTCACGGGAGAAAGTGCAAACCAGAACTCCATTTGGTAGGTCCGTCCTTCCCTAAGACACTCGTTTAGTTCTGTCTGAATAAACTCCCTATAATTATCACGGTAGATCAAGTGGATTCCCGCGTATCCATTGCCCTCATGAGCCGAAAGGTTGTTCGTGAAATTATTTGAGGGAACCGAAACATTTCCAAATGAATCGCATGAATTATACAGGTCTGGAGTACCCAAACTGGGGCTATACCAGGGCTGTGCCCGATTCAATTGGGAAATTCCATCAGGGCAAGCTGTCAATACTTCAAAACTTGGGTTTTCCACCAAATTCTGAGCATTCGAGCAGATCGTAGTCAATATCAAGCCTAAAAGACAGAATCGCATCCCTTGACATTTTTACTTAAAATATCCCATAAACAGATGAATAGAAAGGTCTTCAGTTTATTTCCAGCTTTCATCCAAAAAATATCCCCCAAAAAGGGTTAGATGAATATTGCAAATTACTGAAAATCGAGGAATTGAATTTGAGGAACACATTCCTAGTTTTGCACTTCATATTAAGTCCCCCAGATGAATAATAAAGATCAAAAGTCCTGGATAGAAATAAAGCAAGGGTCGGATTTCCCCCTTTATAACCTCCCCTTTGGTGTTTTTAAAACAGCTGGTTCAGAACCCAGAGTAGGAGTTGCACTCGGCAATAATGTGATCGATCTTTCTGTCCTGGCTGAGCAATCCTTCTTCGATGTCCAGGAAATTTCTGATCCCACTGTTTTTTATGAAGACAACCTTAATGCCTTCATTGAACTTGGTCAGCCAGCTTGGAAAAAAACCAGGGAGATATTAATTGATCTGTTCTCGGAAGGCAATGATACTATTCCCGGGAACGAAGAACTGAGGCCAAGGGTAGTATTAGGAATGGACGAAGTAGAAATGTTGCTTCCGGTCCGGGTAGGAGATTACACGGATTTTTATTCAAGCCTCGAACATGCAACTAATGTTGGGATCATGTTCCGAGGAAAGGATAACGCCCTCATGCCGAACTGGAAACATCTTCCTGTAGGATATCATGGCAGGTCCGGTTCAATAGTTGTATCAGGTACCGATGTCCATAGGCCAATGGGACAAACCAAAGCCGATGATGCTTCTTCACCCAGCTACGGACCTTCCAGATTAATGGACTTTGAGCTGGAGATGGGATTCATTGTAGGAAAGGAAACCGCATTGGGCGAGCAAGTAAAAGCCACGGAAGCCGAGGATTACATCTTCGGTATGGTTCTCTTCAATGATTGGTCCGCCAGAGACATCCAAAAGTGGGAATATGTTCCCCTTGGACCTTTCTTGGGAAAGAATTTCGGTTCTACTATGTCGCCTTGGGTAGTTACCATGGAGGCTCTTGAACCATTCAGAGTCGATGGACCTGCTCAGGACCCAAAGCCCCTTCCCTATTTGGAAAATGTAGAAAAAAGCCATTTTGACATAGCTCTGGAGGTGGCAGTTCAACCGGAAGGGAAGAATGAGACTGTAATTTCAAGATCGAACTTCAAACACCTTTATTGGAGTATTCATCAGCAGCTTGCACATCAAACCGTGAACGGTTGCAACGTCAGGGTCGGAGACCTGTATGCTTCAGGAACTATCTCCGGACCTACAGAAGATTCTTTCGGATCAATGCTGGAATTGAGCTGGAGGGGTTCCAAACCAATACCTCTGCAGGACGGGGACGAAAGAAAATTCCTACAAGATGGGGATACTGTAATTATGAGAGGCTCATGTTCAAATGGTGACCTGCACATCGGTTTCGGGGAGGCCAAGGGGAAACTTTTACCGGTAAAAGGCCAATGAGATGACGGTTGATCCAAAAGAAACATCCGTTGCAAAGTTTCATGGTGTACTTCTGGGAGCGGTAGCGCCAAGACCTATTGCCTTTGCTTCCACCATCGATGCGGCAGGCAATATAAACCTCAGTCCTTTTTCTTTTTTTAATGCTTTTAGTGCTAACCCTCCTATTCTGGTTTTTTCTCCTGCAAGGCGTGTTAGGGACAACACAACCAAACACACCCTTGACAATGTTCTGGAGGTCCCGGAGGTCTGTATCAATATTGTTTCCTTTGGAATGGCAGAACAGATGTCTCTCTCATCCACGGAATATGAAAAGGGTGTGAATGAATTTGAAAAGGGGGGATTTACCCAACTTCCTTCAGATCGAATAAGACCTCCCCGAGTAAAGGAATCACCAGCTTCTTTTGAGTGTAAAGTATTGGAAGTCAAACCATTGGGAAAAGACGGAGGGGCTGGAAACCTGATCATATGTGAAGTGCTCCTTGCACATATCTCCGACAACATCCTTTCAGAGGACCAAAGGATCGATCCAAAGAAATTGGACGCAATAGGAAGGCTGGGCGGAAACTGGTACTCGCGTGCTAATGGTGACTCACTTTTTGAGATCCGGAAACCTTTGACCACACTTGGTATTGGTGTTGACAGTATCCCCGATAAAATACGTAGCTCAGAGATCCTCAGCGGCAACGACCTTGGAAGGTTGGGAAATGTTGAAAGCCTTCCTGAAGAAAACGATGTTATTGCTTTTAGAGAAAACGAACAGGTAAGTGATATTCTAAATCAGAATTACAATCAAAGGGATCAATTATCCAAAGAACTCCATCTCCTTGCCAAAAATTTCTTGGAGAATGGAATGGTAAGGGAAGCCTGGCTTGCTCTGTTGCAGGAATAGATCAGACCTGGGCAGCTAGAAGAAGGTCCAGATCCTTATAATTCAGCTTATGGTGCTCACAAATGTCGAGATCACAATGTAGGCCCCTGAAAAGATACGCTCCTTTCCTGAACCATTTGTAAGCAGAGACCATCTCACTTACACCACCAAGTTTGCCGGCATTGATCAAATATGGTGTCAGGATATTTGAAAAGGCAGTACTTGCCGTCCTCGGAACCCTGGAAGGAATGTTTGGGACACAATAATGGATCACCTCATGCTTTTTAAAAGTGGGTGATTTATGGGTGGTCAGTGCGGAGGTTTCAAAACAACCACCATGATCTATTGATATATCAACAATCACAGAGTTTGGTTTCATTGACATCACCATTTCTTCTGAAACCACGCAGGGAGTACGTCCATGAGAGGCTCTGAGCGCTCCAATGACCACATCGGCTTGTGAAATAGCATTTGACAGAGAATCGGTATCAATGATAGAGGTAGAAACCGGATGGGCTAGGTTATGTTTAAGCCTTCGCAACCGATACAAGCGATTATCAAAGATCTGAACCGAAGCCCCCAGACCTATTGCGGATCTTGCCGCAAACTCAGCAACAGTTCCAGCGCCGAGGATCACGACCCTGGTGGGATCAACACCTGTAATACCACCCAGGATCACCCCCATTCCGTTTTTGGAACTCGCCAGGTTTTCCGCCGCAATGATCATTGAAGAGTTACCAGCTATTTCACTCATAGCAGCTACCATGGGCTGACTTCCAACCTTATCCTGAATGTTTTCCAGGGCTATCGCCGTGATCTTCTTCTCAGATAATTCCAGAAAATATTCCTTTCCCAGGTTTCCAAGCTGTAAGGTCGACATCAGGAATTTACCCGGCTTCATCAATTTGATCTCATCCTTCGTTGGGGGTTGGATCTTAAGCACGATCTCCGCGCCAAATACCTCCTTCAGATCCTCTGTCACCCGTGCTCCAGCTTCTGAAAACTCATGGTCGCTGAATTTCGCTTCCTTACCAGCCTGAGATTCAATGATGATCTCATGGCCATTATTTGTCAGAACCGATATGTTTTCCGGGATAAGAGGGATCCTGTTTTCCTGCCAGGCGGTTTCTTTCGGGATCCCTATGATCAGTTTTTCCTTTTTCGAAGGAACCTTAAGCAAGGCCTCCTGCGGATGATACATGGCGCTTTCCTTGGCCAATTCATGAAATCCAGGTTTTGAACCGCTACTCATATGCTATCAGATCGAGATCCCTGCTTTCATTGTTTTCAGAGGGATGAAACCGAAACTCAAAATAAGGAAATTCAAGCAAAGGTTTAACCTTTTCAGGCCATTCGATCAGACAGAGTTCCCCGGAATCCAAATACTCTGTGACTCCGATGTTCATCAATTCTTCCAGGCCCTTAATTCTGTAGAGGTCAAAATGGTAGATTACCCTTTCACCATCACCCAGATATTCATTGATTATCGAAAACGTAGGGCTCGACACCGAATCTTCAACCTTAAAAAAGCGACAAATCTCTTTGATCAGAGTAGTTTTGCCCGAACCAAGATCCCCTGAGAAAAGGATGATATTCGATTTTTCAAAGACCTCTTTTATATCCCTTACCAGTTGAGGGTAATCCTTTTGATCAAGTCCTAAATATCTTTTTTGGCTTAAGCCATCCCCCATGGGAGTATCCTTATTTGGATACCAAATTTACATAGGGGATTATCATCTCCTCCATTGAAATCCCACCATGTTGGAAAGTATCTGTGTACATCTTCACATAATGATTATAGTTGTTGGGATAAGCGAAAAAAGAATCCTCTGCTGTAAAAACATAAGCCGATGATACATTTTGCTTGGGAAGCATAAGTTCTTCAGGATTTCTGGAAACAAATAAGTCCTTGTCATCAAAACTCAGGCTTTTCCCAACCTTATACCTAAGGTTGGAATTCACATTTCTATCCCCCACGATCTTTATCGGCTTTTTAACTCTCATGGTACCATGATCTGTGGTAATAAAAAGCTTTGCACCCTTCCCACTCAGTTCTTTGATGAGATCCAGCAACGGAGAGTGCTCAAACCACGATTTCGTCAAGGAGATGTAGGCGGCCTCGTCCGGAGCTAGTTGCCTGATCATTTCAACGTCCGTCCTTGCATGGGAAAGCATATCCACGAAGTTGAATACTATGGCGTTCAGGTCATTCTGCATCAGGTTATTGATGGAATCCACCAAAACCTTACCCTGGTTCTGATTGAAGATCTTGTTGTAGGATATCTTTGCCGAGAGATTATTCCGCTTGAGGTTTTCCTCTAAGAACTTATCCTCGTTCATATTTTTTCCTTCATCATCCAATTCACCAACCCAAAGATCCGGGTGAAACCTTGCCATGTCCAATGGCATTAATCCGGAGAATAAAGAGTTTCTGGCATACGCCGTTGTTGTCGGAAGGATCGAAAAATACAGATCTTCCTCCTCAGAATTCCAATACTTTTCGACCTCAGGTTTCATTGCCAACCATTGATCATATCTCAGATTATCGATCACAACCAGGAAAATCGGTTCTCCCTTCCCGAGCATTGGAAACACCTTTTCATCCAAAAGCCTGTTGGATAGCAAGGGGCCCGAATTGCCTTTTGAACCAGCCCAGTCCCGGTAGTTGTCCTTGATAAATTCCGAGAATCGACTGTTGGCATCGGTCTTTTGCATATTGATCACCTCCGCCATGCTCTTATCAATGGTCCCTTCAATCTCAGATTCCCAAAAGACCAGTTTTTTATAGATCTCAGTCCATCCCTGGGCATCCATGGTTTCGTTATAGGCCATCGATATTTTTTGAAAATCCTGTTGATAACCCAAGTTGGTTTTTTCAGTTCTCAGCTTTTGGTTGTCAAGGATCTTCTTAACACTTAGAAGGATCTGCTTAGGGTTAAGGGGCTTAATTAGGTAATCGGTGATCTTGGAACCAATGGCCTGGTCCATGATATTCTCCTCCTCAGATTTTGTAATCATGACTACAGGCAGATTGGGATGCCTTTCCTTTATCACATCCAGGGCCTCTAAACCGGACATGCCTGGCATATTTTCATCCAGGAAAACCACGTCAAAACCCTGATTATCACAAAGCTCAATTGCTTCTTCCCCATTATTTACAGAGCTGATCTCATAGCCTTTTTCTTCCAGAAAAATGATATGGGGCTTGAGAAGTTCAATTTCATCATCCGCCCAGAGAATATTATACTTTTGCATTGGTCGTTCTTTCTACCTCTTTCATTATTGCCTTAGCAACGGAAATTTCACTTAAAAATTTTGAACAAAAAAAAGATAATTAAGGATCCGGTTTATGGATTCATCACCATTCCGACTCCCCTGCTGCAAAGGCTGATAGACCATCCTTATTTCCAACGGATGCGAAGGATCAAACAGCTTGGATTAGCGGATCTGATCTACCCCGGGGCAAGCCATTCCAGGTTTAACCATGCTCTTGGAGCAATGCATCTGATGAATCTGGCACTCGACAATTTGATATCAAAAGGAGTCACGATCTCTGAAGATGAGGTAGAAGGAGCATTGATTGCTATCCTGTTACATGACCTTGGACACGGTCCATTTTCGCACGTTTTGGAAAACATGATCATGCCGGGCATCCCACATGAACATGTTACGGAGTTGATCATGGAAAAACTAAACTCCGAATTCAATGGAAAATTAGATATCGCCCTCAGGATCTTCCGCGGCAAATACAGGAAGAAATTTCTCAATCAACTGGTTTCAGGCCAGCTTGACGTGGACAGGCTGGATTACCTCGCCAGGGACAGCTTTTATACCGGTGTAGATGAAGGGAAGATCGGAGCTGACAGGATCATAAAGATGCTGGCGGTAAAAAATGGAGAATTGGTGGTGGAGGAAAAGGCACTTTACAGCCTTGAAAATTTTCTTAACGCCCGTAGATTGATGTATTGGCAGGTATATCTTCATAAGACCACTTTAAGCGTGGAGAAAATGTTGGACAGCATTTGGACAAGGGCCCGAAACAACTACAAAAGGTCAGAACTAAGCTGTCAAAATCAAAGTGTAGAGTACTTTCTGCATAGACCAAAAAGCAAGAAGAGAGTTGAAGCAGAAGAGTTAGAGGCATTTCTTGAACTTGATGATCATGATGTTTGGGCTGAAATAAAATCCTGGTCCAGAACGAATGATCAAATACTGAGTGAACTTTGTAAGGGGATCATCAACAGGGATCTTTTCAAGGTGGAATTTCTTGAAAAGCCCGTTTCCGCAAAGAAACTGGCAGAAAAAAGAGACCTCCTTAAGAAGAAAAAGAACTTCAAGAAGGGTGAAGAGAAATTCTTCTTCAAATCCGGAAGCATTTCCAATGCCGCCTATATACGATTCAAGGACCACATCATGGTTCTGAAAAGAGATGGCAAAACCATTGACATCGCCGAGGCGGCCGACCTTCCCAATATCAAGGCGATAAGCAAAAAGGTCAAAAAGTATTACCTGTGCTACCAAAGTATATGAGCCGGAGTACGATCCGGATGGGTCGCCCGTTAGATCGTAACTGGAATTGTATTAGAAATGGTTTGAAAAGGCCATGAAGGCCCTAAAAAACTATATTTGCAGCATTATTGAAGAACTATGGAGTTTAGCCTAAATCAGGTTGCCAAATTGATAAACGGAGAGGTAGAGGGAGATGGAGAAGTAAGGGTTAACAATGTGGGCAAAATCGAAGAAGCAGGGCCAGGACAAATATCCTTTCTCGCCAACGAAAAGTATGAGCCAATGGTGTACGAGACCAAGGCTTCTGCTGTGATCGTTTCCAAGGATTTTAAACCAAAAAAGGAGATCAAGGCCGCATTGATCCGGGTAAAGGATCCCTATATGGGCTTTACCGATCTGTTGTCAGAGGTGGACAGGCTGATGTCACTTTCTAAGGTCGGGATTGAGGAGCCCTCAAAAATGGGGCAAAAAGTGACCCACGGAGATGGACTTTACCTCGGGGCTTTTTCGTACCTCGGAGACAATGTCAAGTTGGGAAAGAATGTCAAGATCTACCCTCAGGTCTATATAGGGGATAATTGCCAGATCGGAGATAACACCATCCTTTTTCCTGGAGTGAAGATCTACAAGAATTGCATAGTTGGGAGCTACTGCACTTTCCATGGCGGGGTAATAATCGGTTCAGATGGTTTTGGCTTTGCGCCACAGGAAAATGGCACATACAAGAAAATTCCACAAATAGGCAACGTGATTGTTGAGGACCATGTTGAGATAGGAGCGAACACGACCATCGATTGTGCCACCATGGGTTCCACCGTGATCAAGAAAGGTGTAAAGATCGATAACCTCGTAATGATCGCTCATAATGTAGAATTGGGAGATGATACGGTTATTGCAGGACAAACCGGCATTGCGGGATCCACCAGGGTGGGGAAAAATGTAGTAATGGCAGGACAAGTTGGGCTTGTGGGTCATATCAATATTCCAGATAAAACCACCATCGCCTCAAAGTCAGGAGTAAGCAATACGATAAAGGAAGCTGGCACTACTGTATTTGGATACCCTGCTATGGAAATTAACGATTACAAAAGGGCTTTTGTCGGTTTCAGAAGGCTTCCTTCCCTCCTAGACCGGGTAAGAGAACTTGAACAAAAAGTGATAAATTTGGCCCCTGCTGAGGGAAAGTAAATGCATATAAAACAGCATACCATTAAAGAGGAGGCCACACTTGAGGGGGTTGGTCTTCATACAGGACATAGAACAAAGTTGACTTTTTGTCCTGCCGGACCCGATCACGGAATCCAATTCCAACGGATAGATCTACAAGATGAGCCCATAGTAGAAGCAGATGCAGATTATGTGACCGATGTTTCCAGAGGTACTACTCTTGAAAAGAATGGAGCAAAGGTAGGAACGGTTGAACACCTCCTTGCTGCCCTGGTCGGTTTGCAGATCGATAATGTTCTGATCAAGATCGATGGACCCGAATGTCCAATTCTGGATGGCAGTTCCGGGCCCTTCATTGAGGCCTTGGAAAAAGTTGGAATGGAAGAGCAGAATGCCCTAAGGAACTATTTTGAGGTCCCTCATTCTGTTACTTACAGGGACGATAATAACAATGTCGAGATCGCGGCCCTTCCACTTGATGAGTACCGGGTTACTGTGATGGTGGACTATAATTCTCCGGTCCTGGGTAGTCAGCATGCCAACCTCACCAATATTGATGATTTCAAAAAAGAGATCTCCGCAAGCAGGACATTTTGTTTCCTTCATGAGATCGAAGAACTATATAAAAAGAACCTGATCAAGGGAGGGGACCTGAACAATGCCATCGTCATTGTGGATAGGGTGGTCGAGGATGGAGAACTTGACTACCTCGCCGACCTTTTGAACAAACCCAAGGTATCCGTTGCGGACCAGGGTATATTGAACAACATCGAACTAAGATATAAGAATGAACCTGCCAGGCATAAATTGCTTGATATGGTTGGCGACCTTGCTCTTGCGGGAAGGCCATTAAAGGCCCAGATTCTAGCTGCCAGACCTGGGCATGCCTCAAACGTTGAGTTTGCCAAGATGCTCAAAAAGGTAATGAAGCAATCTTCCAGCCTTGGGCCGGAATATGATCCGAGGAGACCACCGGTTTATGAAGCTCATGAGATATATAATCTGCTTCCGCACAGATATCCATTTCAATTAGTTGATAAGATCATCTACCTGGATGATTCAAAGGTGGCAGGCGTAAAAAATGTGAGCCTTAATGAGCCTTTTTTTCAAGGCCATTTTCCTGATAATCCGGTTATGCCCGGAGTCCTGCAGGTTGAGGCAATGGCTCAATGCGGTGGAATATTAGTCCTAAATAAAATTGATAAGCCCAATGATTATTGGGCTTATTTTCTTGGGATTGAGAATTGTCGCTTCAAAAGGATGGTAAGGCCAGGAGATACATTGGTATTTAAATGTGAATTGATTTCGCCATTAAAGAGAGGCATTGCCAAGATACACGGCCAGGCTTACGTAGGTGGAAAACTTGCATGTGAAGCGGTTGTGATCGCGTCCCTTGTAAAAAAATAGAATGAGTCAGCTCTCAGCAAATATTCATCCTAATGCGCGAATAGGTGAAAATGTGGTCATAGAACCGTTCGCCACGATTGAAGGAGATGTTGAGATCGGGGATGGTTCCTGGATAGGCCCCAATGCGGTAATTGGAAATGGGGCCAGGATCGGGAAGAACTGTAAGATCTTCGCTGGAGCCGCTGTATCAGGGGTGCCACAGGACCTGAAATTTGGAGGAGAGGAAACCACATGCGAGATCGGAGATAACACCGTGATCAGAGAGTTTGTAACCATCAGCCGAGGAACAACAGACAGGCATAGAACCGTGATAGGAAGCAATTGCCTCCTTATGGCCTATGTTCACATAGCCCATGATTGCATTATTGGGGACCATTGCATCCTAGTAAATAGCGTTCAGGTGGCAGGGCATGTTATTATCGAAGATTTTGCCATCATCGGAGGCACCACGGCCGTTCACCAATTCGTTAGGGTCGGATGCCATGCTATGATTGCCGGGGGATCCCTGGTCAGAAAGGATGTTCCTCCTTACATAAAAGCTGGCAGAGAACCCCTTGCATATAGCGGTGTAAATACTGTTGGATTAAGGAGAAGGGGATTTACCAATGAAATGATCAATCAGATCCAGGATATCTATCGAGTGGTTTACCAGGATGGTCTAAACAATTCAAAAGCTATGGAGATCCTTAACAATGAGATCCCCCAAAGCAAGGAAAGGGACGAGATCATTAACTTCATTTCAAAATCAGAAAGGGGAATAACCAAGGGTTATACCCAAACGATGAAATGATCATCAAGACTTTAAACCTGGGCAAAAGGTTTGGAGTTCAGCACATCATCCGGGACTTGAACCTGGAATTCTCTTCTGGAAACTCTTACGCTATCACGGGGCCAAATGGAAGTGGAAAATCAACTCTACTAAAACTTCTTTCAGGAATTTTGCCCCCATCTAAAGGCAAGGTCCTTTACCTGGATTCAGGATCAGAAATTCCCCACGATAAATGGTATGGATTGATATCAGTGGCTGCACCATATATGGATGTCATAGAGGACTTTACACTGGATGAAAGTCTGGATTTTCATTCCAAGTTCCTCAAAAAACCAAAGAAGGAATGGAAGGAAAAGATCCTTCAGGACCTGAAGTTCAAAGGGGTCGAAAATAAATTGATAAGAGACTTCTCTTCTGGAATGAAGCAAAGATTGAAGTTAAGCCTTGCTTTCAATTCCGACTCTCCTATTGTCTTCCTCGATGAGCCAATGACCAATCTTGATAAACAGGGTCAAGAATGGTACCTAAGCTCGCTCCAGCAAAAAAAAGATGGAATTTTGATCGTATTCTCAAATAGACAGGAGGAATACCGGCAGATTGAAAAAACCATTGCTCTTTCCTAGTCCATTATCCTATCGCGGAAAAAGATAGAGAACAGGAAAGAAAGCAGGATCACCAAAAAGCACCCGATCATATTGTACCATAGGTAGCCAACCTGTTCCGAAACCAAAAGAAATAAAACCACCACTGTTATCTGAGCCAAGATACCACCTAGAAATATAGGGAGAGCCTGGCTTTTCTTGAAAAGAAAGGTGGTCAGAAATAATCCTAAAATTGTTCCGTAAAATATTGATCCTAAGATATTTACAGCCTCAATAAGGTTTTCCAACAAATGCGCAAATAGGGCAAATAGGATTGCAAGAACTCCCCAGAAAAAGGTGAAGACCTTGGAAGAATTCAGGTAATGGTGATCGGTTTCATGCGGGCTGATCACCCGTTTATAAAAGTCCATTGTGGTCGTCGAGCCAAGGGCATTCAACTCGCCAGACGTAGAAGACATAGCAGCTGATACAATGACGGCAATTAGAAGGCCAATGATCCCGTGAGGAAGGTAATTCAGTATAAATCTGAGGAAAACAAAATCGGAATCCTTCGCATTGGGATCATCTGAATTCTTTATTACCAATTCCTTTGCCCTATCCCTTATCCTTATGCTCTCATCATAATTTTCGCGTGCCGCAATCAAATATTGCCCTGCATCTTCCTTACCTTCTTTTTTTGACTGAATAAAACCTTCTATGCTTGCCTTCTTTTTCCTGAATATATTTTCATGGCTTCCCCTCAATTCCACAATCTCTCTAGCGGCCTTGCCATCGGGAATGCCATTCAGGGCATTTTCATTAAAGAGCAATGGGGGTTGAAAAAACTGGTAGAAAACGAAGACCATAACCCCTGTCAGAAGGATCAAAAACTGCATGGGGACCTTAAAGAGGCCATTGAAGATCAATCCCATCCGTATTTCAGAAATCGATTTACCGCCGATATACCGTTGGACTTGACTTTGGTCGGTACCGAAATAGGATAAGGCAAGAAACAGACCTCCAGTGATCCCAGACCAAAAGGTATATCGTTTGTTAAGATCTAATGAAAAATCCACGATCTCCATTTTTCCCAGACCTCCCGCTATGGTCAATCCTTCATATATCCCGATCCCCTCAGGTAGCTTTGCCAGGATCATGAAGAAAGCTATTCCCATACCTATCAGGATGACCAACATCTGCCATTTCTGGGTAATGCTTACGGCCTTTGTCCCGCCGGAAACAGTATAAATCACCACAACAGAACCTACCACAAGGATTGTGATCCCAAGATCCCAGCCTAAAATAGTCGAGAGTATTATTGCTGGTGCATAGATCGTGATCCCCGCAGCCAACCCCCTTTGCAACAAAAAAAGAAAGGCAGCCAAAAGGCGGACTTTGAGATCCAATTTGTTTTCAAGGTACTCATAGGCCGTGTAAACCTTCAATCGGAAATAAAGCGGAACAAAGACTATCGAAACAATTATGATGGCCAATGGCAGCCCAAAATAGTTCTGGACAAAAGCCATCCCGCTTTCATAGGCCTGCCCTGGAGTGGAAAGAAATGTGATCGCACTGGCCTGAGTGGCCATGACTGAAAGCCCTATTGTGGACCATTTCATTTGCTTCCCACCCAATAGGTAATCGTCCAGGTTGCCGGTCACTCTTGTCCTCCACATCCCATAACCCACGATAAGGACAAGGGTACCAAACAGTACAACCCAATCGATCGGACTCATGAAAAAAAGTTTGTGAGTATGCTAAAAAGTATCACTAGGCCTACAAAGGCCCCCAGAACAAAAAGGTAGATTCGGTTCCATGAACCAAAAAAAGGTGGCTTTTCATTTTCCTCCTTCATCAGGTTCCTTTATCTGCTGAAATAAGGTTTGCAAATAGTTTATATGCCCCCCCTACCCCTGCAGGTAATTGCCTGAACCAACTTATCCCGGTATAGGTGAAGCTCCCTTTTCCATACTTCGTTGTCAAGATTGCTCCTTTCAATTCTTCCTCCCCTGGGTCGGAGCAGGAAATCAAGGGCGAGTACCTTCCATCCCATTCATTGGGAAAATACAATCCTCTTTCCTGAACCCACCCCTCAAAGTCCAGCCCTGTGATCCTGTTGGGTCCCAAAAGGATAGGGTTATCAGGATCTATGATCTCAACCTTTGAATCTTCATCAGTCACCCTATCTCTCGAGATCTTCAAAGGATAGGGTCCGATATCTTCTGTGACCAGACCATAGGACACATTGTATTGAACCACCACATTGCCTCCCCCTTCTACGAATTCCATTATCTTCTCCCGGACATTGGGAAGCCAATCTGTAGTATTGTAAGCCCGAACTCCGAATACAATAGCATCAAGATCCCTAAGCCCACCATTGAAGAAATCTTCTTCGTCAAGATACTTCACCGACGACCCCAATTGGGCAAGGGCCTGTGGGATCTCATCTCCTGCCCCATCGACATAACCAACAATTTTGGCAGAATTCCGGATATCCTCCCTGATGAAATCAATCGAGTTTGGAACAACCGCAGTAAGTGGCTTTATATGTTCATGTTCTATCTGAATCTGGCCAAGACCAAGGGTCTGTTCTTCATTTCCCGAGAGTATATCGACCTTTGCTCTACCCGCTTTCTTTGGAGGCGTAATAAAGAATTCAATCCTCTTTTCCTCCCCTTCAACCAGTAGACCAGAATAGGATTTTGGGTCGGACTTCCACCCGTTTGGCAGATCTAGTTTTACAAGACCGTTTTCCTGAGATTTATAGGATTTCACTATAACCTGGACTTTTTTGCCCTCACTTGAAGGAAAAAGGACATTTTTATCAGCAAAGCGAGCTACAACCGCAGGGACGATCACGACCTCTTTTCTAACCTCTCCCTTTACCCGGTCCCTGGTTTTATTTATGGTCGGTACCCTTAGTTCCCATTCTGACCCATCAAGCTCAAGAGTGAATTCAAACGGGACCTCAAAGTCATTTTCAGGTAAACCGATAAGAGCTTTATTCTCAACATTGAAACGACCCTTTGCCAGAGGCTTGGCCAACCAATAGGGGACGGTGAAATCCAAATCTTCCGGAAGATCAATAGTATCCGTCCATTCGGATATTTGATTAAGAGTCAGATCCTGGTCAATGGTTTTTTCGTATCCCAACTTCTTGGATTGGATTTTCTTGATCTTAATAAGCTGATCACCAAGGCGTTGTATCAGAGTGAATCTGGTTGGCATTTTTTCACCCGGTACCAATTCAACCTTGGAGCATAGCGATTCTGCAAAGATCCCCAAACAATCGTTTATCAGTGCTTCTACCTCTTTCAGCTTTTGATTTCGCCAAAATTCATCTTCCACATTTTGGATCATACTTCGCACCTCCAAAAGGCCCGCAACTGACTCCTCTGGATGACGACTATTAAACCTTTCCAACACCTGGTCGATCCGCGCCTGAATTTTTTCTCCGCCGTTTACCCTGGACCAGGTTATATCAATTCCCTCGAGAGGGTCCTTGCTGACTTCAGAGCCACCCAATGGTTTAAGGTATTCAAGGTCAGATCCTCGTTCCCCTATTACCCCGAAACCCTGACTCTTGTGCATGCTCCGGCTTTTTGCCGCAACCTCTCCATAACTCATTCCCATCAAGGGATTGTATTGACCGGTTTCAATCTGCAAAAGACCTGTTTTGTCGAAATCTCTGCTCCCATAAAACCACCAGGAGGTATTAAAGAAGATCCTTTCTGGTTGCCATGGTTCAGCCAATCCCAATTGATCAGGGAAAGAATTTTTGTCACCTGCTATCTCAAAACCTTTTAAACCAAGGATTGCAGAGGAGGTGTGGTGGCCATGAGTCCGCCTTCCAAGATCCGGGGAGAACCGGGTTATTATTATGTCTGGCCTAAGTTTCCTAATCACCCAAACCACATCCGCCAGGATCGAATCCTCATTCCAAATCTTAAGTGTTTCCTCGGGAGTTTTGGAATATCCAAAATCATATGCCCTGGAAAAGGCCTGTTCTCCACCATCGATCTTTCGAGCTTCAAGGAGTTCCTGGGTTCTTATCAAGCCCATCCACTGATACTTTTCCGGCCCGATCAGGTTTTGTCCGCCATCTCCCCTGGTAAGGCTCAGGTAAGTTGTTTTCATCTTTCTCTCATTTGAGAAATAGGTGATCATGCCCGTATTCTCATCGTCTGGGTGGGCAGCGATATACAATACACTACCCAATACCTTCAGCTTTTCTATCCTGTGAAGGATATCTGCTGAGGAATTTTTCTGAGCGATCAGAATTGAAGGAAAGAGAAGAAGGATCAAGATCCCCCGAAAGAAATTTATCATCTGGATTTCCTGGATTTGGAGGTTTCAAAAATTGAAATAAGAAGCGCGAAAAAAAAACCAGAAAGAAAAAAAAGTCCAATCTTGTCTTTCCCATACCGTTATTAAGGGAAAAACTGAATGAAATTGAACCCATTTGGAAGCCCTGTGGGCAATATTAACCGTTTATGTAAAAGGCATTCAAAAACTTACCCCTGACCAGATTAAAAAGGAAATTTGTTTAGCAGAAAACTGAAAATTGGAGTCGATAATTCATTTAAAAGGAATCAATAAATCCTATCAAACAGGCCTAAAAGCCCTTCACGTCCTTAAGGACCTTGATATGGAGATCAAAGAGGGCGAATTGGTCAGTATTATGGGTTCTTCCGGGTCAGGAAAATCAACACTTCTAAATATCCTGGGAATATTGGATAATGCGGATTCCGGCGAATATCATTTGGGGGGAACACTAATAAAAAACCTCAGTGAAAAAAGGGCAGCTCAGTTAAGAAACAAATTCATTGGATTTGTCTTTCAGAGCTTCAATCTTCTTTCATTTAAAAATGCAATGGAAAATGTAGCCCTTCCACTCTACTACCAAAAGATCAGCAGAAAAAAACGGAATATTATAGCGAGGGAGGTATTGGAGAAAGTGGGACTCGATGAGTGGTGGCATCATTTTCCAAGTGAACTATCTGGAGGGCAAAAACAGAGAATTGCAATTGCCCGTGCCTTGATCACAAAGCCTAAGCTTATCCTTGCCGATGAGCCGACAGGAGCGCTTGATTCATCTACCTCTCATGAGGTAATGGAAATCCTAAGGGACATGAACAAACAGGGGATGACCATAGTTATCGTTACCCATGAAAACGATATTGCGGCAGAAACGCACCGGGTAATCCGATTGAGGGACGGAGTGATAATAAAAGAGGAGGCCGAACAACATGTTTGATCTGGACAAATGGCAGGAGATCCTGTTCACCATTCGGCAGAACAAACTTAGGACCATCCTTACAGCCTTTTCTGTTGCATGGGGGATCTTCATGCTGATCCTGTTATTGGGGGCCGGTTCAGGATTACTCAACGGCGTAAAACAGGAATTTGCAGGTGATGCCGTAAACGGGATCTGGATCCGGCGGGGACAGACCACTATCCCATACAAAGGGATGAAATCCGGAAGAAGGATCCAGTTCACAGATTCGGATTATGATCTTGTAAACACAAAGATCGACGGGGCACAACAGGTGACAGCACGATACCATGTTTGGCAGGAAACCAATGTGCGGTATAAGAAAAAATATTCCTCTTTCGGAATATTGGCATGCCATCCTGGAATGGTTGGCTCTGAGAATATTGAAATGGACCTTGGAAGGTTCATAAACGACGGGGACGTGGCGGAAAGAAGAAAAGTGGCGGTATTGGGAAGGTTTGTTGTTGACGCTTTGTTCGCAGATGTCCCGGACCCTGTAGGCGAACAGATACAGATCAATGGTATCCCGTATACGGTTATTGGAACCTTTGATGATCAGGGGGGGAACGAGATGAAAAGCGGCTCTACATTCCAATTACAACGGCCCAACTGGCATATAGTGCTGGGAACACTATCCACGAAGTCACTTTCACCACAGGTGATGTTTCTCTGAGTGAGAGCCAGACAATGAGTGAGGCGGCCGAGAAGCTGTTAAAGGAAAAGCACCTCATTCATCCTGATGACCCGAGAGCCTTAAGGATATCAAGCAACCAGGAAGAATACGAAAAGGTAATGGATCTTTTTGCCGGCATAAACCTTTTCATTTGGATGGTAGGCATAGGTACAATTATTGCTGGAGTTGTTGGCATCAGCAACATCATGCTTATAGTGGTAAAAGAAAGAACAAGGGAGATCGGCCTTAGAAAAGCAATGGGTGCCACCCCGGGTTCAATTATCTCCCTTATTCTTCAGGAGTCTGTGGTCATCACGGTCTTGGCCGGATATTTCGGGCTGCTTTTCGGGGTTGGTCTGATAGAGTTCATTGGGTGGGCATTGACGGAGTTCAATGTCGATACCGGGTTCTTCCGAAACCCTGAGATCAACCTTCAGACAGCATTAACTGCCACCTTCTTGCTAGTGGTGGCAGGAGCTATCGCTGGTTTTTTTCCGGCAAGAAAAGCCGCACTTGTGAATCCAATTGTAGCCTTAAGAGACGAATAATGTTTGACTACGATAAATGGCAAGAGATCTTTCACACAATCCGGAAAAACAAACTCCGGACCGCACTCACAATGTTCGGGGTGTTCTGGGGGATCTTTATGCTGTTGATCCTTTTGGGTTCCGGGAATGGGCTGAAAAATGGTGTCAATAGGGATTTTTCAGGAAGAGCAAAGAACTCGATCTTCATGTGGACCCAAAGAACCACCATGAGCTATAAGGGTTTCAAACCGGGAAGGTGGTTCCGATACAAAAACAGCGATGCTGCTGCCCTGAAGGAGAATATTCCCGAACTAGGATACCTTGCCCCAAAAAATCAGTTGGGTGGATGGCAGGGAGCGAACAATGTTTCAAGAGGGAATAAAACCTCAGCCTTCGATGTCTACGGTGATTACCCTGACTTTCAGCATTTGAAATACATGACCTTCCCAAAAGGGAGATTTATCAATGACCTGGACATAAAGGAAAAAAGGAAAGTGGTTGTGATAGGACAAAATGCTGTGGACGTTCTTTTTGAAAAAGATGAAGAACCCATAGGGGAGTATATTAAGATCAATGGGGTGTTTTTCCAGGTAATTGGAGTTTTTGCTTCTTATGCTTCAGGAGAAAACAAAATGAGGGAGGAATCAAGCCTTCATGTTCCATTCTCTACTTTCCAGACAGCATTCAACTATGGGGATAATATCGGCTGGTTCGCAATGGCCCCGAAAGATGGAGTACCATCAGAGATCCTGGAAGAAAAAGCAAGAGCATTGCTGATGGAAAGACATAATATTCACCCAGAGGATGTTTCTGCCGTGGGCTCCTTCAACCTGGGTGAAGAGTATGCCAAGATCCAGGGGCTATTTACAGGGATAAACGTTTTTAACTGGATAGTAGGGATCGGAACCCTTCTGGCCGGAGTGATCGGTGTGAGCAACATCATGTTGATCATAGTAAAAGAAAGAACCAAGGAAATCGGGATCAGAAAATCAGTGGGTGCCGGACCATGGTCCATCATTTCACTGATCCTGCAAGAGTCCATAGTCCTGACAGCCCTAGCGGGTTACATAGGATTGTTGCTTGGGGTTGGAATTCTGGAAATGATAAGCACCTTGCTCGAAGGGCAGGATTCAGGAACATTTACCAATCCTGAGATTAGTTTGGAAGTTGCCCTTTGGTCCCTGGTGGTTTTAATATTTTTTGGCGCCCTTGCAGGACTTGTCCCGGCAAGCAAGGCAGCTAAGGTCGATCCAATTGAAGCTTTAAGAACAGAATGATAAAGAAAATAATGAGACGCGTTTTTGGCATTTTGATGATCCTTTTACTGTTTGTCAGTTTTTTTGGGGGAGGATATTACCTCTATCAGAAATCGGAAGAGCCACCAGTTGTTTTTTCTTCTGACACCCCATTCCATTCTGATATCGTCAATAAGACGGTAGCAACCGGATCAATAGTCCCAAGAAAGGAGATTGAGTTAAAGTCCCAGGTTTCAGGAGTTGTCGATGAGATCTTTGTTGAACCTGGAGAATCTGTAAAAGAGGGCCAGGTTATAGCCAGGATAAAGATCATTCCTGACGTTGTTGCGTTAAATAATGCAGAAAACCGACTTCAAACTGCAGTCATCAATTACAAGAACGCGGAAAAGGAAATTGAACGTCAGGGGGAGCTTTATGAGCAAAATGTGATCTCCGAATTCGATTACAATCAATTTCTGCTTTCGTTCAACCTTGCAAAACAAGATGTTGAAGCAGCCGAGAACAACCTTGAGCTTGTCAAGGAAGGAGCTTCCAGAAAGACTGGCAATGCCAACAACCTTGTCAGAGCTACCGCTACCGGGATGGTTCTCGACGTCCCTGTTGAAGAAGGGAACTTCGTGATCGAAACCAATACCTTCAATGATGGAACAACCATCGCCGCAGTGGCAAATATGAATGAAATGATTTTTGAGGGTAAGGTTGACGAAAGTGAGGTTGGCAAGATCAAAGAAGGAATGGATCTAAAGTTAACCATTGGTGCTCTGGAAGATGTAAGCTTTGATGCCAAGCTTGAATACATATCTCCTAAAGGAGTTGAAGAAGAAGGAGCTATTCAATTTGAAATAAAGGCAGCAATTCAACTGAAGGAAGGGACTTTCCTTAGAGCGGCTTACAGTGCAAATGCAGATATCGTTCTTGATAAAAGAGACAGTGTTCTAAGTGTCAAGGAAAAATGGTTGATCTTCGAAGACGGAAAGACCTACGTTGAAGTTGAGGTTGGGGAGCAGGAATTTGATAAAAGAGAGATCGAAACCGGCCTGTCCGACGGAATAAATATCGAAATAGTTTCCGGCCTGAAAGAAGGCGAAAAGGTAAAATCCGGCACGGTCACCAGCTGAACATCAAGCCAAAAAAGTTAAAGAAAAATTAATACAGCTTTCTTTGTTTAATGAGAATAAGGTGAGTTCCTTTGGAACCACTTTATGCAGTTCGGATTTCTTGATCTGTTGACCCTCATTGGGGCCTTGGGCTTTTTCATTTTCGGAATGAAAGTGATGAGCGAGGGCATTCAGAAAATTGCCGGAAACCGCCTTCGGCAGATCCTTTCTTCAATTACAAACAATAGGTTTACAGGGGTACTTACCGGCCTGGGGATCACATCTTTGATCCAATCCTCCTCCGCTACCACCGTAATGATTGTAAGTTTTGTGAACGCAGGATTATTATCCCTGCGCCAATCCATCGGTGTGATCATGGGTGCGAACATTGGAACCACAATGACCGCATGGTTGATAGCATTGCTGGGCTTTTCCAAATTCAGCATTACCAGCTATTCCCTTCCCATAATCGCGATAGCCTTCCCCCTGTTATTTGCAAGGAATCAGCAATACCGATACCTGTCAGAGTTTATGATAGGTTTTGCCTTGCTGTTTATGGGGCTGGGAGCATTGAAGGATTCCGTCCCTGAGCTAACGGTAGAGCAACTGCAGGACCTAAAAACATTGGCGGAATATGGATTTGCATCCACCGTCCTCTTCGTAGCAATTGGAACAGTTTTAACGGTGGTGGTTCAATCATCAAGTGCCGCTATGGCTCTTACCCTTGCCATGTGTGCGAATGGACTACCTGTTGAACTTGGAGCTGCAATTGTCCTGGGTGAGAACATTGGTACCACAATAACAGCTAACCTCGCGGCTATCATTGGCAATTCCAATGCAAAGAGGTCAGCAAGGGCTCATTTCATCTTCAATATATTCGGAGTAATCTGGATGCTCCTGTTATTTAACTGGTTCGTTCATGGCATTGCAGGCATTGCAGAATCCCTTGGCTGGTGGGGGAATCCATTTGTCAATCCTGATGACCAGGAGGCAACCACCCGAACTCTTGCCCTCTTCCATACCACTTTCAACATCATCAATACCTCCCTGCTGTTCTGGTTTGTGCCTTTAATAGAGAGGGCGGTTAAGAAGATGGTCCCGGACAAGAAGGAAAAACTCTCACTCAAATATCTTTCTTCCCAGGTACTTGATACACCTGAAATGGCGATCGTCGCCGCCAGAAATGAGATCATCAGATTCCTTGAAGTATGCAGGAAGGCATTTGACAACCTGGATGAACTTACCAAAAAAAGCAAGGAAGATAACTTCAATAAGGTCTTAAAAAAGATCGATAAGCAGGAATCAGAGATCAACCGATACCATAAAGAGATTACAAAATTCCTTGTCAAGCTAAATCAAAAACCCTTGAATAAGGATCTTGCAAAAAGGATCCAGCAATTCATTTCTATTTCAAATAATCTGGAGAACATTGGGGACCTGATCAACACTCTGGCCATTTCATATGGTAAGAGTCTTTCTGAAGGCATCACGATCCCTAAAGGCATGAGTGATTCCATCTCAAAATTCGTATCAACAACAAAGTCCCAGCTAAAAACCGTATATGAACAATTTAAATTGGACGTGGAAAGCGATATCGATGAGCTTTGGAAGGCGCATGACATTCTTAGGGAGGAAGAGATATTCAATCTGGAGCCCGAAGCTTATCAGGATATAGAAAACAACAATATTCCGATGGAAATGGGAATTGAACTAGCCAAGTTCATGATGTGGGCAGAGCAGATAAGTTTTAAGGTCATGAATATCCTTAAATCCCTTGCGGCCAATCCCTTAAAGCCAGAAAGTCTAGATTGATTCGAATTCTCCCGTTTTAACCGGAAAGGCCCTGCAATCGAAGACCGGACAGTCATCTATCCCACTTTTCTTGTATTTTCTTTTGAGCTTTCGTTTTCTCCTTTTCATGCTTTTTGATTGCCCATACCTGGGTTTGCAAGACGAAAGGAATTCAACCGGAAAAAGGAAGATGCCGATAAGGAGAAAAAAAGAGACCTTCCTTAAGCCATCAATCGGCATAAGCTGGCTGAAGTGTGCTTTGAACATGGACATAATCCAGTGAATGGTAGGTAAAGAAACTGGTTTTTCCAGCTTCTCCATTTATAACCAGCTCTGTATTCTTGGGAGAGGATTTCTTGTTGTTATCCTGCATTGTCATTTGCAGGGTAACCTCCCCCGGAGGAACTGACAAGCGGGCATACTGTATAGTGTGGGGAAGTGTTTGCCAATTTCTGGTATCAGCCTGTTCTGAGGCATAAGAATAAACAGCCATAGCAAATGCCGCTCCCTCTTTGTCGTTTTCCCTCAAAGCCTTTTCAGCAGCCTTTTTAAGTGCCACTCTCAGAATCGCCTGTCCCATTTCCAGGAGCATCCTCTGCTCCAAGAGCTTAAAAGAGACTTTGTTGATGGACTCTACGGTTTCCAGATTACTGGTTTCACCATCGAAGGTAATGGTAGCCTTGTCATAGATCTTTTTCCTTTCAACATATTTAGGAAAGGCGATCTTAAAAGTTCGCATATCGGTAAGGGAATTGTATTCATCACCGTTTACATGAAAAGGGAACACATATCCAAACTCATCATTCCTGATATAGACAAGATCTCTCCTTCCTGGTGCCGGAACAATAACGAAAGCAATTTCCCATTGATCCTTGACCGGGCCAAGCCCATTATGCCATAGCATTACAATATTGGCTTTGTCTTTTGGTAACCTCTCGGGCGCCTCCATCCCAAATTTCTTTCCGTAGTACTCTACTTCGTTTTGAAAACCCATCTGCTTCGCGGTTCGGAGCAGATCCTTTTTAAGCTGAACCGGGGTTTTCGAACCAAAAAACTTTTTGTAAGGGCCTTCATAGATCTCAACTGCGTTTCTATAAGCGATAAAGGCATTATTTATCTGTCCCTGGGCCTCATAGACCAAACCCATTAAAACATGGACAAATGCGTCCTTATCAAATTTTTCCTCAGATGTATACTTGTCATCCAATTGATTCAAAAGGATCTCCATTCTTCGAACCTCAACCATGGCCTCGGAAAGGCGGCCCATTTTCATAAAATTCAAAGCTTTGTAGTAAAGCACATAGAGATGTTCATGATCTTCTCCCAGGTAGAGGCTAACTGATTTATTTACCAGATATGTTGCGGCTACATCTCCTGCACTTTTTCTTTCATCCTCTCGGAAAAGATATGCTTTTTCGAACCATTCATTGCTTTCTTCGTAATTCCCCAACAATGAGTTCACAGTACCCAGATTGACGAAATACAAAAACCTCTCCTTCTTTTCTTCTGCCTTGGAATCCTTTTCCATAAGAGACTTTGCCTTCTCAAGGTCTCCGGATTCAAAGGCTTGATTGAATTCCAAAGTCCTGTGGTAATAGGACATACAGGATACAAGGAACAAGGGGAGCACTAAGATCCCCCTTGTTGCCCCATTCATTCTCATGAAAAAACTAGTTCTTGATGTATTTCTTGATCTCCTTATCCCCTATCCACACTTTCTCATTGGTTTCAAGGTCGGCCAATTCAAGGTTGATCTTATAGTTGACCACTTTTTCCTTTTTGTAAGTGTCTGTGATAGAGGTCATCACCCCAAAAAGCATATAATCAGCTCCAAGCTCCTTGCCCCACTTTTTCGCGCTTTCCTCGCTGGCAAATTCATTTTGCTCAGCTCTTTCCTGCCTCAATTTCTCTCTGAAAGTTGGGTCCTGAACAACCCTTACCTTTCCAGAATTAATGAACTCCCGTTCAAGGTCCTTCACAAAGGTTTCAGGATCAATATGTTCCGAGGTCTTGTTCGCAACCATTCCTACAATAACCACGGGCTTTTTCCCTTTTGAAGAAGTAAAATCGGAGATCCATGGTCTTGCCAGAGCATCCGAGGTCATGGTTGCTGCGACCTGTTTTGAATCCGTATCATTCCATCTTCCGGAAAGATCTATCTGGGTGTCGGGACTTACCCTTGTAACAGAGCGTTTGCAAGAGGAAACCACAAACAAGGCTGGAAGAATTAAGAGTATTAAGACTTTTTTCATCGCTTCGAGTTGATTTTATAGAAGTAAAATTACCAAGATTTATGCCAATTCTTTTGACTAGAACTTAAATATGGCCCGAAGGTTCAGAAATCTTTGAGAAAGGTTGTTGGGAACGGCATAATAATTCCCACTTGTATCCTGGATCCACAAATAAGAAATGGTATTATTTGCCGCAATAAGGTTTAGGATCTCGGCTCCCAACCAGATCGATTTTAAGCCAGCGCTTTCCACATAGCTTGGTTTGAGAATAATGATCTTCGAGAACCCAACATCCACCCGGCGGTAATCAGCTCCCTGAAAGGATTGCCTTAACTCAAGATCCCCGGGAGGCCCAAAAGGCCATCCCGAAGAATAAAGAAGGTTCAAGTACATCCTGACACTGGGATTACCCGGAAGATGATCCTGGAAGTATATCCCAAGATTAATCCTCTGATCTGAGGGCCTTCTGATCCACTCTCTTCCATCCCCTTCAACATTTTCCTGTGCGGTAAGGATCCCAAGACTGAACCAGGATTCAGCTCCGGGGATGAACTCCCCACCAACTCTGAAATCCAGGCCGGCGTGGTAGGCTCTTGCGCTGTTCTCCCCATAATATCTGATCCTGATATTGTCAATATCGTATGGGATGACATCTCTTAAAAGCTTAACATAGGCCTCGGAAGTAAAATGGAAGGGCCTTCCCCAGGCGTTGAATTTCAGGTCGGTCCCCCCAATAAAGTGAAGGGACTTCTGGGCTTTGATGTTAGGATTGACCAACCCGTCGTAGCCCCGCATCTCTCGGTAAAAAGGTGGCTGGTTATAGGCCCCAGCGGCCAATCTCACAACAAAATCACCTTTCCAGCCAGGGGTCCAGGCATATTGGATCCTTGGGCTCACCAATAGCTCATCGGAAAAGGACCAATAGTTTAGTCTTACACCATAGACCAAGGAGTGATTCTTTGCAAAGTCAATGCTGTGTTGGGCATAACCTTCCAATCTATAGGTCTGGATATCGTTTTCTGATTTGATCCTGTCTGTGATGGTTATGAAATCAGCAGAATCGATAAAGCTGTATTCATTCAATTGATCTTGAATCCCTTCAATTGTGTACCTGAAACCTACTTCAACCATTTGGTTTCTTTTTACCTTCCAAAAATTTCTCAGCACCCCAGTATAAAACCAGGCTTCCAATTTGTTCCTGGCATACCTGTATAAGGTACCAACTCCTCTTTCAGATACACATTCGTTGAAACTATTGGTGCCAAGACTGGTATTGACGTCGCACAACCTGTATCCTGCCTCCAGATCGGAATTTTCTCTTTCAGATGTCAACACCAATGACTGGGTGAAAACGGTTTTGAATTTCTTGGAAAAATTATGGGTAAGATTCACCCCGGTTTGGTAAGTATCATAAGACATTTCCTCTGTTCCAAGGAAGGCAACAAAAAGGCGAAGTACGTTCGACAAGGTTCCAAAGCTTGTCTCCCGACTCTGAGGGAAGACCTGAAATCTGTTCCTGGCATATCCGTTAAACCATCCGATCTTGGTGCGACCTCCGGGGTAAAGGGTGTCGTCCTTGGAGATCCTGTAGGAGATATAGGATTGAATGTCCGTGTATCTTGGAAAATATTCTCCCTGGGTAGGAAGGGTGTTTAACAGGAATTCCATCCTCCTATGACGGATTCCAGTTACATGAGTGAAGCGCTTGTTTTTGGAAGCTCCTTCCACATGAGCACTTCCCCCCAACAGACCGACAGAAACAGAGCCTGCAAATCTTTGCGGCTCCTTATACTCCACTGCCAGCACAGAACTCAGCTTATCCCCATACCTGGGTTCCCATCCGCCGGCAGAGAAATTCACTGAAGATGCAAGATCAAGGTTTACAAAGGTCATTCCCTCCTGTTGGCCGGATCTGACAAGGAAAGGTCGGTAAATGGGCATATCATTAACATAGATCAGGTTCTCGTCGTAGTTCCCTCCTCTTACCCTATATTGAGATGATAATTCATTGCTTTGGACTACACCCGGAAGGGTTGCAAGGACCCTCGATACATCCTGATCTACACTTGGAAAGGTCTGAGCGATCTTTGGGTTGATACCCGGCATTCTTCAGCGAGCTCCGGACCAGATCAAGCCGTGACTGTTCACGCAAAAGCTTTTTCTCGGAAACCGGTCCAAAATG
>JANQSY010000029.1 GCA_028279065.1 Cytophagales bacterium
CTGATTATTCTTTCTTTCCAGATTTCTCAGCGATCTTATGAAGCTTTCGTTCATTTTGGGCTCCAATGCTGGTTTTTATTCCTGTATATAATGATTTCCACCAGTAGTTGATGATTGATTTATTCGGGTTACGCTTGAAGAAAATGCTCCCTTCCCTAAAAAAACCCAGATGGGGATTTCTGGTATTGACCACAAAAGTGTTCGCCAAAAAGGAAATAAAGCCTTTGTCCAGCCCTTCCACCTGCCCTGTATTCTTGTTGATCAATGCGATCTTAAAGTCAGAATACTTGAATTCCATGTTACCGGTGGAATAATGGTCATCCGCCTTGGCATCAAACTCTATGGATTTGATATAACCGCTCTTGATGGTTGTAAAGGCTACATTTTCAACCATTGGATTGATCTTCCGCATATCCATAGGTCCAACTGAACCCCACATTTCAAATTTGTTCCCCGGATCGCGGATATTAAGATTGCAATGAAAGTCAATTACTCCTTCCCCCATCAATTTTGCTGTCCCCGACATTTTTAACAGAGGATCTTGCCTGAAGATCTCCGGGTCTGAGGTCACATTCACGGCAGTTGCTGAAAAATCCTTAAAATCCACAATTCCAGGAACCTTCCCGCCTTCGACAAATTCTTCATATTGGATCTCCCCATTGCTGACGGATACGGTATCAAGGTGGAACCTGAAATCGATTTGCTTAAGGATCTCTTGGGGCATGGGGGGAAAGAAATTCTCTCGGTCAGGCATGCGCTTGTCCCTGTGGTCATTGACCAGCATGCCATCGACCACCAATTTCTGGCCTCGTAGGTACTGATCATGATAAAGGCGTATCAGATCGAAATCCTTTAGGAAGATCTTGTCCAGCTTGATCTCAATCCGGTCTGTCTCAAAGCCGAGTTTCCTGGAATGAAGGTACTTTCCATACCATGGTTTTATATGAAAATCATATACAAATGCTTCCTTTCGACCTGTGGATACTCCAACCTCTTTGGCTGTCAGGTCCATCATGGCCTCAGGTAGTTTCCTGGAGAAATTTCTCACCACCAGGGTAATATCATCCGCGAAACCAATTCGATCATCATTCCACCTTTCGCCATTTCGGATCTTCACTCCCCTGATCTTTCCATATATCTTACCCTGATCAAGGACCAGATCCAAGGAATCGCCCAGGACATTATACCTGAAGAAATGAAAATTGGTCAGATCAATGGTCTCAATTTCCAGACTGTTGATCCCTTTTGGAAAGTTGATCTGAATATTTGAAAGGTCCAGCTTGGTCTTCTTCCTTAATTGAGGAAAGATGAACTCGATAAGACCCACATCACTGACCCTGACTCTTTCGATCTCAATATCGCCGGATTGATAGAAATCATCCACGTCAAAACCCGTGATCTCAAGTTTCTTAACCGAGCCTGAACGGTAAGCACTTTTCTGTGTTCTTGAAAGTGTCCTGAATGGGTTTGATCCAGGCATGGCTACAAGCTTTCCGTCCAAAAGGGTGATCCTGGATCCCTGCTGATCAACCTTAAATTTTTCCCATTCAAATCGATGTAGTCCATCCCCCAAAAGCACAAAGCCATCAGTAAAATTCAACCCGATCTGACGGGTAAGGAACATGGATGGAGAGGCCCCCGTGGAATATTCATTGATCACCAAATTCCGAACAGGGCCCTCAAAATTAGTTTGGAACAGCTTATTGCCATACTCATTATGAATAGATACGGTGCCCTTTTTTGTCTTTATTCTGTTGATCACCAATCCATTCAGCCCTTTTCCCTTTTGACCTCCCTGACCTGTTTTTTGGCCGAAAAATGTCTTGGCCTGATGGTATTGAAAATTTGGATTCTCAGTGATTATCTCATCGATGATCAGGACCTTTTCCTCAAATAGCCGTTTAAGATCAATTCCTGTGGCCAACAATTTTGGGAATGTGGCGTTCAGTTTTACCTTAAAAGGGAAGATATTCCCTTTGAACTTCTTAGGTGTAACCTTGATCCCGATTCCTTCAAGCTTCTTGTCCTTGCTGGAAAGGGTGATCTTCTCAGCAAAAAGATTATGGGCAGGACCTCCAAAATCAAGATCATAATCCTTGAGGATCACCTGAAGATCCTCTGAAAAGAAAAACCGATCCGGATCTATCTTCTTAACTTTTTCATCCACCTCAAAACCAAGCAGCCTCAGATCTACAGGAGCCCTGGTCCAGAACTGGTTTTCTCTATGAGGTTCCTGGGATACACGCACCAAAGCATTTTCAGCATAGTATTCTCCCACTGAGATCTTCCTGATCAGCTTGGTGATAAGTTTTTGAAAATCTTCTTCAAGGATAGGTTTTAGCTCTTTTTTGGAGCTTCGATTCGGATACAAGGTAAAGCCAAATTCAGGGTTCAGGAGGTGTATCCTTTTGGCGATAAGGGCATCCTGATAAACCAACTTGTAAATATCCAGGCCTTCCCATTTCAACCCAGGAATATAGATATCAAACAGGGTAGTCAGACCTTGCTTCTTGAGCTCTGCGACTACATTGCTGGTGTCCCTGGGTGCAAAAATGATGTCCTGGAAATCCACCTTCTTCCTTCTGGTGGAGAGACTCATCTTCTTGATCTTGACCTCATGCAGTTTATCCAAAAGGAAATCATAATCATGGATCTCCAATTCAAGATGGCGGGAGAAGAAGATCCTGTTTTTTCTTCTTGAAGCGAGGGAATCAAGTTCAAAGCCGAAAAGATCAAGATTGATCTGGTCCCCACGGATTGACTCCATTCTTCCCTTCTGTAAAAACCAGAAATCCACTATTCCGTTTTCCAGCTTGATATTGTTGACGGATACTGTGTCAAAATACCGTGAAACCACCTCAACAATATCAGGCCCCTTCTCATTCCCCACCCTCGACCTTGATTTTCTAGGCTTACCGATATTCGCCTTTATGACAGGGGATCTAAGGTCAAAAAGTTTTGCTCCCAAAATTCTTTTATGGTAGGCTTTGATAAGGTCAATCCCATCGATCAGGATGTTGGGGATACTGAGGTCAACATAATTCATCCTTCGATTTACCTCGGTTTTTGGTCTCAGGATCAGACCTTGAGCTCTAATGGCCTGGAGTTTTGAGGAAATAAATAAGGAGTCGGCAGCAATTTCATGGAGGCTGTCCCTGAGGTCCATTCGAAATGTCTCAAAATCAAGCCAGAACTCCTTGGCATACAGCAGGTTGTCGTCGTCCAAATAGGCCGATGAATCCAAATAGAATCCCTCAAGTGCTACATTTATCCCTTCTATCTCAATGTTTTCCGGATGCAGTTCAAATGGCTCATAAAAATCAAAGGTTCCGTTTCCGATGAGGACAGAATCGATCTTAACCTCATTGAAATAACCCTCTATCAGTGGATAGATATTTTGGGCAAATCCTGTGAACTCCTTTTTCTCTACTTTCTTTTTTTCATCTCTGATATTGAATATTTGGAAATTGGGCATCTGCAAATGGATCATCCTGATATTCAGTGAGTCGGTCTGATATGCAGATTGGATGTCAGCTCCCTTTATTCGTAGCTCAGGAAAGAAAAAGTGATAATAGGGATTGGTAAGTAGGAAAAGGCTGTCAGGATGCTGCTGACCTGGACTTAGGTTGAACCCCCTGGCAACCACTGATGAGTCTTGACTTGAGAATGAGATCTCATTGGCCTCAATGGTGTGGACACCATCCGTCAGGTAGAGTTTATAATCTTTCAAACCGATCTCATAGGATTCGGAATAAAGGAACTTCTTAGATCCTATTCCCTGGGTATTATCGACTTTAAATCCCTTCAGATCCAAGGAAAGCTTAGAGGCGGTAAAGCTTTCAATCCGATCTTCCTTGTCCTCAAAAAGGTCAAATTCACCCTCATCGATCCTTATCCTGTCGATCAAAAGGAACTCCATCAGATTACGAATAATCGGGCCTACATCATCGTATTCCTTTGCCTCCTGGTTTTGAACTGAATCGATATGGGCTAGAATCTGGACCTTGGGTTTAAAAAAATGTAATTCATCCAACTCCAATCCGGGCGAAAGCAACAGATCGAGAACATTTAGGCCTTTTAACTCGGCCTTGGGAACTATGACCCTGTAAAGGGAGGTCTTAACTTCACCTCTCTTCTTTTTTTCGAGATACAGATCGAGGTTGGGCTCCAATTCAAATCCTGTAAGCCTGAAGCCCATCTCCAGACCAAGCATTTCAAATTTTTCAAAGCTGATGGAGTAAATCCCTTCCGATCTTTCCTCAACGGTTTTCCCGAGATTTTTCTTTAGATAGACACCGAGCAGAATATAGCTAGCCCATAGAAGCCCCACCAGAATCACGATCCCGGACACCCACTTTAATATCCTTCTTGTCAAGGACTTTGGTTTGCCTTTTTTCTTTTCCTCTTCCATTCAGAAACCCGGCTGCAAAAGTACTTATTTGGACTTTGGAGAGTTCTTCATTTTTCCCCAACGAAGCATTTGTTTTTTATCTATCTCTTTTTCTCTGGAATTATCACCAGGTTCATAAAATTTCTCTCCTTCCAATTCATCCGGCAGGTATTGCTGAACAACGAAGTTTCCTGTAAAGGAATGGCTGTATTTGTATTCTTTTCCATATCCGATCTTCTTCATCAACCTGGTTGGGGCATTTCTTAAGTGGACCGGTACAGGAAGGTTTCCCGTCTCTTTTGCTGTCTTTATTGCTTGTTCAATAGCCATATAGCAGCTGTTACTCTTTTCAGACACAGCAAGGTAGATCGCACATTCAGAAAGGATGATCCGGGCTTCGGGCATACCTACCTTGTCAATGGCTTCAAAGGTTGAGTTTGCAAGGACAAGTGCTGTGGGATTAGCTAGGCCAATATCCTCTGCCGCAAGGATCACCATTCTCCTGGCAATAAATTTGGGATCCTCTCCCCCCTCGATCATTCTAGCCATATAATAAATCGCGGCATCGGGATCCGAACCTCTCATGGATTTGATAAATGCGGAGGCAATATCATAGTGCTGGTCCCCTTTTTTGTCGAAATACATTCTCCGCTCCAGACTTACTCTCTCCAGCAGCTCCTTATCAATGAGGACTTTCTTTTCCGGAGAATAATCGCTTGCCAGTTCTATCAGATTCAAGAGTTTCCTTGCATCCCCACCTGAAAAGGAAACAAGGACTTTCCAATCTTTTACCTTGATGTTTCTCTTTTTAAGATCCGGGTCCGTTTTCATCGCCCTGGTCCCGATTGCCTTTAGGGCTTCCAAGTCCAGTTCCTTTAGGATATAAACCTGGCAACGAGAAAGAAGGGCAGAATTCACTTCAAATGATGGGTTTTCGGTTGTGGCCCCAATGAGGACTATGGTTCCGTCCTCAACAGCACCCAACAAAGCATCCTGTTGCGATTTGTTGAATCGATGAATCTCATCAATAAATAGGACAACACCTGTGGAATGTCTGGCATTGGAGATCACCTCTCTCAACTCCTTTACTCCTGAAGAGATCGCACTGAGGCTTTTAAAAGGCTTTTTGATCTTATGGGAAATGATCCTGGCAAGAGTGGTCTTACCCACACCCGGAGGACCCCAAAAGATCATGGAAGGGATGACCCCACTTTCAATGCTCGTCCTCAATACCGCCTTATCACCAAGAAGATGGGATTGCCCTTCAAATCCTTCCAGATCGGTGGGCCTCATTCTATCTGCCAATGGTTTGTTCTGCATAAGCGAATTAATTTATCATTAACGAAGCATTGATTCAAATGAGATGATGATAATCTCTTTATTCGATTACTTTGCCGCGTGAAAAAGGCCTTTTGGGTTCACTCAGCATTGTTTTCCGTTGCCCTCCTCTATGGGGGTAATTATATCATTGCCAAGGATATCATGCCTGGCATATTTTCCCCTGTCCTAATCGTGACTTTCAGAGTAATCTTTGGATTGATCTTCTTCTGGTCTTTCGCTGCTTTCCTTCCCAAAGAGAAGATACAGAACCTTTCTGATTATGGAAAACTCGCTCTTTGTGCTCTCTTTGGGATTGCCACCAACCAGCTTCTCTTTTTCAAAGGTCTGAGCATCACATCCCCAATCAATGCAAGCCTGGTGATGACCACCACGCCGATACTTGTCCTTGTGGCTTCAAGAATTGTTTTGAAAGAAAAAGTCCGGGGACAGAAGGCCTTTGGTGTCATGCTAGGATTTTCCGGGGCGCTTCTTTTGATCTATTCATCCACCACCAGGATCGATCTCGGTTCCGGGGATTGGAGAGGAGACCTAATGGTATTGATCAATGCCAGCTCATATGGTCTATATCTGGTTCTTGTAAAACCCCTGATCGCAAAATACAGCACCACCACCGTGGTAAAGTGGTTGTTCCTGTTTGGAAGCCTGATGGTGATCCCATTTGGGATTCCTCACTTTCAGGAATTCTCTTTTAATGAAATTCCCAATTGGTCATGGCTTAACCTTACCTATATATTGATCGGAGTGACTGTCCTGGCATATTTTTTAAATGCCTGGGCCTTAAACTATGCCAACCCAAGCCTGGTAGGTATTTACATTTATCTCCAGCCTGTTCTTGCAACATTGATCAGTATTATTCTGGATAAAGACCAACTTACCCTTGATAAGTTCATTGCAGGGGGATTGATATTCCTTGGGGTCTATTTTGTTTCGATAAGGAAATAGCTGGAGAGAGGCGAGAGACGAGAAGCGGGAAGCGAGGAGCTTGAGGTGAGCTTGGAAAATTATCTCCTTCTCCCTCTACTTCTTTTTCTGCCACCGTCAACAGTTTTCTCAATAGTATTCCAACCTGGTATTAAATAGACAGGACAAACACCGACCGCCGAAGTCAGGATCAGGTACAAGGCAACAGCACCAAGTATAATTGCCAGAGTACCGGAGATAGCCCCGATCCCGTAAAGTGCTGCAATGATCAGTACGAAAAAAAACCTGACCACCTTGTCCAGGGTTCCCATATTCTTTTTCATGATTTGAAAATTGAAGAAAAAAATTGAAAGGTAAAACCCGAAGAACCTCTTCTGGTTCTTCATTAGCCGGTTTCAATTCATTTCTTTGCAAAAAATTATCTATCCATGAAAAGTCTTCTTCTCACCATCGCAATGCTTATTGCATTTTCTGCTTCTACCTTCGCTCAGAAACCAGATTCGCTGAAAAACTGGAAACATGAAGGAACCATTGCCCTCGGGATTAATCAGGCCTCATTTTCAGACAACTGGACTGGTGGAGGTACCAATTCAATAGGTCTTACCACGGCTTTCCTGTACAAGGGTAAATACAAGAAAAACAAATGGAGTTGGAACAACATGGTTGACCTCCAATATGGCTTTGTAGATATCTCCGGGACCGGGTATAGAAAAACAATTGACAAGATATACATTGATGTTAAAGGTGGATATGATATCTACAAAAATTGGAAGGTCTCCCTTTCTGGCAACTATCTGACTCAGTTTGCCCCGGGCTTTAAATATGAAGATGATGGTTCAGGTCAGGAGCAGGCTATCAGGATATCTGATTTCATGGCACCGGCCTATTTGACATTTGGTATCGGTTTTGAATATGAGCCTGCAGATTTCTTTAGTTTGAGAATAAGTCCCTATGCCCCAAGGATAACATTCGTAACGGATACCAATCTTTACCGGGAGGTTCCTTCCAACTATGGTGTTGAGATAGGGGAAACGACAAGATTTGAAAACGGTCTTCAGATCTACTCGGAATTCAACAAGGAGATCATAAAGAACCTTACACTCGAAGCGAAGTACCTGGGATATTTAAACTACGAAAAGAGTTTCGAGGATATGGATCACAGGATTGACCTATTGCTAAGTGCCAAAGTAAATGAGTTGATCAAGGTCGGATTCACCGGAATTCTGGTTTATGATACCGATCAGGACAGTGACATCCAGTGGAATGAAGCTCTTGTGTTCAACATATCCTACACTCTGAGAAACTTCACCCCGCAAGAGTGATGAAAACTATTTTCCAAAAACCGTAACCTTTTGGCCCTTTATGGGTCTTCCCTCTAGAATGACCGGAAAAGAATTCTCGGAAATGGTCAAGACTATGGAGGGAAAATTGTTTCGCTTTGCAAATCACTTTTTGAACGATGTTCAGGAAGCTGAAGATGCAGTTCAGGAATCCTTTTCCAAGTTCTGGCAGAAAAGGGATCAGCTAAAGGAGGTCCTTAAACCCGAAGCCTTTTTGATGAGGATGGTCAAGAATGAAAGCCTTGACCGTATCCGGAACAGAGGCCGGAATCACTTCGTCCCCATCGAAGAACAGCGGCTTTCGATAGAAGTTGATGACGGAATGGAAGAAAGGATACTCGCATTGAGAAAGGAAATAAGGTCCCTACCTGAAAATTTCAAATCGGTCATCCACCTGAGAGATATCGAAGGGCTCAAGTATGAGGAAATAGGAAAGATCCTGGACCTGAGCCTGTCTGACGTAAAGGTCAGAATCCACAGAGGAAGAAAGATTTTAAGGGAAAAAATAACCCAACAAAAATGGATGCAGAAAAACTAAGATTCCTGATTGAAAAGTATTTCGAAGGAGAAACAAGCCTTGATGAGGAAGCAAGCATAAAGCAGGCCTTCAAAGAAAACCCAGGCCTCCAAAAAGAATTTGGAGAGGCAGCACTTTTCATGGCTTTTTCCTTGGAAAGGGATCTGGAACCAAAAAATATTGAAGTTTCTATTGGGGAAGAGGAGTCTGAAACCAAAGTCAGACATATATCTTTTGGGACCTTCCTTAGATGGGCTGCCGTACTGGTCATAGTGGCTTCAACGGTATTCCTTTTTCTTCCAACCGATAATTCCCGGCAAGGCATGATGGAGGATTCTTTTGAAAATCCTGAGTTGGCCTATGTGGAGGCAAAAAAAGCGTTGGCCATGGTTTCTGAAAAAATGAATCAAGGAAGGTCAGGGGCTGCAGTGAAAATCTCAAAAATGAATACAGTAATACCAGTAAAAGACTGAATAATGAAAAAAATAACAATCCTATTGATCTTAATATCCACCAGTCTAAGTTTCGGCCAAACACCACCGCTGAATCCCTTTTTTGAAAAATATCGGGATGATGATCGGTTCACCCAGGTATATATATCCGGAAAAATGCTGAACCTGATCGCGGAATTGGATGACGAAGATTATGATGACGATGAGGAAAGGGCGGATTCTGAAAATATTAAGTCCACACTCCAGCAACTAGATGGCATATGGGTCCTGAGCATAGGAGATGATGACGAAAGCGGGATCAAGCTGGGAAAAGGAAAAGGGGAGGATGCCTTGGATTGCAGGGATTTATACAAAGAGGCCAAGGGGATGGTTGTAGCTGGAGAGTATGAAGAACTCATGACTGTAAGGGATGAAGGAGAAGAGTTCCTTATCCTGATCCAGGAAAAGGAAAAGATAATTTCGGAACTGGTCCTGCTAGGTTACGAGACGGAAGAATGCTGCGACGGTGATAGCTTTTTTATGCTTTCTCTGAGAGGAAAGATCGACCTAAGAGGGATCTCAGATATAGGTGAGGCCCTGGACATAGAAGAATTGGAAAAACTTGAAAAACTAGAAGAATAATGAAAAAGCTATTGGTATTTATGATCCTGTTCCTGGGAATGGCGCTTATGGTGGACTTGCTTGCAAGAACAAACCCGGTGGATGAGTTTGCGAACCAGCATAAGGATTCCAAGGGCTCTTTTAACCTTGATATAGGCACCTCTTTCCTAAAAGACCATGAAGGAGATGAAAGTTTGTTCGAGAAGGTTGACAATGTAAGGATCCTCACTTTCGATAAGGATGGGGGAAAATATTGGGGCATGGATATCAAGAAGCTTCAAAAAAACCTGAAGAAGAAAGGATTTGAAAATTACATGAAGATCAAGGACGATGATACGATGGTAGGTCTTTATGCCCTTGAGAAGAAAAAGACAATTTCAGATTGGGTCATGCTGGTCGATGGAAAAGAGACCATCTTCCTTCTGGAGATCAAGGGAAGGTTCGATTATGATGACCTGGAAAAGATCGGAGCAGAGCTAGAGATCGACGAGGCGAAATACATAAATGACTAAAGAAAACCGGAGGTCAAATTCCTAGCCCCGGAGTTTTTTCAGATGGATGGTTCCTTCTGAAAATTGAACTCCCGGGCTTTTTTTCTTTGTGGGGAAAGTGGATAGATTTGCATCAAATCCACTCAAGCTATGGCTAATAAATTCAGTGCAGGGGTAGTCTGGGGACAAGAGACTGCCGATCTCCTTCAGTATGCAAACGAGAATGACTTCGCCCTTCCGGCGGTGAATGTAGTTGGTACTAATTCCGTCAACGCAGTCCTTGAAACAGCCCGTAAGGTGAATTCTCCAGTTATGATACAGTTCTCTAATGGCGGCGCACAATTCTTTGCTGGAAAAGGACTTGATAATTCAGACCAGAACGCCTCAATTCTTGGGGGTGTTTCGGGAGCTCAGCATATCCAATTGATGGCTCAGGCATATGGGGTCACTGTTGTCCTTCACACAGATCATGCTGCAAAAAAGCTGCTTCCATGGATTGATGGATTGCTGAACTACGGAGAGCAGTATTTTGAGGCACACAAAAGACCTCTGTATTCTTCTCATATGCTTGACCTTTCTGAAGAGCCATTAGAAGAAAATGTTTCCATAAGCAGAAGTTACCTTGAGAGAATGGATAAAATGGGGATGATCCTTGAAATTGAATTGGGTGTAACCGGGGGGGAAGAAGATGGAGTTGACAACACAGATATTGACAGTTCAAGGCTCTATACTCAACCGGAAGAGGTTTGTTACGCTTACGAACAACTGAAAGAGGTGAGCGAAAACTTCACTGTGGCAGCTGCCTTTGGAAACGTACATGGGGTTTATAAACCGGGAAACGTGGAGTTAAAACCCATAATCCTTAAAAACTCTCAGGATTATATAGTCCAAAAGCACAATACAGGCCGAAATCCATTGAATTTCGTGTTCCACGGTGGATCCGGATCTTCCCAGGAAGATATTCGGGAGGCTATAGGTTATGGGGTGATCAAAATGAATATTGACACAGATATGCAATGGGCCTATTGGGAAGGAGTAAAGAATTACGCTGATGAAAAGAGTGGTTACCTGCAATCCCAGATCGGAAATCCAGAAGGGGATGATAAGCCTAACAAAAAGTTCTACGATCCAAGGGTTTGGCTGAGAAAAGGCGAAGAGAACTTTGTTGAAAGATTGACTCAGGCCTTTGAAGACCTAAATTGTATCAACCAAAACTAAACATTTCTTATGCCTGCAAATAAGGAAGCCCTTATCAGGTATAGAGTTATTAATCGAAGCCTGAGAAACAAACAGAAGCCATTTCCCAGTCTTCAGGAACTCATCAATAATTGTGAAGAAGCTCTAGGGAAGCCTGTTTCCAGGAGGACCGTTCAGGCTGACATGGAGGCGATGCGCTATGATGAACAGTTGGGTTTCAATGCGCCGATTGTATATGTTCCCGGGGAAAAGGGTTATACCTATGGTGACCCAAATTTTTCCATTGACAATATTCCCCTGAATTCCGATGACGTGGAAGCATTGGAATTCGCAACCAAGATCCTGAACCAGTTCAAAGGCATCGAACTTTTTCAACCCCTTACAGGAGCAATTGAGAAGATCACCCAGTCGGTAAAACTCAACCGCCATCTCTTCCCTGAACAAGAAGAGTACGTTGAGGTGGAAAAGGCCCCAGAATATCAGGGCCAAGTCTACCTTCTACCCCTGGCCAAGGCCATCAAAGAGAAAAGAATACTGGACCTGGAGTACTCAAGTTTCAAAAGGAAGGAAAGCAGGAATTATTTCTTTGCCCCGCTTCTTTTAAAGGAATACAAAAGCCGTTGGTATGTACTAGGATATAACTACCAAAAAGAGAAGATAATTACCTTTTCATTGGATCGGATCGAAGGGATCAGGGAAACAGAAAAGTTTTACAAGGAAAAATTGGATTTCGACTCCGGAAAGTATTTCAAGTATTCTTTTGGAATAACCTCTCCCATGGAAAATGAACCTGAGGAGGTGAAACTACAATTCTCTCCAAAACAGGCTCCTTACATTAAATCCCAACCTATCCACCATTCTCAAAAGGTTCTGAAGGAAAACACCAAAGGGTTGCTGGTTTCATTAAGGGTGTTTCCTTCTTACGAATTGATCTCCCAATTACTTTCCTACGGTGCAGATGTAACTGTAAAAAGTCCGAAGTCGCTTGTAAAGACTATGAGGTCCGAAGCAAAAAAGATCGAAAAAATCTATAAAAAATAAACGCGCGCAGATTCCCTGCGCAGGAGCAGGGGTATTTGGTCATAAAAAATAATTATGACCATTTCAATCAAAGATCAATTCAGGACCATTCCAACCTTAAACCGGGAATTATTGCTCAATCGCTATATTAGTTATCTAAACCTAGTCAGATCAGGGTTCACCCCAGCCCAGGCCAAAATGCAGGTATTCAAAACTGATGATAAGATGTTCAGACTCGCCAGAAGGAATTACCTTGAGGTCTGATCAGCGTCCAAGGTTTCTGGATTTGAATAAGGTATTTGGCAGAAAGTATTCATTATAGGCCGTTCTTTTCTGCATTTCAAAAAGTACCTCGTTGTAGTGGAGATAATAGTCATTTGCCCAATTCGCCTCAGGAGTATTAGATGCCAATGACCTGGCGTATTTATAATAGGAATAAAGGTCCCAACCCAATCCATGTTCTATGGTGATCAGGTCTGTTTTCTTCTCCATCCAGGCACGATATTTTGGGATTACGCCATAGTTTAACGCCACAGCGATCAGTTCCATCCATGAGAGATGAAGGTAATCAACAATATGCGATAGTTCATGCCCCAAAACCCCCATTTGAGCATTAAAAGGAAGATTCCTTAGCAAAATCGGCTCCATGTATTCATTGGATCTGGAACTAATAATGACCTGAAATTTTCTCTTTTCTCCACCAAGGAAGAGGGTCCCTATGTTCGGAAAAGCAGAAAGTGGGGCAAAGGTTTCCCTAATAACAAATTCAATGGGAACATTCTCGAGTTCCGGAAAATGAGATAAGACCAAAAGGATCTGTGGTTTGAACTTGTCAGGAATCGACTTATGATTGCCATACAAGGCTTCCAGACTATCAAAATATGCCTGATTTTCTTCAAAAAGACTACTATTCCCATCTTCAAGGAGCATTGAAGATCCGAACTGAGAGAAAAGGATCATGAAAATGGGAAATAGTAAAAATTTCAAGGTCTCGAATTAATCTGGTGTCAAGAGCGTTAATCTATTTTTCGGTTAAACTAAATTCGCCAAAAAAAGATTCGATAACCAATTGATCCAATTCGAAACATCCGCACTCTGGCTACTATTGATCATTCCGATTGTGGGTTTAATTGTATGGATCCATTATTCATGGAACCACCCCTGGAGCAAATCAGCAAATGGACTTCTTAGAGGGGTAAGGGCAATTAGTTTATTGCTGATCTTTATTTTACTTCTGGCCCCCTTCTTAAATACCACCAAAACATATACCAGCCAGTCAAAATTCATCCTGGCGATTGATGATTCCGAATCCATGGTTTCAGGTCTTAACCCGATCGACCCGGATGAAATGAGCAGTTCAATTCCAATACTTTCTGAAAAGATCCAAAACTCAAACAGGATCCCGGTCATTGAACTGATCTCGGAGAAGGTAATTGAAGAAAATCAGAAAAAAATCGAGTTTAACAACCCAACAACAAATATCGACAGGTTCCTTCACTCTCTCGAAAAGAAGCATGATCCGAATGACATTTCAGGGGTACTACTGATCAGTGATGGGATATTCAATTCCGGCCTTTCACCTGACTTTGATGCCTATCCTTATCCCATTCACACCTTGGGTACAGGAGATACAATAAGCCCAATGGACCTGAAGATCTCCTTTTTGGATTACAACAGGATCGCTTACAAGGGCTCAAGGTTTCCGGTAAAGGTGGAATACCTTGCCAAAGGTCTAAAGGGACAAAAAGCCGAGCTTTCAATAAGGGATGAAAATGGAAAAAGCGTTAATCGGGAAGAAGTCCAGTTTCAACGAGAGAATGATTTTGGAGAAAAAGTCTTTTACATTGATGCTGATTCATCCGGGAGGAAAAAATACCGGGTTGAGATCAGTTCCAACCAGGAAGAGTTCAATACAAATAACAATTCAAGAATATTCCATATAGATGTGATCGATGATAAAAGATCGATCCTCATAGCCGCCCTGGCTCCTCATCCTGATATAGGAGCAATAAGAAATTCACTGGAAGAAAAGGAAGGTTTAGAGATAGACCTTTGGTTTCCTAATTCCAACCTTGACCTGGAAAAGGAAAGGGATCTGGTAATCTTTCACCAAATCCCGAATTTTAGAGGATTTGGGGCTGAGCTTTACGAAAAGGTGAGATCTGAAAAAATCCCCTGCCTTTTTGTGTGGGGCCAACAAATGGATCTAAGATCATTCATGAGAGATTTTAGCAATCCGATCAAAGGAAACATTCAGACACAAATAGACGAGGTTTCTGCAAGCTTGAACGATGACTTTTTGCCTTTTGACATTCCGGAACACCTTGCTATAAGACTGACTCAATTTCCTCCACAGGCTGTTCCATTTGGGGATTACTTTCCAAATTCAGCAGCACAAGTCTTGCTTTCCCAAAAGATCGGAAAAGCTGAGTCAAACCGACCCCTATTCCTTTTTTCGGAAAGGGATGATCAGAAATATGGCCTTTTTATGGGAAATGGACTCTGGCGATGGAGGCTACTTGAATCAGAGGCATTTGAAAATCCTGATCTTACCGATGTACTGATCAATAGTTCGGTTCAGTTTCTGGTCCTGGATGAGGAGAAAGAAAGATTCAGATTCTACATTTCTGAATCAGAAGTCCTTGAGGGCAGTCCTGCTTTATTCAATGTTGAATACTACAATGAGATATTTGAAAAAAGCTTTGGAAATCAGATCGACCTTCTGATCACAAATCAGGATGGAGAGCAATTGAAATTTAAATATCAGAATACTCAAGGGGCAGGGAAATTTCAGGTTTCAGGATTAGAGGCAGGAGAATATGGATTCATAGCAACTACCACTGTTGGTGAAAAGGAGTTTAAAAATGAAGGTCAGTTTTCAGTTGTACGATCCGAACTCGAGAAGCTAAACCTTACAGCTGATCATAATTTACTCAGGAATTTGGCAAAGAAAAGTGGCGGGATTTTCACAAAAGATTGGACCGACCCAAGGCTTGAATCAATTCTATCCAGCAACACCGCTCAGATCATGACATCCAGACAATCCATGACAGCCGCCATTGATATCAAATGGATCCTGGGAATTATTTGCTTTTGGCTTGCTGCCGAATGGTTTTTTAGAAAAAGGCTAGGAGGCTACTAGTTCTGCTCCTTTTTGGGCTCTTCCTTTTTCTTCTTTTTCTTGACCTTGAAGGTGATCTCTTCCTTGCTTGCAGGAAAATCAGCCACGATGGCATCTCCCTCTTTCAGGTCCCCCTGAAGGATCTCCTCAGCTAAAGGATCTTCCAGATACTTTTGAATAGCCCTGTTCAAGGGCCTGGCCCCAAACTGCGGGTCGAATCCTTTTTCCGATAGGTAATCCTTGGCTTTTTGAGTAACCTGGAGATCAAAACCCATTGCCGTAACTCTTTCAAAAAGCTTGGCAAGAGCATTGTCAATGATCTTGAAAATATGCTCTTTTTCAAGAGAATTAAATACGATGACATCGTCCAGCCTGTTCAGGAATTCTGGCGAAAACGTGTTCTTCAATGCTTTTTGGATTGTACCCTTGATGATCTCATCCTGGTTATCCTGCCTTGACTGGGTGTTAAATCCGATTCCCATACCAAAATCCTTGAGATCCCTTACCCCTATGTTGGAGGTCATTATGATAACGGAATTCCTGAAATCAACTCTTCTTCCTAAGCCATCGGTCAATACCCCATCATCAAGCACTTGCAAAAGAATATTGAACACATCCGGATGGGCTTTCTCAATCTCATCCAACAGGACAACGGAATATGGCTTTCTCCTGACTTTCTCAGTTAGTTGGCCTCCCTCCTCATATCCAACATATCCAGGAGGAGCTCCCACCAATCTGGAAACAGAGAATTTTTCCATGTATTCGCTCATATCCACCCTTACAAGGGAATCCTCCTTGTCGAAAAGATAGGTAGCCAAAACCTTGGCCATTTCGGTCTTACCAACCCCGGTAGGTCCGAGGAACACGAATGATCCAATTGGTTTTCTGGGATCTTTTAATCCAACCCTTGTCCTTTGAATAGCCTTGGTAAGTTTTGAAATAGCTTCATCCTGCCCAATAACAAATTTGGCCAGCTCCTGAGACATGTTCTTGAGCTTTTCAGTTTCGTTCTCGGCAATCCTTTTTGTAGGAATGCCGGTCATCATAGCCACTACTTCGGAAACATTTTCCTCGTCAACCAGGTATCTTTTCTTCCTGGTTTCCTCTTCCCAGAGGCCTTTTTCGTGATCCAATTGTTCCAGAAGTTTCTTTTCTTTATCCCGAAGCTTTGCAGCTTCCTCGTACTTCTGGCTCTTTACAACGTTATTCTTGTCTTTCTTGACATTCTCAATAGCCTCCTCAAGTTTGATGACATTATCAGGAACATGAATATTCCTCAAATGCACCCTTGAACCGGCTTCATCCAAAACATCAATTGCCTTATCGGGGAGGTACCTATCGCTGATATAACGATCCGACAAGGTCACACAAGCCTCGATGGCTTCATCCGAAAAGGTCACATTATGGTGATCTTCATACTTGCCTTTAATGTTGTTCAGGATCTCAATGGTTTCCTCAGGAGTAGTTGAATCAACCATTACGATCTGGAATCTTCTGGCCAGGGCACCATCCTTTTCAATGTACTGCCTGTACTCATCGAGAGTGGTAGCTCCAATGCATTGGATCTCACCCCTTGCAAGGGCTGGTTTGAACATGTTTGAGGCATCCAACGATCCGCTTGCCCCTCCGGCACCAACAATGGTATGCAATTCATCGATGAACAAAATGACATTGGTAGCCTTTTCCAGTTCATTCATGACAGCCTTCATCCTTTCCTCAAACTGTCCACGATACTTTGTTCCAGCTACCAGGGAAGCGAGGTCCAGTGTAACCACTCTTTTACCAAAAAGTACCCTGGAAACTTTCTTCTGTATGATCTTGAGCGCAAGTCCTTCAGCTATCGCGGTCTTACCCACACCTGGTTCACCGATCAAAACAGGGTTGTTTTTCTTTCTGCGGCTAAGGATCTGGGCAACCCTTTCAATCTCTTTTTCCCGCCCCACAATTGGGTCCAGCTTATCCTGCTCTGCAAGTTTTGTGAGGTCCCTACCGAAATTATCCAGGACCGGGGTCTTTGACTTCTCCGCGGGTGCGGCTTTTCCGCCTCCTTCCTTTGAGCCCCCTCCGGAACCAAATAGTTTTCCGGAATCCTCATCACTGTCCTCGGTGTCAGAAGAACTTTCTGCTACAGGATTTTGAAGGTGATACTCCAACAACTCTTTTACGACATCATAGTTGACATCGAACTTGGATAGGATCTGAGTCGAAATATTATCGTCGTCTCTTAGGATCGACAATAATAAGTGCTCAGTGCCAATGACCTCGGATTTAAAGATCTTGGCCTCCAGATAGGTGATTTTTAATACCTTTTCGGATTGCCTGGTCAGGGGGATGTTGGATAGGTTTTTAACATTATGAGTGGCGGTTCCCATAGTCGCCTGCTCTATGCTCAACCTTAGTTCCTCGAGGGAAACTCCGAGTTTCTTTAACAAGGAAATGGCCATGCCTTCTCCTTCCCTGATCATGCCCAATAAAAGGTGCTCAGTGCCTATATAATCGTGCCCAAGCCTAAGTGCTTCTTCACGACTTAGGGAAATAACTTCTTTGACTCTATCTGAAAATTTGGCTTCCAAAATATACCTATGGTCCTTCGTAAAACTAATTCTTTTTTCAAGCCGGAGGTTACCTCAACTCAAAAATTCTTTCCACAAAAACCCTCAAAATCACCCATTTGTTCACTTATTGAGGATAAATGGGAAATTCCGTCCGGCCCTTGACATAAAACAAGGTCAAGTACTCCTACATCGTCCGCAAAACCTTTGCCAAAAAGTTGGGGGTATGAATAGTCAAATCTCGATTCCCCATTTCCTTTCGATGGGATCAAATCAAGGAGCTTTTCTTCCTTACACGCAATAAGATCCGGATCGGTTGGTAGACCTGACAGAAGTTCCGGTTTTGACCGGATCCTGAGTATCCTTAATGCAAGAAGGATCAATCTGAAATTTAACTGTACCAATGACAAAGATCGATCGGAATAGAGCTTCTCAAGCTCCTCCTGAACAAATGGAAAGTAAGCGGATTTCCCATAGTTTGAATTAAGAAACCTAAAATGGTCTCTACCCCAGTTACCCTTAGGGTCGAGCTTAATACGAGAGTAAATAGCGTTTTGCTCTGGTTTCCGGATGGAAACAAAAAGGTCTTTCACGCCCTGGGAAGAAAGCATTCTGGTTCTCGATCTCATTGTACCCCTTTTAAAGATCTCAAGGTCATCGAAAACCACTTCATAACCCTGAAAAAAAGGCACAAAAAGCAAGGGGTGTGGGTTGTAGTATAAGGGAAGCAGGACCTTTTGATTCATGGGAAAGCTGAATTTAAAAAGGTATATTTTTGTTGTAATATTGTTTTTGCCAAAAATAACCCATGAAGTTTCCAGGCGCCCATTACATATTCACCTTTCTACTTTTCCTGGGAGGATCCTCGATCGCCAAGCAGCTTTCGGCCACCTTTGATTTTTGCAATTTCAGAGCTACGGATTCTACCGGGGTCTTCGAATATTACCTGAGTTTTGATGGAAGATCGGTCCATTATGTTTTTTCTCCCGAAGGGTATTACCAAAGTAATATCAATGTAGTTGTTAAGGTTCTCGATGAAGACAACGTGATCTTTGTGGACAAGTATGGGGTCACTTCCCCTCCCATCTATGATACAACTGAATTTGGCAGTGAATTTCTGGTACAGAACAGGATCAAGCTTCCTAACGGGAATTATAAATTTTCTCTGGAGGCTGAGGATGCACGGAACAGCAAGGATGATGATCCTCTTAGTTTGATGATCCCGATTGAGGTGGGCTATACCGGCCTGACGCTTCAGATCAGCGACGTACAAACATTAAAATCTTTTGATAAGTCTGATGGAACCGGACCAGATGATAAATCCGGATTTACCCTGATCAGCCGAAACTCCAACTACTTCGCTGGAGCAGATGACTTCTATAATTTCTATGGAGAGATCTACAATTCGAGCAAAGTCCTGGGGGATAAGGAACCCTTCATGGCTGTCTTCACGGTCAAACATGCCCAGGACCTCTCAGTTATTGAAGGTGCAGGCAGTTTTGCAAAATTCAACGCCGATCTGGTAAATCCCATACTTGGGTCCATTGATCTTTCCAAGGTACCTACCGGATATTATTATTTTGATGTAGAGGTTAGGAACAAGGAAAATAAATCTTTGGCCAGCAAGAGGAAATTCTTTCGCCGGGTAAATCCCAATATGAAGGAAGAAGAAAAAGAATTTGATCCAAACTCTATTGAAGCCGGATGCGAGATCGCTGATGTAGTCGATAGGAGGAATCTTGATTACCTGCTTAATGGGCTTATGCCAATGGCAATAGCGAATGAGAATGATTTCATAGATGCTGTGGTTGCTAGTGGAACTGAAGAGCAAAAGGTGAAGTACTTGTGCTATTTCTTTGAAAAACGCGCCACCCAAGAGAGGCCTGCCCTAGCCCAATACCTTGAATTCAAAGATCGATTGGAACTGGCAGAGAAAAAATACTCAACCCAGACTATGCCGGGATATCAGACAGAAAGAGGCAGGGTGGTCATTCAATATGGAAAACCAAACAGGATTGATGATGAGTTTAGTGACCCGACTAGACAGGCCACGAATAATGCTTATATGCCCTATGAGATCTGGACCTATTACAAGGTAGAATCACCAATTCCTCAAACCAATATCCAGTTTGTGTTTGCTCAGGTAAGCCGGGCAAATTATAACTATGTGATGGTCCATTCCAATGCAGTTGGAGAAAGATCAAACCCAAATTGGAAACAGGATATAAAAGCCAGGTTTATCATTGATGATGATCCTGCAGACTTTGCTCCTCCTTCCCAACTGAACGACCCTACCAATCAATAATTCATCCAAGATCAGAGGGTGATCTCTCCCAGGCCATCACGAATCACTTCTGGTTCCAGGCCCGTGCAATCGATCACCGTTGATGGCACATTATGACCAAAACCTCCGTCAATAATAATATCGGCTGTACTTTGGTACTTTAATCTTATCTCTTCGGGATCAGTTGGATAGGTGAGAATTTCATCATCGGATTTAAGTGTGGTAGATATGACCGGATTGCCAAGTTCGCGTACCATGCTTCTGGCTATCTCGTTATTCGGAATCCTGATCCCAACTGTCTTCTTTTTTGCCTCAAGGATCTTTGGAACATTGGATGAAGCTTCCAGAATAAAGGTGAAAGGACCTGGAAGGTAATGCTTCATCATCTTAAAAACCTGGTTATCGATCCTTTTAACATAATTTGAAATATGGCTTAAATCATTACAGATAAAGGACAGATTAAGGTTTTTGGACTTAAGCCCAAGAATTTGGACCAGTCTGGTCACGGCCTTCTTATTATAGATATCGCAGCCAATTCCATAAATGGTATCGGTAGGATAAATGACTATGCCTCCTTTGCTGAGCACAGTGACGACCTTTTCTATCTTCCTGGCCTCAGGGTTTTGTGGATGGATCTTTAAATACTCTGCTGCCATAGTTTTCTCTACAACAAAGACTTTGGAAAGAGCCAAAATGTCAAATTGAAAGCGAAAAAAAAACCCTGGGCCCAATTCAAATGGGCCCAGGGCTATTCAAAGGGGGTTACCCCAATAACTATTTGATCATAGTGATCTTTCTAGTTTGGATATTTCCTTCCCCTACAACTTTTAGCAAGTAGTTTCCTGAGGATAGTTCACCAAGATCAAACTGATTGTGTACCGCATTTATATCAGCTTCGAACATGAGGTTGCCTATCATATCCAATACCTGGATCCTTTGGTAATCACCTTTCTCGACCCTCACGTTAAGCAATCCAGTTGAAGGAACAGGATAGATCTTTACATCCTGGGTAAATGTTCCTTTCAGTCCTGTAATCAAGGTCAGATCCGTAGACCTTCTTGGAAGAAGCTGGTAACCTTCATCAAAAGGTGAAGAAAGGTCAAATTGACCACCAATACCAACAATTTCGTAGGGAAAGCCATCCATCGGCTCAGCCGCTGTGAATAGATCGCAATCATTATCAATTCTAACTTCGAATGTATCGGTATTAGTGGTGAGTGAAACAAAGCGAACATTGAATCCTGATCCACCAGAACCCCAGTCTCCCTCTGAAACATAAGTACCTTGCCTAACAACAAGGTTTGATTCGGAGAACTCATCAAGTGTGGTAACAGAAACCGGGGATTTCAAAGGATTGCCCTGGCTGAGAAGAACCACTGAATCAGGAACGATCTCGGTAAGACCAGCAAATTGAGCAATTGTTCCTATCACCCGTACTTCATCTCCCTCGGTAGGAAAATAACCCAAGCTGTCCGTTGTGAATACCTGAATACCATCATCATTATTATTAGGATCGATAAGGGTTACGGATAAACCATTTGGTAGCCTAAAATTCTCTCCATAAACAATGCCCACCAACTTACAAATCACACCCAGGGAATCAGCCTCAAAGTTTGAGTCCAGACCGATAACATCACCTATGGAATAGGTGGGAATATTTGGCGGTGGGGGAATAAATGGAATAATGTGGGTGGAGTCCATGGGCAGGATCTGGTAGCCGTCATCCCATGGGGAACCACTTCCATCAAACTGTCCTCCAACACCTATCACGTCAAAAACCCCAACAGGAGCAGCCATGTCGGAAACATTAACATCCGAATCAGCTCTCAAGTCGAAGGTATCCGTCCCATTTGTAATCTGAGCTGTAAAGCTTTGGCCAGTCACCCATTGGGCTGGATCGACAAGGGTAACCCCGTTTATCCTGACATAACGGCTTTCAGTGCTTTCGTCCAGATCAGTTACCACTATTGGCGCTGGAACATTCGCGCCTGTAGAAACTAAGACCATGGAATCCGGATTAAATTGCGACAAGCCATTAAAATGTGATATGACTCCGATAATTTTAACCGAATCGCCTTCGGTCACCATATAAGGGGGCGAAAACCCACCACCCTTGAAAACGGAAATTCCCCCCGTTCCATCATCGAAACTGAAAGCATTATTTGAGGAAGAATTGCCCTGGAGATCCACCCCAAGAACTACACCTGATGCCGAACAATAAACTCCGATCGAATCAGCTATACCGTCCGTGTCATTTCCTCTGATGGTGGCGATGCTATAATGGGGAATATCATCGTTCAATATTGTAAGGGTGAAAACTGTATCAATTCCATAATCTGCATTTCCCATTAGATTCCTAAGGGAAAGGATTACCGTTCTATCGGGATTTGGAACAGAATTATCAATAATTGTAATGGGTAGCCAAAAACTATCCATCAACCCCGCGCTAAATGCTAATGTGGTATCATTGAAATTAAAGTCTGTTCCAGGAATGGCTGTTCCACCTGTATGATTTACTTCTATTGTGGATGGACTACTAAAGGTATCTGCAGCCACCACAAGTACAAGGTAAGATCCAGAGGATTCAGTTGCTGAAGCCGATGGCCCTGCAAAAGAAATAGCCTCTCCTGCAACCGATAGGATCTCCAAATCGGTAAACCTGGATGGGAATATCTGATAACCGGAAAAATGGGGAGAAGAACCATCAAATTGACTGCCTATTCCAACAACATTGAACAAACCTGTAGGTATAAACTCCCCATTCCAGTCATTCTCATAATTCCGGTCGATCCTTAAAGTGAAGGTATCCATTTGAACTGTCTGGATGGAATAATTTGTACCACTTCCAGCTATGGCAAATGTGTCTCCTGGAGTTATCCCAAGGAATCTGCAACTATCCAGACGGATGTATCTGCCTTCAGTATATTCATTAATGGTATCCATTTTCTCTGCTATAAATAGAGGGTTCCCGGAGGAATGCAATACCATGGAGTCAGGGTCCATTTCAATTACACCACTGCTAAAGTTGATCGATCCCCAAACAGTAAAATGGTCTCCTTCTGCCGGAGAAAATCCCGGGGATGGATTTCCCTCAAGCCAAATCCCTGCACTTCCATCCTGAAATGCAAATTCAACATCGAAGAAACCCTGATCAGGATTGTGTATAATACCCGAAAGCTGGCATACAACACCAGTTGAATCAGCTACACCATTTGCATCAACTCCTTTTACATCGCTAATCAAATAAGCGGGAATTGAGCTTCCACATGCCCTGGCATTATGAATCCCAAGGTGGCTGTAGGTGTTTTGTGGATATACATACCATTGGTTTTGTACTACTGAGTTCCATGAGGTATCGCCAACGTTTATGTCGGGTCCCCGCACGAGAGTATGATCCCTGGTGGTTCCAACAACCCCATTAATACCGGTGACAGGCCAGCTTGAGCCAGGGTCAAACCCGGGGGTCCCAAAAACATCAATTGTATCACCAGTAACCGTATTTGCGATAATAAAAGCATCATCTCCATTGAAGTGAGCAACACTTGGAAAGGGAAAGGCGGTATCAGCAACATTCAAAATAGCTGAATCAGCCTGGTCTGCCGCGAAAACAAAAACGTCATTCGAGGCTAAAGTTCCTTGTGGGAGGAAGGTGTTTGTGAAAGATCCACCATTACCAACTAAATAGATAGCATAATTGCTGAGGTTAACTGCCGAACCTGTTGGATTATAGATTTCAACAGCCTTATTGTTGCTTGAGCCTTCGATGTATTCGGAAATGAAGATATCAGCACACTCTGCTGGACCAGCCGAAGTAGGAGACCAAAACGAAACACCGAAATCTGTGCCCGCTCCGGTGAAATTATAAGGCTCTGGCCCGGATACGAATGTTCCTGCCGACCAAATTCCCTTGGACGCAGCAACAGACTCCCTTCCATTTCCCCCACTTCCAAACTGCATGAAATCCATCATGTTAGCCGTGTCTGCAAATCCTCCGGAGGCTGTATAAAGACCAAAATCAGCCCCATTTCCACCTGGATCTATGCTCCTCGTAAGAGTAACGGATGCTCCGGCTACCAGATTGGTTGATCCACTAATAACTGTTAATCCGCTCAAAGTCGAATAGCTGATCTCCGTGCATACTCTGAGCGGGGATACATCGACCGTGGAAGCTCCGAAATTTTTTAAAGTGAATTCATTGGCGGTAGGATTGACCGAGACAATCCGGATTTGGCCAAAGCCGATCGAACATGTCAATAGCAAGGCCCATAGGAAGTAGTACTTTTTCATAGATCTTTAATGTTTTGCTGTTTTTACGGGGCAAACCTACTAAGGCCAGGGGGTGAATTGCCCGGTGTAATATTAAGGAATTGTAAACCTTTTTTCTCCCAATAAGGCTCTACTTTTGCGACATCAAGAATTCAATGGAGGAGCAACTACCCAAAAAAAGGGTGATCCAATTTAGCCTGATGCTTTTCAGTGCTGTAATGGTCATTTCTTTCAGTTTTTATTTCTACCAGGTCTTCTTTTCCCCGAATGTGCTTGTGGACCAGGAAGAAGCCGAGATCTATGTTCCCACGGGTACGGACTTTTTCGGCTTGCTGGAGATCCTGGACGGTGAAAGGATAGTTAAGGACAAGATCTCATTTGCCTTCGTTTCCAAACTGATGAAGTTTCAGCAAGCTGTAAAACCAGGGCATTACCTGATCCCTCCAAATCTTACCAATATCCAAATGGTCCGCATGCTTCGTGGGGGAATGCAGGAACCTATCAAAGTGGTGCTGAACAACGTTCGGATACCTGCGGATCTTGCATCTAAAAGCAGCGAAAACCTGGAATTTGATTCCCTTGATTTTTCGAATCTTTTTCATGATAAAGAGATCCAAAACGACTATGGATTTGATAGCAGTAACTTCCTTGCTATGTTTCTTCCAAATACCTATGAGATGTATTGGAATGTTTCACCCAGGCATTTCATCAAAAAAATGAATGATGAGTATTCAAAATTTTGGAACCAGGATAGAAAGGAAAAGGCAGAAAGGATTGGACTAAATATGATTGAGGTTTCTGTTTTGGCTTCAATAGTTCAGGCTGAAACCAACATGAAAGAGGAAAAGCCAATAATTGCCGGTGTTTATATGAATCGATTAAAAAGGAACATGAGATTGCAAGCCGATCCGACGGTGGTTTATGCCATTGGCGATTTTGAAATGAAGCGTGTCCTTACAGTTCACAAAGAGATTGATTCTCCATACAATACCTATAAGTATCCCGGGCTTCCTCCGGGACCGATCAATCTCCCGGAAATTGAAACTCTGGAAGCAGTCCTGAACTACGAGAATCATAACTATCTATACTTCTGTGCAAAAGAGGATTTTTCTGGTCGACATAACTTCGCTGCCACTCTGAGTGAGCATAATGCCAATGCAAGGAAGTATCAAAATGCCTTGAACAAAAGGAGGATCTATCGCTGATGTTCCAATTTGAAACAAAGATCAGAGTAAGGTATTCTGAAACCGATAAAATGGGATATGCCTATAATGGAAATTACATTTCCTACTACGAGGTCGCAAGAGTAGAAGCATTGAGATCCCTTGGATTCAGTTATGCAGCACTTGAAGACCAGGGAATCCTATTACCAATTCTCGAAAACTGGTCAAAATATCTTGCTCCAGCTTTTTATGATGAACTGCTAACAATTAAGGTTTTCATAAAGAAAATTCCAGGGGTTAAATTTGAATTCGAATACGAATTCTATAATTCCCGAGGAGAAAAGATCCATATTGGGAAAACAATCTTGGTTTTTGTCGATAAGCAAAGCCGGAAACCTATCCGGCCCCCGGAAGATCTTTTGAAAAAATTAGAAGAATTCTTTGTCTAGGATCAACGACTATATAAAAGCCGCTCAGGAGCACCCAATATTTCATAAAGGACTCTCCTTTCTTAGGACCAAGCAGGTTCTAAAAAAGCAGATCCCTTTGCTTACACTGATCCAGGTCTTTTATCACCAGTTGAGGAAGGATGATCTCTCAACCATGGCCTACGCAATCGCCTTCAATTTTACATTTGCCATTTTCCCTTCTTTCATTTTCCTATTCACCCTGATACCATATATCCCGATTGAAAATCTTGATGTCACAATACTCCGGTTCATGGAGGACATCATTCCCTCCAGGATGTATCACAATATGGAAGGGACCATTAGCGATATAGTTAGTAAACCAAGGGGAGGCCTTCTCTCCTTCGGATTCCTGCTAGCTACCTATCTGGCCACAAATGGTATGGATTTCCTCATTACCACGTTCAATAAAGTCTATAAGACCAAGGAAACAAGGAATTTTCTTGTTCAAAGGCTGACATCACTTGTCCTGACATACTTACTGGTATCGGTTCTGTTTGTGGCTGTTGTATTGATAATCGTTGGGAAATTTGTGATCAACTATTTACACGATGAAGGCTTTTTGATGGACAAGAGTACAGTATATGCAATTTTCTTCTTCAAGTATCTTGTTATCATTTTGCTATTCTTGGTTGGTCTGGCAATAGTCTATTATTTTGGCCCAAGTGTCCACAAAAGATTCAGTTTCTTTTCTCCTGGGGCACTTTTGGCTACAGCACTTACCATCCTTGTTTCGCTGATCTATGGGATCTATTTCAACAACTTTGCACAATACAACAAGCTATACGGATCCATTGGGGCGTTTATCGGTTTTATGCTTTGGCTCTACTTCATTGCCTTTATCATTATGCTTGGATTTGAATTCAATGCCAGCATAGAAAAGGCTCATAGGCTTGAGCAATTCGCTAGAGGCAAAGCAAACAATTCCAATTCCTAGATATTTTTTTGAGTATTATCCATCCTTGATTTAGTTTTGCAGGCCGTTTGCCAGCATAGCTTGGTGGACTATTTTCGCCTTCGCTGAAGCTATGGCGGATTAAAGAGGGTTGGCGGAGTGGTCGAACGCGGCGGTCTTGAAAACCGTTGTACCGCGAGGTACCGGGGGTTCGAATCCCTCACCCTCTGCCCTGTAGTAGAGCCTCAGCGTTTAAACGCTGAGGCTTTTTTTTGTTAAGGGAAATGGCAAATGCATTTGCCATTTTCTGAAAACAAAGAATATCCATTCGAGCTTGCGAGAATGGCTCACTACAGGGCAAAGCCCACCCCCGGGATCACCGAGTGGAGCGAGGTAATCATTCCGCTTTCTACACTGCCAAGCTTTGCTTGGCTAAGGTTAAAACCAAAAAAAGCCCAACTGAATGAAATGAAGTTGGGGCTCACTTCATGGCAAACCCTCCCACTGGGATCACCGACACCCGAAGGGTAGAGGTAATCCCAAAACAAAAAAACTCATTCGCGCTTGCGAGAATGGCTCACTTCCCGCCTTCATTCAATCCCATTGAATTTTGGCGGGCAAGCAGGGCAAAGCCTACTATTCAGATTCAATCAATGGCTTGACACTTTGAATAAAGGAATGAATAAAGGAAATTTCATGTGTGAACCGAATACTATGCATGATCCTAATGATGCTTCCCTTATCAAGCTTTGGTCAATCCTTTGAGGAAAGAAAACTGAGCTTCGTGATAGGGATACCGGAAGGGAATCACATTCTACATAAAACTCAAGACTTTGAAATCGAAAAATCCGGATTTATGCTATTTACCGGAGGCATGAAAGTTAGGATCAGTGAAAAGAATAGCGTTTTGATATCTGCTGGGTGGGTAATGAATTTTCCTGTTTTTGCACCTGCACCTTATGATTGCCAGGAATTGTGTGAAGGATTAAATAACCAATTCGCTAGTGCCAGGCTTGAAGGGAAATTTCTTAAAAACAAACTAATCTATGGAGCAGGATTGCAGGTGACTTCATCAAATTATAACTACTCCTATTTTCCTTTCGATTCTGTCTCTTCAGCGGATAACCCTGCTGACTCAAATTATTCCTCCATTTCAAACTCCTTGGGAATACATCTGAGCCTTCACTACGCCTTTACCAAGGTTTTTAGCGTTGGGGTTAACTATTTACCTTCCTTCTTGAGCTTGGATAATATGAGATTTATGTACTCACACACCCTCTTTCTAGAATTGAGATTTGATATTCGGACAAGACGGAGAAGGATGAAGGATTAAGATGCCTACTGCTTATTCAACTTATACAACTGTGCGGGTTTGTGGAGAACACCCTCTTGCTTTTCACCAACAGCTTCAATCAGACCTTCCTTCTTGACCTTCTTTCGGAAATTCCTCTTATCGAACTTCTTATTCAACACGATCTCGTAAAGTTTTTGAAGCTGGGTGAGTGTAAATTTCTTTGGAAGAAGCTCGAAGCCCAACATCTTGTTCTCAAATTCTTCCTGAAGCCTTTTAAACCCTCCCATTACGATCTCATTATGATCGAAGGCTAACTGAGGGATATTTTCCACATTTTGCCAAAAGGTTTTTGCTGCAAATGAGGCAGGCACAGGTTTGTAATCGTTCAGGCTAACAAGGGAATAATATCCAACCGTGATCACCCTTGCTGCTGGCTCAGTTCTGAAAGATCTCAACCAGTCCTGATCCTTGAGGTCCTTGACCCGGTTAACATTTCCAAATGCATGGAATTGCTTCATATATATGTTATCCAGATTGGTCAATTCGGCCAATACTCGTAATGCAGCATCATCGAGACTTTCATCATCAAAAACAAGGTCCCCAGGCAGTGCGAATTGGGTCATATGATTCCCGCCATTAAAGTCTTTCTGCTCGATCAAAAGGACCCTTAATTCCTCGCCGTTAAATCCAAAAACAACGCAATCGACGGATATATTATGGTTTAATACGTGCCCGTTAGGTGGTTTGGCCATGAGTGAGTTCTCCCATAAGGTGATAGTTTTCTCTTCCTCAAAAATAAGCTTTAAGGATATTCTTTTACGAATATAGGTATTTTTGGTAAGTGTAAAAAATACACTATCTTCGAACCTGCCTGAAATTCTTGTTGGGAAAACCATGTCAAAGAAGGACTCCATAAAAAAAATAGGTGTTTTTACCTCCGGGGGTGACGCTCCCGGCATGAATGCCTCTATTCGAGCGGTTGTAAGGGGGGCGTTACACCATGGATTAAAGGTAGTGGGGATCGAGAGAGGATATGAGGGTCTGATCGAAGGGCGTATGGCTCCCTTGACAAATAGATCGGTGGGGAACATCCTGCAAAAGGGCGGTACCTTCTTAAAAACAGCCAGAAGTGAACTTTTTAAGACCCCTGCGGGCATGGAGCAGGCTTATCACAAGCTTTTGGAATATGAGATCCATGCCCTGATCGGAATTGGTGGAAACGGAAGTCTAAAAGGTCTTCAGGTGTTGAATGAAAGGTATGGAATACCCGTAATCGGTATTCCTGCTACAATTGATAACGATCTTGGTGGAACAGACTTCACCATCGGTTTTGACAGTGCCGTGAATACAGTTGTTGAGGGGGTTGATAAGATCAGAGATACAGCGCTTTCCCATAACCGACTATTCCTAATAGAGGTTATGGGCAGGGATGCTGGTCAGATCGCCGTGTCAAGTGGAATAGCTTCCGGAGCCATTTCGACGATCATTCCGGAGAAGGAAAAGTCAATTGATGATCTGTTCAAGGAGATCCGGTTGCTGCAGGGCAGCAAAAAAGAAAGCAAGATCATAATCGTAGCCGAAGGTGGTGGTCTTGGAAGCGCTCCATCCATTGCTGAAAAAATCGAAGATGAATTCCCTCATTATGAAGTAAAAGTGACCATTCTAGGGCACCTGCAAAGGGGGGGTGCTCCGACCGCTTTTGATCGCATCCTTGCAAGCAAGTTCGGCGTTGCCGCTGTTGAAGGGCTTATCAATGGCCATCAAAACCATATGGTTGGGTTGGTAAACAACAGATTGGAATTCACACAATTAACGGAGGTTTTTCATCAAAAGAATGACTTGGACGGAGATCTTTTAAGGATCTCAGAGTTTTTATCAAACTAAATTTATCAAAGTGATAATAATCGCAGATAGCGGATCTACAAAATGTGACTGGGCTTTGGTCCAGCCGGATGGTGAAATAATAAGCATTTTCAGCACCATGGGTTTTAACCCATTTTTCCACACTAAAGAGGTAATCTCGGCGGAATTGTTTAAGAACCGGGGCCATTTTCCTCCCCTTAAGAAGATTGAGAAGGTCTTTTTTTATGGTGCGGGCTGCTCCTCTCCCGAGATGAACAGGGTGATCTCAGATGGGTTGAGTCTTTTCTTCACTTCCAGTGATATTCATGTAGATCACGACCTCGTAGGAGCTGCCTATGCAACGTTTTCAGGCGAGCCAGGAATTGCCTGTATCCTGGGAACAGGATCCAATAGCTGTTTCTTTGACGGGGAAAATATCAGAGAAGAAGTGCCTGCCTTGGCATTTATTCTAGGAGATGAAGGAAGTGGGAGTTATTTTGGAAAAAGATTGCTCAGGTCTTACATGTACAGAAAACTTCCTGAAGAGCTTAGAAATGAATTGGACAAGGAATACACCCTGAATAAAGATGAGATCTTTGCAAACGTTTATGGCAACAACAAGGCCAATGTCTACCTGGCAAGTTTCATGAAATTTGTTTCTGACAATCAAAAACACCCATTCTTTAGGAAGATCCTTAAAGATGGCCTCAATGATTTCCTTGATGTGCACGTCAAATGCTTTAAGGAATACAAAGAGGTCCCGATACATTTTGTTGGTTCCGTGGCTTATTACTGCCGTGGTATTCTGGAGGAAGCGATGAATGAAAATTCAATGCGCCTTGGAGCCATAGAAAAAAAACCGATCCAGGGTCTGATCCAGTATCATCTTGATTATGTTTTAGAGGCACATTAATTTCAGTAGCATGAGAAACATTGCTGTTATCGCCCACGATAAGAAGAAGCCTGCGCTGGTTGATCTATTAAAAGAAGTGGAAGATGGTTTATGGCAACGGACCATCCTTGCTACCGGTCGAACCGCAGAGTTCCTCGAAAAAGGGGATTTTAAAGTTCCGGTAAACCATATGAGTCCAGGAAAATCCGGTGGGTATATGGAGATCACGGATATGATCAGGGAAGGAAAAGTGGATATCGTGATTTTTTTAAGGGACCATGAGGTCACCCATAATCATGAAGACATTCAAAATCTTCTGATCGAATGCAATAAAGGGAATGTACCCCTTGCCACTAATCCAGCTTCGGCCAAGCTGTTGCTCATGGGTCTTATCCATTTGGAAAGGATTCATCCAAAAAAGAAATCCTGAATTGAATTCCCTAGGGTTCATTTTTGATCTGGATGGGGTCATCGTAGATACGGCCAGCTTTCATTTCAAGGCATGGGGTCAGATCGCATCCGAATTGGGAATTGAATTTGGGGAAAAGGAAAATGAGCTTCTAAAAGGTGTGGGCAGGGCAGATTCTCTCGAAAAGATCCTTTCTATGGGAAATGTCAAATTGGAAGCCGACAAAAGAGAGGTTCTTTTGCATAAAAAGAACAGAATATATCTGGAACTCGTTGATTCCCTCTCTGAGGATTCACCCTTGCCCGGGGCAAAGAATTTTTTAGAAGAATCAAAAAGATCAGGAATCAAAATAGGAATAGGTTCATCAAGCAAGAACGCAAAAAGAATTCTGGAAAAGATCGGGTTAGCTGATGAGTTTGATGTGATTGTAGATGGAACCATGATCGAAAAGTCCAAACCAGATCCGGAAGTTTTTCAAAAAGGGGCAGAAAAAATGGGGACACCACCTTCCTCATGTGTGGTATTTGAAGATGCCGAGTCAGGAGTCAAGGCAGCGAAAAGGGCAGGTATGTATTGTATCGGGATCGGATCTGAAAAAAACCTCTCAGATGCAGATCTTGTGGTTACGGACTTGAGCAAGATCAAAGCCCATGAAATAAAATCCCTTCTGAACCTATGAGTGCTCAATACATCCCTGATGAATGGAAGGTAGTCGAAAAGGGATTCGATCCATCTCTGATACAGGGATCAGAAAGCCTTTTTAGCCTTGGGAATTCCCATATGGGACACCGGGGGAATTTCGAGGAAACCTATTCAGGAAAAAGCCTTCAAGGTTCCTATGTTGCCGGGGTTT